>JBFMFK010000009.1:0-19588 GCA_040752125.1 Patescibacteria group bacterium | reverse complement strand
TGCTCCAACCGCGATATTTAACTAATCTCACTGCTTCCATTCTTACCTTGGGAAGCCTTGGGTTTGTTGTGTATGCCATATACATAAATCTTACCCTAGGTGATTCCAAGGTATTGGGATATTACGCAAGTCTGGACATTGACCTAATAATATTAAATTCTTTAACCAGATTATCATAATCTCTAGAAGTATATTCTTTGCCATGATCGCTGTGAAGAATTTCCGGTCTCGGATTATGTCTTAGGGCATCCAAGAAGGCGGTGGTTACTAACCATCTATCATGATTAACTGAAACACTGAAGCCGACTATTGTTCTAGCGAATAAATCAATGACCGTGCAAAGATAAATGAATCTGTCTTTAAACCAGATGTAAGTAAAATCAGTAGCCCAGATATTGTTTGGGTATAGCGGAATCCTTTCCAGTAACAGGTTGGAATAATTGATTGCTGATTTATCTTTGTTTTTCCTGAATTTTCTGCCTCTGCGGCGATAGGCTTTCATGTCAAACAGCTTCATTACTCTTTGAACTGGTTTTCTGTTCATCTTAAGATGTTTGGCTATCCGACGATATCCGTAAGAAGGAAAATCATGCAGCACTTGTTCAATCTTAATCTTAATATTCCAATCTTTGATTCTCTTTATGTGTCTGTAATAGAGAAATTGTCTGGAGACGCCAAAGATTCTGGCTAATTGAGATTTGCTGAATTTGCTGTTCTTCTCAATCAAATCTTTTTTTGGGATTTGGAAAGTTGAAGAGTAATATCTCCCACCAACTCCTTAAGGGCCTGATTTTCTTTCCTTAGCTTTACTACTTCTATGATACTGGGGTTGCCTTCCACTTTCTTTGAAAGCCAACCATAGATGGTATTCGTGGCCACTCCGTGTTCTTGCGCCGCTTCGGAAACGCTCACTCCTTGATTTTTTATCCTATCAATTATCTGGTCTTTTACCTCCTTTGATAATGTATTTCTTTTTCTCATATACCCCGATTTTAACTAAAAACACTGATAATGTGGATACACGACCAGTGTCTAGGAAATTGGGGTCATACTAAGGTGAGCCCCTATTTCTTTTTCAAAATTTCAACGAACAAATGATTGCGAAAACAAATTCTTTCAGCTATTATTTACTTGTATTTGTTTTGTTTTCGCAATTGTCGGCGCAAACTTTCCGAAGCGAGGGCGGCGCGGGAATTCCTGTCCCCCTCACCCCCTTTCCTTCCCGCGCCGCCCGAGCGGTTTGGGATTTTGCGAAACGCCGCAGGCGTTTCGCTCAAAGAAGGTTCGCGCATTTTCAAAGATAGGGCACCATTTGGGAAATGGCGAAATCGTTGGGTACGGCGTAAGCTCTGACGCCGCCCGATGCGAGCGCCGCAAAGGGAAAATTCAAGTCCGCCGAGAGCCGCCGATTAAATAAAGAATAGTTCGAGCCGACTTTTTTTGCCATGATTGACAAATCATGGCAATTATCTTTTTCGCGCGCGATTTTTTGCGCTCGTAGAGCGCAATTAACGAATTCTCTAACTAGTTCGAGCCAAGAGTTGCCGTTTTTCTCAATTTGCGATTTTTTCTGTGTCAAACGCAACTTTTCTTCAAATAATTCATTCTTTTTCTGTTTGTAGATTTCTGGCTCTATAACTTGGTCAAGATAGCCGTCGAGAAGACGATTGAGCTTAACTTCGGTTTCTTGAATTTCAGAATCAAGTTTTTTGATTTCAGTTTCACTCTCTTGTTTATCTTTTTCTTCGGCTTCGACAATTCATTTTTCAAAATAAGATTCCCAATCCTCATGCAAGCCGCAATCACGGACAATTTGTCTTAATTGTTCTTCAAGGTTTTGTTCAGAAACATATTTTTGATTACAGGATTTTAACTTTTTAGTGCAACGGTAGTAAACATATTCAACCGCGCCTCTGGTTTTGGGATAAATCTTGGTATGAGCTTCCGCCGTGATTGCGGCGCCGCATTCGCCGCATTTCGCCAAACCGGAAAAAGCAAAGTCATGTCCTTTGTTTCTGGGTTTTTCTATTTTCTCGATTTGTTTTTGAACTTCATCAAACAGCTTTTTGCTGATAAAGGTTTTATGGGTTCCTTGATAATTCTCCGGCATAATTCATGATGCCTAAGTAGAATTTGTTCCTGAGCATGTTTTTGGCCTGATCTACTTTGACGGGTTTACCGTCAAGTTTTCTGATTCTAAACTTATAGAGGAAATTAGAAATCTCAACAAACGATTTTCCACCTTCAGCAAAAAGCTGGAATGCTTTTTTAACAACTTTTGACAATTCTGGATCAACATCTATTCCCCTCGTTTTAGGATTGTTGATATAGCCATACGGGGCCTTACTTGGCCAAACTCCGTTTCGGAGTTTTTGCCTGTTCCCTCGCTTAACATTTTCAGATAAATTGTCTACATAATACTTGCTCTGGCCAAACGCGATTGAGAGCATAAACTTACCTTGTGGAGTTGACTCAAACCAAAATGAGGGGAATTTTAAATCTAGGAGTTTGCCGGTATCGAGAAGATAGATAACTTTTCCACCGTCAATGGAATTTCTGGCCAAACGATCCGGGTGCCAACTTAAAATTCCATTAGCTTCTCCTCGTTCGATTTTCTTGAGGACAATTTCAAACTGCTCTCGTCCGGGAATTTTGGCTGTTTTGGCTTCGGTGATAAATTCAGAAATAGTTAAATTTTCTCTTTTAGCAAACTCCTTGAGTTCGGCAATTTGCGCCTCAATAGACAAAACTTGTTTATCTTTTTCATCGGTTGATTTTCTACAATAGGCAATATATTTGATCATACTTGTTTTCTTAAAAGTTCTTTAAACTCGCGATAGCGAGCGTCTTTCTTTTAAGAAAGACATAATTTTTGCGTTTTTCTTCGTTCTTTTTTTACGGCGGCTCTTGGCGGACTTGAATTTTCCCTTTGCGGCGCTCGCATCGGGCGGCGTCAGAGCTTACGTCGTACCCAACGATTTCGCCATTTCCCAAATGGTGCTCGTTTTTGGAAAAATTCGAACGTATTTCAAAGAAAATTCGTAATGTGTTAGCTCGCCCCGCTTCGCGGGGCTCGCAACTCCAGCGCGGCGCCCCCACCCGCCGCGCTTCCGAAAAAGTCGGCTCGAACATTCCGCTGAAAGCGGAACAAAGAAAAACGCAAAAATTTTAAAGAACTTTTTATTAACTTAAATGGCCGCCCCGGTTGTAGTCAGTTCCTTGCGGTTCTGTCCGAGACGGCCATTAAAAATCGCAAGGAATAATACTGACTACATCTTCAATATACAAAATTCTCAAAAGAAAAACAATGACTACCTACTCAAATTGTTTGAAAATTAGTATAATTAGAGATAATTTATGGCAATACAAGAACAATTACATAATGATTCAGAAATTTTAGATGACATTGACCTCGCCCGCTGGATTGCTGAAAATTTACCAATACGGTTTATAGGCGATGAAGTACTAAAGCAACGATGTATTGCATTTAGTGAAGATGAATTTGGGAGCAAAGAAATGTCGGAAATAAGCGAAGCTCTTGTTGATACCCTTAAAAAATATCGGGCAAAAGCCGGTATGGGACGAGGTTTAGCAGCAAATCAGATAGGAATTCCAAGACGGATGATTGCTGTTTGGTTGGGCGAGGAACCGGAGGTTTTTGTAAATCCAGAAATTATTAGCACGGAAGGGGAAGGAAGTTATTGGGAATCCTGTATCTCAGTTGGAACTTTATTAATTGGGGAAGTAAGTCGTCCGTGGAAAGGTAGATTTTCTTATCGCGATCTAAAAGGCGAGGTGCACACAATTGATGCAGACGAAAAACAAACTAGGCTTTTTCTTCATGAGATTGACCACTTGGACGGACATAATTGTTTGGAAGCATATAAACCAGGCACCGTAAAATTTGTCCGTGGGGGAAAAGAAGAAGTTTTAAGCTACTCATTTAATAAAACAAAATAGAATTTCCCAATAGTATGCAAAATAAAATTCATTTAGACACCGATATTGGTGGAGACATTGATGATTTATGTGCGCTTGCAATGATTCTAAAATGGAAGCAGTTAGAAATCACTGGAATTACCACAACCGCAGAAGATAATGGTAAGCGAGCGGGATATGCTAAGTATATTTTGAAAATTGCAGGAAGAGAGGAAATACCTGTAGCTGCCGGAACAGACGTTTCTTCTGGATACTATCGTTATAAACCGGGTTATCCGCCCGAAAACTTATATTGGCCAGAACCAATCAGTCCATTGATCGGTCCAGTCGATAATGCCATTGAATTATTGAAAAACAGTATAGAACAGGGCGCAGTAATTGTTGGAATTGGCCCATTTACTAATTTTGTATTATTGGACAAAAAATATCCTGGATTGCTAAACAGGGCAAAACTTTTTCTAATGGGAGGATTTATTTATCCGCCCAGAGATGGTTTTCCGAGATGGGGTAACAACATGGATTACAATGTCCAATTGGATATTAGTTCCGCCAAATATATTTTTGAGAATTTTAACCCCACACTTATTCCATTAGCTGTAACAATCGAGACTGCTCTACGCAAATCCTATTTATCACAACTGGAAAAATCTGGACCAGTGGGGAAGCTGATAGCAAAACAAGCACAGATTTTTGCAAGAGACTACGACAATGAGAATAAATATGGAAAAACATGTAGTGGTTTGCCAAAGGATATTATTAACTTCCAGCATGATCCGTTAGCATGCGCTGTTGCATTGGGTTGGGATGGTGTTAAAATTGAGCGGCTTCCTTTGAGAATGGAATTAAAGGACGGTTGGTTATACGAAACCATTTCAGAATCGGGTAAAATAGTATCTGTGGTAACAGAAGTCGAACGAGAAAGATTTAACAAAATTTGGTTGGACATCGTTACTGCTTAAACCATGGGAGTTTCCGTGTCCGTGCACGGGCGGGCGGGGCAAGGACACTATAAAATCTTTTCCTTGCTCGAGCAAAGCGAGAGAAAAAATCGCGCGCGAAAAAAATAACGGAAGCGCGGCGGGTGAGGGCGCCGCGCTGGAGTTGCGAGCCCCGCGAAGCGGGGCGAGCTAACACATTACGAATTTTCTTTGAAATACGTTCGAATTTTTCCAAAAACGAGCACCAAACAGGATTTGTCAAATTTCTCGCTGTGAACGGGGAGGTTTGCTCGCCGCGCCTCGCGGCGCGGCTCGCAAGGAATTGTGCGGCAAAATCAAACGGCGGGACAAAATCCCACGACACAATTTTTTCGGAAATGAGGTGGTTCGTTCCAATTTTTCGCGCAAAATATCCCGCTTCGCGGGATGAGGCGATTTTTCAATCCCTCGCCGAACATTTTCGGCCAGATTGTCCACATAATACTTGGCGTTTGATAATCCAATAGCGAGAAAAAACTTGCCAGTTTGATTTTAATAAAAGCGGTTATCTGTCTAAAGACAATCCCTCTGGCTCTTCTTTTAATTTTGTGGATTTTTTCCACAATTTAGGCGGTAAACAATAAACGATAATCAAAATACAAAACCCCGTCATCAAAAACGGGGCTTTGTTGTGGAATTTCTAGAGATTTAAATTACAGCAACAGGTCATCTGTAAATTTATCGCTAATCGTTGGGTGGTCGGAAACGGTATTGGCTTTTGCGTAATCAAATGCTTCTTCAGTTGTAATATAGCCATCTGTGATACTAGTGTCTGCCAATCCATTCATGCCTTGAACCACGAAATAATAAGTAAATTCTCCATAACCGAGAGAGTCAAATTCATAAGCAGATTCAAATCTGCCTGATTCTTCCGTTGCCATGTTTATAATTCTGCCAGTTTTTGCTAAATCGGTCATACCGCCAGCAACGCAAGAATCAAAGATAAAAACAATTCTGGAAGTGGAAAAACCGCTAAACAGAGTTGCTAACTGACCATCCCAAAAGTGAAGTGCACTTTCGCCATCGTGCACAATAATTGATTCATCTTTTTTTTCTGTATCACCGTCATCGGCTATACCTTTACCGCCATGACCAGAATAAAAGAAAACCACTTCGTCATTTGTCGTTGCTAATCCTTTAATTTCTAAAATGGCTTCTTGAATCTTTTGAGCAGTGGCGTTTGTTGGAACTGCTTCTGTTGGACCATCGCCTGCGTCAACCAATAAACGGATATTGTCTGACGAGAATCCGTATTTAGTAGTTAAAACATCAAATATTGCATTGGCATCTTCGTCTGGATATTTTAAGTCATTAGCAGTACCTGGATAATTGGCAATACCGACAACTATGGCGTATCTTATGCCTCCTTCTGGTAATGGTTGGCCCAAAACACCAGTGGCATAAGTTGATGGTTCTGCGGGTGGTTTGCCTGGCTTGGCGGGTTTGCCTTTGCCTGGCAAAGTTGCTTTTTTAACAATTTCCACATCCGTGGCGGGCAATGACTTGAATTCTGGATAAGCCCTGTGGTCTTGACCCTGACTATTGTTAGCGTTTGCTAAAAATGTCGGGACCAGATATACCCCCAAAAATCCTATTAAAACTAAAGCCAATATTTTATTCTTCATGCTTTTTATAGTTAATAATAATCTCTACTAATTCATTAAACGACCATTAAGATACATTGGTTTTAATAATACAAAAAATATAAATAAAAGCAACAAGAAGAAACCTCAAAAATCTTACCACTCGCTGGCAATTTGGAATATCAAACGTCCATTTAAAGCCTTCAAAGCGGTTCGAACTATTTTCAGAATACAGCACTTCCTCGCCGCCTGCGGCGGCGAAAACGGTTCGCGCTATTTCAAGAATAGAGCAAAACTTAAATCCCCAATAGCTGAGATATTTTCTGCTTGTCAAAGCCCATAATTATCTCATTCTCTATCTCAATAACTGGAACAGCCATATAGCCAGTCTTTTTTATCATTTCTTCCCTTTTGGCCGTATCCACAGAAATATCATATTCAAGGTAATCAATATTATGTTTCTTGAAAAATTCTTTTGCCGTCTGGCAATATACACAAAACGGCGTTGAATAAATAATTACTTTTTTCCCAGTGGACATATGTTGCATTATACAGAGATTTGATCTAAAATTCAAATCAGTATGTGCGTCGCCAAACCCTACAGAATCATAAAAATTAACGGCAAAAAAGCGATCGTAGAATCAGACCATTATACTCATGAAGTTGATTTAGTTTTAATAAAAGATCCTCAAATAGGAGATTATGTCCTGGTCCATAAAGATATAGCCGTAAATAAAGTAATACTAGAAGAAGCTGAAAAAATATTCAAATTATTGCACGAAAATAGTACCTTAAAAAAGAAAGGATTCAGAAAGAGATGAAAAAAGGACTGTATTTACTGTTATTATTCGCATTTGGCCCCTTAAATAATAATCTTTGCGGAAGTCAACGTTTTGCCAAAAGAGTAAAAAGATATCTAGAGGGAAATTTCTCGCAGGGGCAGATAATAGAAAAAGAAATTCCTACAGAACTCAAAACTGCCTGGCCAATACTTCTACAAATTGCTAAAAAAAATAATAGCCGTCCTTTATCTTACGAGACTGTTTCTAGATATGTCTTTAAATTTCATAATTTGTTTGCACCGCCTTTTTGTAGAGTCAAAAAGGGAATCGTAAAAAAAATTGATCAGAGAAAAAATGTTTTGATTATTAAAACACGTGCAAAAAAATTGTCAAAAATAAATTTTTTGGGATCTATCGGCAAGAATATCAAAGAGGGTGACCGCATCTCTTTTCATCACTATTGGTTAATTGGAAAATCTTAATGAACCGAACAGGTAATGCAAGGATCGTAAGCGCGGATGAGCATATTTAAAAGCCGTTCGCGCTCTTTTTGTTCTTTGTCTTTTGTCTGATCAATTAAAGCCTGAGCGCTTTTTTCAATAGAAGTTAGATTTTGGACAGTTGGTGTGATAATATTGGCATAAGTAATAACACTATTCTCATCAAGATGGATTTCGTGATAAAGCCCACCCCTTGGCGCTTCAATTGCCCCCAAACCGACCCTACGGGTCGGTGAATCACCGACCCGTAGGGTCGGGACAAACGGTTCCAAAACCATATCCATATGAAGTAATTTATCAATAATACCAATCGCCTCTTTATGGAATTTTTCTACTTCTATCGCCTGCGCAATATTATTATGGAAAGGATTTTCAAAATCTATGTCGTATTTTTCCCTTTTCCCGTTTAAAGCCAATCTGGCCAAAGAACCAACCATCATTTCTTTATTGCGGAATTTCCCGAATTTCGCAGTAGAACTTTCTCTTAACTCTTCTTGAATATTGATCTTATATTCTTTTATTGGAACTTTTTCCTTTTTACTGGAGAGAATTTCGCCACCCTCCTGTGCTACTAATTCAAAATCAACTTTTAATTCAGGGTAGTCCAGTTTAGAGCAGAAATCAGCAACCCATTGACTAGTTCTTCTGGTTGCTTCAAGTTTTTTCAATAATTTTTCCAATTCTTCTTTAGAGGGAATTTTATGAAAACCGCCAATGGTTGTCCTAGTAGGATGAACATTTCTACCTGCTATTGTATAGGCAATTTCATCTCCTAATTCTTTTAAAGCCAAGGCCTTGGCAAAAGAATCTGGATCTTTTTGCGCCAATTCCGTTCCCCTGTCTATACCTAGATAATCTGGCAAGGCAAGGAAAAAAAGATGCAAGATGTGACTTTGTATCATTTGTCCTCTCATCATTAAATCCCTTAATAGTCTGGGAGTTTCGGTTATTTCTATGTCGTATGCATCTTCAACTGCTGCCAGCGATGCAAGATTATGCGCTATTGGACACACACCGCAGATTCTTGGAGTGATCCAATGTGCCTCTTCAGCAGTCCTGCCAACCAGAATTCCTTCAAAAAGCCGTTCTCCTTCATGAATATGCAATTTAACTATTTCTTTCTCCCAATCAATTTTCAAACTTCCGTGTCCTTCAATTTTTGCAATAAATTCACTAGTGATTGCCATTGATTTTATCTTAACAAATTTTCTCCTATTTTAAAAATATCACCGGCTCCCATTGTTATTAATACATCCCCTGGCCGCATATTTTTCTTTAATACTTTTTCTATCTGACTGAAAGATTTTATATAGATGGCATCACTGTGGTAATTTTTTGTTTTTTTAATCAGATCACCGGAATTGATTTTATAGACATTCCTTTCTCTGGCTGCATAGATATCTGTGATAATTAGATAATCCGCATCATTAAAACTTTTTGCAAAATCATTCATTAGTAATTTAGTTCTAGAAAACAGATGGGGTTGAAAAACGCACCAGATTTTTCTATTTGCAAATTTTTCGCGGAAAGCACCCAGAGTTGCTTGAATTTCTGTGGGATGATGAGCGTAGTCATCATAAACTAATGCCCCCTTTTTTGTTTTTCCCTTGTAATCAAATCTCCGCCAAGTGCCGCTAAACCCCTTGAGGGCCCCGAGCGCGGTCAAGGGATTGATTTTCAGTATCTTAGCAACGGCTAAAGCTGCTTGAGCATTTTCAAGATTATGATTTCCGGCAATTTTTAATTTAAAATTTTTAGGAAGCATTATCTTGGAATAATCAACTTTTCTGCAATTGACTCTTTTAACGACAGAGGTAGAATTTTTATCTTTGCTATTATAAACTAAAAAATCTCTTTTCCCCAATCTTGCTGCAAATTGAGAAAAGGCATTCTGGATATTTGTCAGATTTTTATAATAATCCAGATGATCATTATCAATATTGGTAATAATAATTATTTTAGGATTTAAGTTTAAAAAGGCCTTTTTATATTCGCAGGCTTCGCAAACAAAATATTTACTCTTTCCAACAACTAGATTTGTTTTTAAATCCTTTAGCAAACTTCCAAGGATAATCGTTGGATCAAGTTTCATATCAAGCAAAATTTTGCCAATCATTGCAGTGGTTGTCGTTTTGCCATGACTACCTGAAACAGCAATGGTAAATTTGTTTTTTGAAACTACCCCGAGGATCTCCGGATAAGAAAGTATTGGGATCGTTAATTTTCTAGCTCTTTTTAGCTCTGGATTATTATCAGAGATCGCCGTTGTATAGACTACTAAATCTGTGTCCCAAACAAGGTTTAGGTCAGAATGGCTTTTGTAGATTTTTGCCCCGAGATTTTTTAATTCTTTAGTGATAATTGACTTGTCTTTATCCGACCCGCTTATTTTCTTGCCTTGCATTAGCATCATTCTGGCAATGGCCGATATTCCAATACCTCCAATGCCAATAAAATGAATATTTTGAATTCTTTTTAAAAAATTATCAGTAATTTTCATGATTTTATTTCTTTACTTCTTTTATGGAACATACTGAGATAATGTTCAATTTCTTGTTTATCAGTAATTTTTTCAAAAATTTTTAAAAGGGCTGGGATATTGGCTTGTTCGCGAATGCCAAAACATCCGTAACAAGGAGAGCCGCCGGAAATACATATTGCTTTGCATCCGTCCTGCGTTATCGGCCCTAGGCAGGGTTTTTTCTCATCAACAATCCTGCATTTATTTCCTGCTATCTTGCATTCAAAGCAAACAGAATATCCGCGATAAGATGGAGTCTTGCCTGATAATAATTCTTCAACAACTCTGACAACTTCGTCTTCATCAACAGGACAACCATGGATTGAAAAATCCACCTGAACATAGGTGCTTAGAGACACTGCGTCAATTCCTCTCGGCCGATATTGTGCGGAATAAATTTTTTCATACCACATCTTTCTGTTTTTTTCCGGTATTATAGCCGGAATTCCGCCTAAGGCAGCACAAGCACCGAAGGCAACTAAAATTTTTGAATTTTCGCGCAAATCTTTTAATAATCTTATCTCATAATCTGTTATTGGCGTACCTTCAATAATCGCGATGTCATAAGGTCCGGGTTCAAATCTTTCTTGGCCCAGCCGCCAATTAACGATATCTATTTTGTTTTCAATCTGAAGCAAGCGCTCGCGCAAAGAAACAAGCTTCACTTCGCATCCCTCGCAATCTGTAAAATCATAGATGGCTACCCTTGGAGTCTTGAGTCTTGAGTCTTGAGTCATAAGCTATTTATTATTTAATGATTTAATCAATCCAGAAATCATAGCTGTAATTTCATTTAATTCTTCTTTCAATTTATCAACGGTTTCTATTTTTATTAATTTCAACTCTTTTATAATATCAAAAATTGAATTAACTTCATATCCAGAACGCAATGATATTCTAAGAAATCTTTTAAATTCAGTGTCGGATCCGCTACCGGAACCTTCAGCAATATTCAACACTATACTTGTTGTAGCTCTTCTTAATTGACTTATAATTCCGAATTTTTCACTTTCGGGCAAAAGATTTGAAAACTTATAAACTTTACTGGTAAATTTCAGAGCCTTTTGATAAACATCTAGTTTTGCGAATCGGTGCATAAAAAATAGTCTTACGTCTTGGGTCTTGAGCAATCAGATAAAATTTTTGGACAATAATTGTTTAAATAACACTTTATACATTCAGGGTTCTTAGGATGACAATACTTCCTTCCAATTTCCCAAACTGGCAAATCAAAAATACCGGGATATTCTGGACCTAATTCTCTAGTACAATACATTAATTCATCATCGCTAGCGTTTTTAGGTATAAAACCAGTTCTTTCAAATACCCTTTTAACTTGTCTATCGGGAGAAACATCTATGCAATGATTATCTTTCATTTTTATCTTAAAATTCCTGTATAAAATATTTGTCGCCATAGTGGCAATTTTTCTGCCAACTCCATCAAATTCTAGAAATCTTTTTACCACAACACAACTTGTTGGATTGTCTTTCCAAATTTTTGATGCATCGCTATCATAATCTTTTTTAATCTTTTGAATTGCATTGTAAAAATATTCTGCCTTTCTTTTCCAAAATCTTGGCACTTTTTCTTTTTTAAATATTTGTTTTATTTCTTTTTTGCCCAATTTAGAAAGTTTTACAAATCCAAATCCATTAATTTGTTTTGAAACTTTATAAGGAATAAGCCATGCTTCTTCGGCATTTATCATACTATCCATAATACACGCCAAAACAAATGCATGAGGATATATTTTAAGATTATTAAGTAATTTATTCGCCCTGTTTTTAATTTCTTTCTCTGTTTTTTTATCATCTTTAAAAAAATCTATTTCCTTATATGGTTTATTTAAAAATTCTTGCCCCTTTTTTTCCAAAATTTTTATTATTTTTTCTTGATATTGTTTCATAAATATAAAATGTCTAACGACTCAGGACTCAAGACTCAGGACTGACTACTAACTCAATCCCAATTTTTGTCTATTTGGTCATAATAAAATACCGGGCCGTCTAGGCAGACATATTTGTCGCCAGTGGTGCAATGCTGGCACTTGCCTATGCCGCACTGCATTTTTCTCTCCATGGAAACAAAAATTCTTCGGTCAGAAATACCCAAGGGACGCAAAACTTTTTCCAGAGCATCCATCATCGGACCCGGACCGCACATTGTAGCGCAGGCATTAGCCTCATCAATTTTTATTTCTTTTACTAAATCTGTTACAAAACCAATGTGGCCATTCCAACCGGGGGCTGGCTTATCAATCGTAAGAATAATATTGATTCCTTCTTTTTTCCATTCCTCTATTTTATTTTTCATTAAAATCTCTTCAGGACTTCTTGCGCCGTAAAGAAGATAAATTCTGCCGAATTTTTCTTTATTCTTGATGTTATTCTTGATGATGTATTCCATTAAAGAAGCGATTGGCGGAATACCGCATCCGCCTGTTACTGCCACAAGGTCTTTTCCTTCTATAAAATCCAAGGGAAAGCCCTTGCCATAAGGTCCGCGCAAAGCGATTTCTTCTTTTTCTTTTAATGAATGGAGATGGTTTGTTACGGCGCCTGTTTTACGCACTGCAATTTCAATATATTTATCTTCATAAGGAGATGAACAAGGACCAAATGGTGCCTCGCCGTAACCGATTTTGCCCACAAGGACAAATTGGCCGGGTACAAAAACAAGGCCATTTGCATTTTTTGCAAACTCCCCCTTTTTCTTTTCCAATCTGAATAATTTAACAGTCGGTGAGTGCTCTTCAATTTTGGTAATTTTTACTATTGTCGGTAAATAGATGTTCGGCATAAATTAAATTTTAAGGTTTTTTAGATAACTCCTTAACTTATCTTTTATTTCCGGATGTTTAAGGCCCAAACAAATGGTCGCTTTTACAAAATTAAACTTATCTCCTGTATCCAGCCATTCGCCTTCAAGAATCCTTCCGTAAATAGGCTGATTTTTAGAAAGCATTATTTCAAAAGCATCCGCTAACCTGATTTCTCCTGATTTGCCGTGAGACATTTGAGAAAGAATTTGAAAAACTTCCGGAGTTATAATGTATTTGCCCACCGCCACTAAATCAGAAGGTGCTTTTTTAGGGCGAGGCTTTTCAATAATATTTTTTATCTCCATATTTTTTCCATCCAGCATAATTCCGTCAATAACTCCGAATCTAAATATTTCTTCTCTGGGAATTCTGCTTAATCCTATAACACTACTTTTGTATTTCTCAAAAGTTTCTATGAGTTGTTTTGAGGCAGGAATTTTGCTGTCATAAACACAATCTCCAAAAAGAATGAGTACTGGTTCCTCTCCTGCGATATGCCTGGCTTGCAAAACCGCATGACCATCTCCCAAAGGCATTGGTTGCCTGATATAGACAAATTTAGCAAGTTTGGAAATTTTTCTTACTTCTTTCAAAAGATTATGTTTATTTTTTTCAACAAGCGTTTCCTCTAATTCATAAGATACATCAAAATGGTCCTCAATGGTGTGTTTCCCCCGGCCGGTAATAAAAATTATTTCTTCAATTCCGGAGTAAACGGCTTCTTCCACTAAATACTGAATCGCCGGTTTATCTACCACTGGCATCATCTCTTTTGGTTGAGCCTTGGTTGCAGGAAGAAATCTTGTTCCAAATCCTGCTGCTGGCAAAATAGCTTTTTTTATTATCATATTCTTTTTTTGTAATCTTCTAAAATTTTTGTTAATACTTCTTGAATATCAATTTCTGCCGGACAATTATGTTTACATCGTCCGCATCCTACACATTGAGATTTGCCATATTCACGGTACGCCCGAACAAATTTATGATAAAACCAATTATAGTATCTTTCTTTTAAGGTTGGCCTAAAACTATGGCCGCCGGCAATTTTTGAAAAATTTGGCAAAGTGCAGGCGTCCCATTTTCGGCATCGGCTACAAACGCCATCCAAACCAATTCTATCCTCAATTGAAAAACAATAGCATAAGGGACAGACATAAGTGCAAATTCCGCAACCAAGACATTTTTCTGCCAACTCCTCCCAAATTTTATGTTTTCTTGACCATTCCACTGCATCGGCCAATAATTCTGCGTCCAAGAGTAACTGTCTCATAGATTGCGACCATTCACTGAGAGAGGTACCCTTGGGAATCTGCGGGAGGCTATCGTTTTTTTCTTGGGCTTCCTCAAAATTTTTTAAATAATCCTTGATTAAATTTTTACCCTTTTTTGTTACTGACCAAACTTTATAGACGTCGTCTTTTATTTTCTCAAAAACAATATCACCTCCAGGAGCAACATCTATTTTTTCTTCTACTTTACCAATAACTATAGACTTTTCTCTCCTTTGAAAATAGTAATAATCCTTATTCGGCTTTTCCATTATTTCATCTAGTTGAGTCAAAGCTTCCAAGGCAGGAAACGGAAGACCATAAAGAATGAAATCCCGGAGAACAGAAGTTTCTGGAATTTTGATTTTTTTCTTTTCAATTTTTAGAGTTTCTTCTATTGGCGGGAAAAAATATTTTTTAAAAGGCAGAGTGTCTTCCTTTTTTAGCTCAAAAAAATCAAACTTTCCCCGAAGTTCTCCTAAAAATTTCTCCAGATTTTGCTGCGATATAACAAGCATTGATTATATTATAACAAAATCCAAGACAAAACCAAAAACCGACTTACGATGCCGATTGAATGTCAGCTATGTCATTTAATCTAAAATGTTATCATTTTCAAGCATTTGCTACATTTGTAAATGTTAACAACATCGCAAGTCGTTATTTTTGCGACCAGCGAGAATCGAACTCGCATTCTCTGATTGGGAATCAGAAGTTCTACCATTGAACTATGATCGCTCATCAATATTCAAAAATAATGTCAATCAAAATATTTTCTTAATAAAATGCCGAATCTTTAAGAAAAAACCTTCGTTTTTCTCTTCTTTTATCTTATCATCATCTAATTGTTTTTTTATGATATTGAGAACACTTTCTCCTGGTTTGACGACATCAAATTTTTCTCTGATTGCCTCATCTATTCCTTCTTCTGTTTCTAATTTGGCAGTTTCTTTTTCTAGTTCCGATTTTCTTTTAGAGAGATCATCTATAGCCTTTTTTATTTCTTCATTTTTTTCTACGGCTTTTTTGCTTTTAAAATAGACTTTCGATGTAGAGATCAAAAGAATAATCGCCAAAATTAAAAGGAGAAAAAGAAAAAATGGTGATGAATAATTTATTCTTGGCTTCCTTTTTTGTTGAAATGTCCTCATTACCATTTTATTATATATCTATGATTACCAAAAAACAGCGCCGGAAACATCAGATGGTTTGGAACATTATCAGTATCATTGCTGTCATAGCCATGCTGCTATTTTTGATTATTCCCCTTATTCGCTAATCAACGCTGGATCATCTTTAAAAATACTTCATGTGGTATATTAACTTTTCCCATCATTTTCAGACGTTTCTTCCCTTTTTGTTGTTTTTTCCATAATTTCATCTTCCTGGTTCTATCACCGCCATAAAGATAACCAGTTACATCTTTTCTTAATGCAGGCAAAGTCCTAGAAGATAATATTCTGCCCATTGATCTTGCCTGGATTTTGATTGCAAAAAGAGCGCGTGGAAGGATTTTTCTCAATTTTTCCACAATTTCCTCTGCCTCTTTCTGGACCAATCGCCTGCTTACAATCCTGCTAAATGCAGGAATTAATTCTTCAGCAACTAATATATCTAATTTTACAATTCTATTCGACGGCACCTCTCTAGTCTCTAATAGTTTATAGTTTAAAGAAGCATAACCAGCTGTCACACTCTTTAATTCCTCAAAGAAATTTCTCATTAATTCCCTCAAGGGCATTTTGACGTTCATCAATATTCTATGATCTCCGAATTGTTCGATTGTGCCTATTTCAGCTTCATGATCATAGACTAACTGCATTATAGCGCTAATTTTTTCCGGAGGCGTGATAATATGAATATCAGCCCAGGTCTCAAAAATTTTATTTATCAAGTGCTCTTCAGGAAAATAAGAAGGCGAATAAATATTTTTTTCAGAGCCGTCCTCTAAAAGAATTTTATAATTGATGGTCGGCGAGGCAATTATTAATTTGAGTTTGAATTCTCTCTTTAATCTTTCAGTAATAATCTCAAGATGAAGCATTCCTAAAAATCCGCACCTAAAACCCCTGCCCAATCCACCGGTTGGCGGGCCGCCTGATTCCTCTTCAATTGCAAGAGAACTATCAGATAATCTCAAGCGTTCAAGTGCTCGCTTGAAATTGTTAAAATCATCCTGGGATTCAGGATAAATGCTTGCCCATACAACTGGTTTGGGAGGATTATAACCTGGAAGAGAAGGGGGTCTATCAGATAATGAATTACTGGAGATAACAGAATCACCCACCACAGCCACGCTTGGCTTTTTTATATTAGTGACAATATAACCGATCTCACCTGCGCTTAAAAAATCAGCGGCCGATCTTTGAGGTGAAAAGACACCCACTTCAGCAGCAAGAAAACTTTCTTTAACTTGAGAAAGAAAAAGATTGTCGCCCTTTTTAATCTTTCCATCCATCATCCGCACATAAACAATCATGCCCTGATGATCAGAATATTCAAAATCAAAAACCAAGGCTCGTGTTTTGTCTTTATATTTAAATTCTGGCGGAGGAACACGCTTGATGATTTCTTCAAGTAATCTCTCTACACCCTCTCCTGTTTTGGCTGAAACTTGAAGAATTTGACTATGACCTAACAAATGTTCAATTTCTTCTTTTGTCTCTTCTATTCTTGCAGAGGATAAATCAATTTTATTAATAACAGGAATAATGACTAAATTTGACTCTTTGGCCATCTCTAATGTTGAAATTGTTTGTGCCTGCACTCCTTGGGTGGCATCAACAAGTAAAATGGTGCCTTCAACAGCCTTGAGGGCACGAGAAACTTCATAAGAGAAATCAATATGGCCTGGAGTATCAATTAAGTTCAGCTGATAGCTGATAACTGATAGCTGATAGCTCATTCGCACGGGTTGCATCTTAATAGTTATGCCTCTCTCGCGTTCTAAATCCATTTGGTCTAAGACTTGTTCGCGCATTTTTCTTTTTTCAATAGTGCCGGTCAATTCCAAAAATCTGTCTGCCAAAGTTGATTTGCCATGATCAATGTGTGCGATGATAGAGAAATTTCTGATATTTTGCGTATCCATTGCGTTTGTTTGACGAAATCCGAACCTTTTTTGAACGGAACTGATGACAGCCTCGCTTCGTTCGGCGGAGGCTCGGGCGCGGCGGAATTCCCACCTTGAACCCCCCTTCCGCCGCGCCCTCGCGGGAGGCCAAAAATTTTTCGCCGCAAATTTATTCTACCCGATTTTACTTAAATCGCCATTTAGTAAAATCTGGTCCATTGCTTCAATTTCATCCATATAGGACAATCCGGACGGCATACCATTCAGGAAAAATATCTTTTTGTGATTGACGTACGCTTGCCCCATTTCCATGAGCACATTGCCACCGATGTAGTTTGCAATGTTATGTTTTTCGCAATTCACAATCAAAACTGCGTCGCTTTCAAGAATATGTTTGTAATGTTCGTGGAAATAATTATTTTCGCGTTTGAGCGCGGCTCGTTCACCGTTTTCCCACCGAGCGAGATGTTCTTTTTTCTCACCGCGTACAAACGCTTCATAATGCGGATGTATCCAGCCGTCAAAACCCAACGCGCAAAGTCGATTTTTGGCGTCAACCATTTCTTTCATAAATGTTGTGCTACCTAAAACATAAATTTTCATAGGAGGTTTTTCATTTTAGCAAAAATTTCTAAATTATCTTTTTCAAAGATTGACGGGATAAAACGCTTTTTGTCCGTATCTGAGATATTAAAAAGTTTATCGAACAGCCACGACTCAAAACCAATCGCTTTACCTTTTTCAATTTTTAAGTCCTCTATTTCTCCGTCGTAGCGATAAGCGTAAATTGCTCTTACAACATTATTGGTTTTGTTCGTTGCTGTATCAAAAGTTTTACTCCGTACCATTTGGATAAAGGCGAGATTATTTTTCTCTGCTTTTATTCCGGTTTCTTCCTCTAGCTCTTGTAAAGCAGTAGTTTCGTAGTCGGAACCAATTTCAACATGACCTCCAACAGTTGCGTCAAGCAAGTCGGGATAAGTGTCCTTGTCTTTTTCTCGGTGTTGAAAAATAATCTCGCCTCTGGGCGTATAAAACCAAACATGAATTTCGCGGTGCAATAATCCCTGATTATGTATATTTTCGCGCGTTTCTTCACCGATGATTTTGTCCTGCTCGTCTACAATGTTTAATCTTCGGCTATCTGTCATAACTATTTTAATCTTTTCGCTAACTCGGTTGGAGAAGAAATAATCTCTCTAAACAGAACGTGGCGGCATAATTCCTTATTGTCGCCGCTTAAAGCATAAATCGGTTTGCCAAGCGCGACAGCGAATCCGATTTCAAGCGTAGTGCTGTTTCCAGCGTAGCCGTCTTTGTTATACACAAAAACGACATCTGCCATTTGAATTTTGTAAAAATGATCGTGTGTCAAACCGAGGGCTACAAATTTTTTGTAGTCATCTGACAATTTTTCCCATTCATCCTGCCCGGAGTGTAAGTAAGGTTCATAAACGACCACGCCGAATTTTTTTAAGCGCTTGGCAAACTCTCTTATCTCTGGCTTGAAGCGGCGACTGCCGCACATAACAACTGTCTTCATAAAATTTAATTGATTAACTCGTCCACGCTTACCTCAAGGGCTTTCGCAACCTTTTTGAGCGTGTCTAGTGTCGGGTTTTGATTTTCGCCCGATTCCATTTTGATAAGGGTATTATTTGCGACATCGGCAATTCGCGCTAACTTCTCTTGCGAAAGCCCTTTTGCCTTTCGCAGTTTAGTTATGTTTTTTGCTAAATTTTGGTTGCTTGACATAAGTATCAACAAGATACTAACATTATAGTAGAGTATCTATTCAAATGTTGTTATTATGATATTACACCAAAATTTAGAAATGTTCAAATTTGTAGCGGCGAAAAATTTTTGGCCTCCCGCGAGGGCGCGGCGGAAGGGAGGTTCAAGGGGGGAATTCCGCCGCGCCCGAGCCTCCGCCGAACGAAGCGAGGCTGTCATCAGTTCCGTTCAAAAAAGGTTCGGATTTCGTCAAACAAACGCACCAGAATTAAACTTTCAGGAATTTTGCCGATTGATTCGGCCGCGCGAAGCGCGGAAAGGTATGGAAACACTGGCTCGCCGCGCACGGCGCGGCTCGCCAAGCGCAGGTTCGAAATCCCTTGCGAT
>JBFMFK010000008.1:0-2445 GCA_040752125.1 Patescibacteria group bacterium | reverse complement strand
TTCTGTTTTTTTATCATATTATCTCCAAGTGTAATTCTTCTTTATAAAATTATAGATTGTTATCACCATAACAAAAGGATATAATGAAAGATAAATTAATGAAAATACCAAAATGTCAAAAAGGTTTTGTCTTTTCAGAGCCCCTGTTTTCATAACTGACAAAACAAGAATAGTAAAAACAAATCCTGCTACAAAGAGGATGACTCCCAAGTAATTTAAAAAGGTGGGGGTTATAAAAACATCATTCATGGTGAGCATAGGAACTCCTGCAGGAATAGCATATCTTGCAATCAAAAAATTAGAAATTGCTCTCCTAATAACTAAATAGAAAAAAATGCCCAGTCCAATCAGTCCAAGGAATAATTGAAGTGTGAAAAAAGGGAGTATAAAAAATCCAAGCATTCCCTTCTTAAAAAAATCTTTCTTATATTTTAAAAGGCATTGCAATCCTCCGATATTCCATCTTCTTCTTTGCTTGTACCATGGCTTAAATTTTCTTGGAACACTGGTGGTAGCATAAGTATCGAGACACATTCTCCTTTCATATCCATAACGGGTAAGCCTCCAAGCTATTTCGATATCCTCTGTAAGATTTTTTTCATCAAATCCTCCCAACTTCTGCAAAATAGATTTTCTGTACATTCCCAATGGACCCGGAGTTACATAAATCGCATCAACATAACCTAAAAGTTTCCTCGTAAAAGCAATAATATGATATTCAATATCCTGCAATCTTTCAAGAAAAGTCTTATTATTCCTTGGAGTAAAAACACAAGTAGCAGCCCCTACCTTCTCATCATCAAAAAAACCAACCATTTTCCTAAAAGAATCTTTTGCAGGATAACTATCTGCATCAATTACCACAACGAGTTCTCCTTTCGCCTTTTTTAGTCCTTGGTTCAAGGAATCGGCTTTTCCAGTATTCTTCTTATTGATTAGTTTTAAGTTTGGGTGCTTCTTAATAATACTCTCAACTATCTCTCTCGTTTTGTCTTTAGAACCGTCATTTATTACAATTACTTCTTTTATGGGATAATCTATCTCGAAAATATGCATAATAGTATCCTTTATTGTATTCTCTTCGTCCCAAGCAGGGACCAAAACTGAAATTGTATATTTCTTTTTTGCTTTTGGAAAGGAAAAAATATTTTTTCTATTGTTTATAAAGAGCATTAGGTATAAAAGAAGAAAATAAATTGCAATAAACATATACCCAAGGTAAATTACCGGCAAAAGTTTCATTCTACTTTTGGGAGTTAGTTACTTTTAAAGATTCTTATAATAATAGGAAGTATTAGGAACCCTTGGTTCTTATTTTAAAGATTCTCGTGTTAAATTTCCCGAATCTTCTCCTTGAAAAGCAAAATAATCATAAAAATCATCACTGAGGGAAAGTTCCTCTGTATGTCCGGATTTTTTCTTTTTAACTAATCCTAAGTCAACGAATTTCTTTATATGTTCATATGCCTTGTTGCCTCTAATTTTTATAATCACAGACTGTTTGATTGGTTGTTTAAATGCGATAATCCCGAGAGTTTCCTGTTCTGCTTTGCTGAATTCGCTTCTTCCACCAGCAACCTTATTTATGATTCCGTGATACTGATTACGAACGTCCATTTTCCACATGCTATCCTTTCCTTCGCCTTTCTTAATTATTTCGATTGCAGAATCAGTGTTATCATATTTCTCTTGCAATTTCTCAATTAATTCCTGCAAAATTATCGGATTTAAATCAGTAAGGGATATCAATTCCTGCATATTAAGAAATCTTCCACAAATAAAAAAGACAGCTTCTAACTTCTTTATATCCTCTTTTTCTCTTGCTTCATCTATCTCCTCTATTGTTTTGCTGTTAGTCATTCTCTCTCCTATTAAATTTTATATCTCAAAACTGCACCAATACCAGAAAGATTGCTAAATTGTTCGCCCTCAGTAGTCTCTGTAGAAACTATTTCTATCTTTGAACCTATATTTTCAGCCATTTCTATCAATTCTTTTGAAACTTTCTTATCAAATTTTTTAGATACAATCAGGGTGTCTACTGCGCCATATTGTAAGGCTTTCCTTATATCTTTTTCTTTATAATAAGCCAAGTCTGGCTTTTCTCCCAAGGTTTCAAAAAATCCTTCCAAGATTCTTTTCTCATGAACAATTTCTTGGTCTGCTAATATGTTTCTTGATTTTTCTACAAGTTCTTTTAACCCAGACTCGTCGCTGTCGCCTATGTCTACTCTACCAATTACCTTTTGCATTAATTTTGTAACCATATATTCTCCATCCAGGAATTCATCTTTTGTAGGAATTGGCCCCCCAACAAGAATTCCTTTTAATTTTGGCATTTCAAAGAATATCTTTTTCATTTCTTCTGCAATTCTCTTATAAAATTCTTTTGTCAGTCCTTCTGTAATTCTGTGAAATCTCTGGCTTGAATTATGAACTATTAAT
>JBFMFK010000007.1:0-2376 GCA_040752125.1 Patescibacteria group bacterium | reverse complement strand
ATTATCTTTTTTAGGACTTTCGTATCAAATTTTTTATCTAATTCCAATATCTCAATGAGATAACCCAACCTTTTGGCAACAGCCGAATTGCTCATTTTATTTGCATAACCCAAAATTTTCATAAAATCAACCTCATCTCTTGCATTCCAGATTCCTTTTGCTACTTCGGTAATACCCCCACAATATTCAGGGTGGTCCAAACAATCCAGCAAAGTCTTTTCTTTATCAGATACCTTAATAGGCATACTATTAATTTCAATTTTTATTAATCCAAACATCTTTTCAGGAGTTGTCTTCACAAATTTGTAATTTATATCTGATATGGAAAGATTTTTCCTTCTTTTTGGAGATACAACAAAAATAGTGTTTATCAGTTGTTCCGTATATCCATAATAATGAAGCATACTCCAGAACCCGATGTAGTAAGGGTCAACCAGTTTAGAGGCAATGAGAAATTGATTTTCAGTATAAGGTTTAGTTGCATCTGCGGTAAGTGGAATCAAAAAATATTTTCCTTTTTCAATCCGCTTTAGCCAGCCTTTCTTGACAAGGTCGTGGAGAAGTTTCTTCGCTTGCTTATTATCAGTTCTAAGTATTTGGACTGCTTCACTTAAAGAAAAAACAGTTTTTTTGCTCTGACTTAATTCGGTTACCAAACGGGAGCTTACAGGTCCTAAAATTTTATATAAATTTTTACTTTTTTTTATATTATATGTCATTATAGTTACCTATAAAGTAACTTTTTCCACTTAAAATGTAATAAATTCATAAATCCTTTACATTTTACACCTTTATTTCTTAAAATTCATTAATGTCTTAAACCGCTCGCTTCTCATTCCTGAAAATGTCAATGTAAATGACTATCATTTGCTTGGGCGAATCGTAATTCGCCCCTACAATTTTATCTTCCGTTTTGTTCAAACTCTATGGCCTCCTTCTCCATATTCGGATAAATATCATCAATCGCCTTCTGAATTTTAATTGTCTTTTGAAGAGATGTAATAATTTTGCAGTAATGTTTTATATCTTCAAGTAATAATCGCATCCCTTTCCTGTCTTTCAACCATTTATCACAAACCTGATAACCACCAATCTGATACTGCCAGACCTCTTTTGTAATCCCTTCAAAATATTGGCTCTGATTAAAATAGACCCACTTTTCTTTTTCATCATATCTTGGTTTTTCAACCTTGTTGTCGCCTTTACCTTGGAATTTAGCGATAGGGGGGTCAAGTTCTGTTGATTTAAGTAAATGCAAATCAACTAACTTTTCCCCATATCCAGCCATCTTACTAAAAAGCTTATTGTCCTTTGCAAAAGGAATCCTCGGAAAGTCAATTTTCAGAAATTCTGCATATTTTGTGCGGTAGATATTTGAATAAAGGATAGCATAAATATAGAAGAAGATTTGCTCAGGAATCGGAGATTTTTTAAGAGTTTTTGTTAATTTGTCTATAAGTGCCTCAGATAAATTCGGCTTTCTTACAAAATAATCTGCCTGTGGTTCAAAAAGCAGCATGAAAGTCTTTAATGAATGTTTTTTAGTAGGGTTGTCTTTTTTATGATAAAGGTATAAAGGAAAGAAATAGCCCAATTCTTTTGTTCTCAAAGAAATTAAACATCTATCACCAATCTCGGTGCTTACAAAACAATGGTTAAAAGGTAACTTTGCCAGTTGCTTTGTAACTATAATACTTAGGTTCTCATTTAACATATTATCCATTATTGACTTCCTTGCTCTTTGTAAAACCCTCTCATTGTAAATGACGAATCTCTTGTCAAAAGGTCTGTAAGCATAGAGCCTAATCTGTTCTTTAAAGTCGCTTCCTTTTAATTCCTGATACCATTTATCTATCAATTTTTTCTCTATACCTTCAGCTTTCATCAAGAGATAAAAAACATCTTTATCTTTTACTGATAATTTGCGTGCTAAGCTCTCTTTTTGAAAATCAACCAAGACCCTATCTTTCCCAGTAGCAGTTCCAGCATTGTATTCCATAAAAATATTTTTTACAGATAAGAATTTTTTGTAATTATCTTCTAATTTGAAATCCTTCTCCACAAAGAAATAATAGTGTTCAGATGGTTGTAATTTTTTCCATTTTGTTGAATCAACATCATATTTATTCAAATATTCATATTTCTCTTCTCTAAGCCCATAAACATCCTGATAGAAAATTTTCCCATGCCCTTTCTGTTTTTTGTCTTTGATAAACAACGCAACCGATACCCCTTGCATAATATCAAAAACATTTTCATCTGGACTTCCATCAGGACATTTTTCTCCAATGCGGCTATTTCCATGGAGATTTAAAATGTACGTCTCGTTAAAACTTTCTAATAATTTTCTTCTCATGCCGCGATGAATCAACCCAG
>JBFMFK010000006.1:0-86862 GCA_040752125.1 Patescibacteria group bacterium | reverse complement strand
TTTGACTAAAGATAAAACTCCTTTTATTGGTCTGGTAGCTCCATCTAAGGCTAACTCGCCTAGAAACATTTTCTTTTCAACATCAAAAGACATTTGTTTAGATGCAAGAAGATAAGCTAAGGCAATGGCCAAATCAAAAACCGGCCCTTCTTTTTTAAGATCAGCTGGAGCCAAAGAAACGACAATATGCTGATTCTTTTTTTGGGGAGAGACAAAGCCGGAATTTTTAATGGCAGCGGAAATCCTGTCTTTAGATTCTTCCACTGCCTGATCTGGCAGACCAACAATTGAAAAAGAATGAAGTCCGGGAGATAAATCAATTTCAATTTCAATGATATTTCCTTTTAGACCAATAACCTGCGCAGAATAAGTCTTGACAGACATATTTGATTATTTGTTCTCAGCGTGTTTAATGCAATGGCGCGCAGCAGGATTGGCCTTAAGACGCGCCTCATCTATCGGCTGTTTGCATTTTAAACAAAATCCATAAACACCCTTTTTGATTCTCTCTAGGGCTTCATTGACAAAAGTCAGACGTTCTTCCAATTTGTCCTCAATAGCCTTTCTGTTCTCCAGTTCCTCAAAAACATCTGCCATTTCATTTTTATCAGCTAGCATTGGGTTCAAATCAACTGGTTCTACCTCCCAATCGCCAGAAACAAGTGGATTTTTCTTTGCTATCCGCTTTAGCAAATCTTCAAGATTCTTCTTATTTTTCTCTAGTTCTTTTTTGAAATATTCTAGTTTTTCTTTAGGTATGCCCATAAAAATTTACTGTAAGAAAATTATATCAGCATTATTTTGAAAATCAATCATTGATAAATTGTTGCTGAGAGAATCTGGTAAAAATTTCTTTCAAGGCATCCTCGCTTGAGCTAATAATAAGATATTTTCTGTTAACAAAGGTGTAAACAATAACCGGCGTCCCGCTGTAATCATAAAGAATACGCACATCCCTACTTTCTATTTCTTTGTCTATAAATGAGAAATTAAGGGGCTTTTCCTCTTTTAAATCAAAAATCTTAAAAATATCTTGAGCCAGAGATTCTTCCCATTTTATCATCGCACCAAAAGTATAATCAAATGATTTCGTTTTAAAAATAAGCGTAGGAAAATTTTTGTCAATCTTGAAAACAACAAATGAAAATTTATCTTCCAGAGAATCTGTAAGCCCGAATGGCGGATTGATCTTGAAATAATCAAACAGTTCTCTTGTGGCTACTAGTTCTTTCTTATCTTCTGATTGTTTAACAACAGCGAGATATAAAAGGTAATTTTTGCTTAGGGTTTTGTTAATTTTTTCTTTTAGGCTGTCTAGTGTAACTTCTTCTTCAATATCTGCAGAAATATAAGGTTTTGGCAAGAGAGTTTGGGCTGGCCCTTGCTCTGTTTTCTGTAATTTCATAACCAAGAAAACAGTTATGATAATGCCGGCTATGATAAATAAAATGGCAGAAGTTAAAACAATACTCCTGATATTTTGTTTTTGCTCTTTTAAAAAAACCAAACTTTTTTTTGCGGCGCCAGCTGCGGCCACATCAAGCATTGATATCTTTTCTTTTTTAATATACTCTGTGCTATCCGTCTTAAATGTTCTTAGGGCCGGTATTTTATTATTATCTTTCCCAGTTTCCTTTTGATTTGTTGTATTTTCCCCTTCTTTCATTTTTTTGATTATTATTTGATCTAGACCAATCTAATTGTTTGATAGAGAGATTGATTCTTCCTCTTTCATCAATACTTATCACCTTCACCTTTATAATGTCGCCTATGTTGACAACGTCTGTCACTCTGTTGACCCGAAAAGGAGAGAGTTCAGAGATATGGATAAAACCTTCCTGCATTGGCGCTATTTCCGCAACTGCTCCGAAATCAAACACCTTGATAATTTTTCCGCTGACTATCTCATCAACAACAAATTCATGCGTCAATCCTTCAATAATTTTTTTAGCTCCCTCAACATCTTCATGGTTTCTGCCTGTAATAAAAATAGTTCCATCTTGTTCAATATCTATTTCAGCATTGGTTTTCTCAATGATGCTGTTTATCATCTTGCCTCCGGGCCCAATCACTAGTCCGATTTTTTCTGGATCAATCTTGATTTTGATAATCCTCGGAGCATGAGGAGATAATTCTTTTCTTGATTCAGGGATGGTCTCTAAAACTTTTTTTAAAATTTCCTCTCTAGCCTTTTTCCCTTGCTTTAAAACCTTATCCAATATCTCTAAAGTAATACCGTCAATCTTTACATCCATCTGAACAGCAGTCACTCCTTCTTTTGTTCCTGCACATTTAAAATCCATATCTCCATGATGATCCTCTGGACCCTGGATATCAGTCAAAATCTTATAATTTTTTTCATCCTTCATTATCAATCCTATGGCAATGCCTGCTACTGGATTTTTTATTGGCACTCCAGCATCCATTAATGCCAAAGTTGAGGCGCAAACAGAACCCATTGATGTTGAACCATTGGAGGCCATTGCCTCTGATACAATACGTATGGTGTAGGGAAACTGTTCTTGGTCTGGAATGACAGGGGCAAGCGCCCTTTCTGCCAACATGCCATGCCCTATCTCTCTTCTTCCAGGACTTCCTATTCTTCCAGTCTCACCAGTGGAAAAGGGTGGAAAATTATAATGATGCATAAAATGTTTTTGAGTTTGAATTTCCATACCCTGGATCCACTGCACATCTTTAGGGCCGCCCAGGGTCACTACTGATAAAATATGGGTTCCTCCCCTAAAAAATAATCCAGAGCCGTGCAATATTGGCAAAACTTTAACAGATGCAAAAATGGGTCTGATTTCATCAATTTTTCTTCCATCTGGCCGTCTTTCTTTACCTGCGGGTGCATTTAAAATTTCCTGATGAATCATTTTATTAATAGCTCTTTCGTAAAAATCAGCAGCAAAAAACATTTTCTCCTTCCCAAATTTTTCTTCAGCAATTTTCAGCCATTCTGATTTTAATTCATTTATTCCTTCTTTAAGGCCGGAATAAACAGTCTTTTCAAGTTTTGGAGCAATTTCTTTTTCAAATATTTTATTCATACCCTCAGGCTCCTTGACAATTTCTATTTTTACCTTTTCTTTGCCTGTCTCTTTTATGATTTTTTCTTGAAACTTTTGTATCTTTTCAATTTCAGTCAAGGCTTTTTCTGCTGTCTCCATAAATAAATCTTCTTTAATTTCGTGGCAGCACGCTTCAACCATATTTATTTTACTGTCTTTGCTGCAAACAACTAAATCAATTGACGACTGAGTTCTTTCTTCATAAATAGGGTTGATGATAAAATTACCATTAATGTATCCCATTCTTATTGCAGCCACTGGTCCATCCCAGGGGATATCAGAAATACCTAAGGCCAAAGAGGCCGCAATAATCGCAGGAATATCAGGATCATTTTTATTGTCAATGGAAAGTGCTAAGACAATAACTTGAACCTCATTTTTAATTTGCATATTAAATAAAGGTCTAATAGTGCGATCAATCAGTCGAGCGGTTAAAATAGCCTCTTCAGATGGTTTGCCTTCTCTTCTTATAAATCTACTGCCAAGAATCATTCCAGCAGCATAAAATCTTTCTTCATAGTCAACGGTCAGGGGGAAATAATCTACGTCCTCTCTTTTATATTTGGTCATCACTGCTGTAGCAAAGACTGTTGTCTCTCCATAACGAACAAGTACAGCTCCGTTGGCCTGATCTGCCAGATCTGATATTTCCACTGAGAGTTTTTTACCAGCTATTTCTGTTTCAAAATTTTTTACTTTCATAATTTTATCCTTTTAATAAAAATTTCTTTGGGTTTTCATCAAGGTCTATAAATCGGTCGGCAGTCTCTCTTAATTTTGAGGAGGTTGATTTGCCAAAGGCAATAACCTCCAGCTTTCTGCCTTGATTTTTTAAATATTCTACCAGAGGAGTATAATCTCCATCACCCGTGGCAAGAACCACTGCATCAACCAAGGGGAATGTTTTAATGGCATCTACTGCAATTCCCACATCCCAATCTGCCTTTTTCATGCCTCCAAAATATTCCTGAAGCTCTTTTACTCGAATCTCAATACCAAGTTTGGTTAAGGCCTCAAAAAATGGTCTTTCTTCACCTGTTTTTGTGCTTACAACATAGGCAAGAGCACGCACAAGTTGCCTATCATCTATGGCTGTCTCTAAAAGTTCTTTAAAATTAACGCGTTTTTGATAAATGGCTCGCGCTGAATGATAAAGATTCTGAACATCTAAAAACACAGCCACTCGTTGATTTTTATATATCGAAGACATTATTTTTACCTTTCTTTATTTTTAGCTTATTGATCAATGAATTATACCTTTTTTCGCTTTTTCTGGATAAATAACTCATCAATGATCTTCTTTCGGCAACCATTTTTAAAAGGCCTCTCCTGGAATGAAAATCTTTCGGATTTTTTTTGAGGTGTCTTGCCAGTTCATTTATCTCTACTGTCAAAAGAGCGATTTGAACTTCTGGAGACCCGGTATCTTTCTCGTGAGTCTTAAATTTTTCTACTATAGATTGCTTTTTCTTAGCAGTTAACATAATATAAATCAAACTATATCAAAAACACCAATTTTTTGCAACCCCAACATCTACAAAGGACGATCCTTTGTAAAATTTAGCCAGTCATCTAAAAAAACTTTAAATTCTTTTGAATTTTCAAAATATTCTGGAAAATTTTTCTTATCTATAATTGAATCAGGTAAATTCTTATTATATAAATGGAAACTAGACCATGGATAATGATTCAAAAATTCTTCAACTTTTTTAAAATTTTTGATTCCTTTTTCTTTCCATTGCGGCTCAATTAATTTTACAGGGTTTAAATGAATATAAACGAAAAGATATTTTAAATATCGATCTTGATTTATATATTCTGCCTTAAAAATATTTTCAAAAAGGCGACCAGTTCTTTGATTTTTCTTGTTGAAATACATTGAGTAACCGGTAAATAATTTTTTAGTAAAATTTGTGATACCTCCGTCTTTCTTTTCTCGAACAAGTAAATGGACATGGTTTGGCATCAAGCAATAGGCACCGATTTCTACCAGTGTATCTTTTCTACTAATACTCATAATTTCTGCAAAGGATAATCCTTTGGAGTATAAATTTCTTATGTCAACTGGACTGATATTGTTGCAAAGATAAAGATAAATTAAAAATCTTTCATAATCTTTCCTGTCAATGAAAATTGCTCGCTTTTCAATACCGCGATTATAAATATGATAATAATTTTCTGGTGTAAATGAGTATTTCCTTTGCATACTTAAATTCTATTACAAAGGACGATCCTTTGCAAAATTGCAAAATAAAATCCCCGAGGTTAAACCTCGGGGATTTTATTGAATTGAGTTCAGGTCTACTAATTATCTGAGTTTTTCTACCTTGTCATTGCCTCGAAAACCAGCCCTTTCTCCGTCTTTTATACGAATTGCGGTTACTTCATTATCCTCATTAAGTGGGTCAAGTGGATTAGGCAAGGGTCGAATCTTTATATAAACATCTGCAAATGTTACCGGGCCTCATCGACTTAGACATGATAAAGAACTCGCCATATTTGAGGTCATAAAAATTCACCTTAGATCACCTCCTTATATTACAGAATATTACAGAACTAGATTTTCTAATGATTTAGAATAGTAAAATATTAACCTTTTGTCAATGTTAAATTTTGCGACATTGGGGTATGGTATTATAATGTAGTCAATGCTTAATCTTAAAAAATTACACAGGGAGTTTTTGGAATATTTAGAGATTGAAAAAGGAAGGAGTTTAAAGACAATTGAGAATTACGACCGGTATCTTAAGGGTTTTTTGGATTTTGCTCAAATTTCCAACCCAGACCAGATTAATGATGAAATTATAAGGCAATTCCGGCTCGGGCTGAATAGAAAGAATTTAAAAAGAAAAACACAAAATTACTATCTTATTGCCTTGCGTGTTTTTCTTAAATATCTGGCTAAAAGAGGCATTAAATCCTTGGTTCCAGAAAGAATAGAATTAGCAAAAATCCCTCAACGAGAACTTGATTTAATTACAGAAGAAGAACTGGAGCATCTCTTAGATAGTCCCAGAGACAATAATCTAAAAAACTTAAGAGATAAGGCCATTTTAGAGCTTCTTTTCTCTACTGGCTTGCGCGTTTCTGAACTTTGTTCTCTTAATCGGGAACATATTGAAAATTCAAAATCTGGAGAAATTTCTGTGCGAGGAAAGGGTGAAAAAATAAGAGTGGTTTTTCTATCGGACAGAGCCAAACAGTCCTTGAAGAATTATCTTGAAAAACGCAGGGATGTTGAGGAAGCACTGTTTATCAGAATCTCCAATCTCCAATCTCCAATCTCAAATCTAAGATTGACACCACGCTCCATTGAAAGAATTGTCAAATATTATGCTATTAAGGCGGGAATTTCTAAGAAAGTTACGCCTCATGTGATACGTCATTCATTTGCTACAGATTTACTTCAGGCCGGTGCTGACTTACGCTCTGTCCAATCCTTACTTGGGCATTCTAATATTACTACTACCCAAATCTATACTCATATAACAGATAGACAACTCCGTGAAATCCATAAAGCCTTTCACGGGAAACGACGAAAAAATTAGATTATTTAACCCACCATTTTTTTCTAATCTCTTCTACTTCTTTTTTTTCCAACTCTTCTTTTGTTGCTTTGGCCTTTTTGCCTAATTTCTCTAACTCTTTTTCTGACATCTTGCCAAACTCAAGGACTCTTTTTTGCAGATATTCTCTAGTGTTTTTACTGGGATCTTCCAGGGTTTCTTCCAAAAGACTATGTAAAATAAAGCCGATTTTAGGACCGGGCTTAATCTTTAGCAAATTCATTATGTCATTGCCATTAATCTTGAGCATGGTTACGGACAAAGGGGCCCTCATTGCTTCTTCTATCATAGATTCATATTTACGTAATCTATAGGGGCTTTCTTTGGGCCGACCCATGCCGATTCTATCAGCAAATCTCACTTTCATTAGATCCCAAATATTTTCTGGGCCCACATTACGGACAATCCTTCTCACTGCAGATAGGGTAATTTTCTCCGTGTCCGAAAAAAACAAATGATAACGGACAAGTTTAAAAACTCTATCTATTGTCCTTTTGGAGAATTTTAATCTGGAGAGGATTTTAATGGACATTTTTGCACCAATGACTTCATGTCCATAAAAAGTCCAATCATTTTTCTCTTTATCCCATTGTCTGGTAGCGGGTTTGCCAACATCATGCAGAAGCGCAGAAAGCCTTATTTCTAAAGGCCAATTGTTTTTTACCGCATGATTTAAGGCCTTTAAATTATGTTCCCAGATAGTAAATTTTTGGAGTCGTTTATATTGAACATCAAAACCTTCTTCAAGTTCAGGAATCATATATTTTAATACCCCTAATTCCCTCATTTTTTCAAGTGCCCAGACCGGCTTTTTTGATATGATTATTTTAATGAACTCGTCCCTGATTCTTTCTTTAGATATCTCTTCCAAAAAATTTGCTTGTTTTTTAATGGCTTGTTCTATTTTTTTTTCAATTTTAAAATCAAGTTCTGCTGCCAAACGAATAGCTCTTAGAATTCTTAGGGCATCTTCATTAAATCTGTCTTGGGGGTTACCTACAGCTCTTATTATTTGAGCATTTAAATCTTTTTGACCTTCAAATAAATCAATAGTTTCATGTGAATCAATATCATAAGCCAAGGCATTAACAGTAAAATCTCGTCTTTTTAGATCATCTTCTAAGTTTTGTGTAAAACTGACAGAATCTGGATGCCTTTTATCAGAATATTTGGATTCTAAACGATAAGGTGTTATTTCTATAACTTTGAGTGTTTCATCAATAATATTTTCATTAATTACTGCTACTGTGCCAAATTTGTTTTCATAAACTGTTTTAGAGAAAAATCTTTGGATTTCTTCTGGTTGAGCATTAGTTGTAATATCCCAATCTTTGGGCTTCACGTGTAACACTAAATCGCGCACACAACCACCAACTAAATAAGCTTCAAAACCATTTTTTTTAAGCTTTTCTATTATCTCAATGATAATTTTAGGGATATTGTATTTCATATGGGTTTTTGTTTATGTCCCTGCCAGGATTTGAACCCAGAATCCGACGTCCGAAGCGTCGTGTGATATCCATTTCACCACAGGGACGTATTTAAAAAATATCATAAATATAGTAAAATGTAAAAACAATGGGAATAATTTAGTCATAATGGACATAACGGACATAAGTTAATTAAAATGTCCGATAGAATGTCCAATAGAAATGGTTCGGACACAAAAACAAAAAATAGGAAAATTAGGAGAGAATATTTCTTGTAAATTTCTTCTGAAACAGAACTATAAGATAAAAGGACAAAATTATCGCAAAAAATGGGGGGAAATAGATATCATTGCTGAAAAAGATAATATTTTGCATTTTATTGAAGTTAAAACTGTTTCTCATGAAACTGGCTATAAACCAGAAGAAAATATCCATTTATGGAAAAAGAAAAGATTAAGCCGCGCCATTCAAACTTATCTTTTAGAAAATCCAGATTATGAAGAACAAGAATGGCAAATTGATACAATGGCTGTTTTTCTTGATTTCAAGACCAAAAAGGCTAAAATAAGAATGATTAAAAATGTGATTTTGTAATTTAATCATTATATTGGCCGGGATGTAGTATAGCGGCAGTACACATGCTTTGGGAGCATGTAGTCTGGGTTCAACTCCCAGCATCCCGAATGGAAAATCTTTTAATTAACTTTTCAGAAACCCACAGAATTATTGCGTATATAATAATATTTTTAGGAGTGTTTCTTGAGGGAGAATTTGTTCTTATCCTCGGCGGCATCTTAAGTAGGAATGGTTATTTAGATATTCTTGATTTGGTGATATTTTCCTTTTTGGCTGTGGCTATTCATGATATAGTTTACTGGCATATTGGCAGCCATCTTGCAAAAACAAATAAAAAAAGATTTCTCTTTATTAATTTAGAAAAACTGGAAAATTTATTAGAAAAATTAAAAATCAACAGCGGTTTGTATATTTTTATCTCTAAATTTACTTGGAATTTTAACAGGATTGTCTTGATGGCCAGCGGTTATATAAAAACCCCGCTTAAAAAAATGTTTATTTATAGTCTGCCAGCAAATTTTATTTGGTCCATCACTTTTGTATCTTTAGGTTATATCTTTGCCTTTAAAACTGATATTCTCAAACAGGAAATCAAAAAGGCCTTATTGATCTTGACAGTCTTTATTGTGGTCTTTATCATTCTTGAAATTATCTTAAGGGCAATCATTGGCAATTTGTTTAACAAAAATAACGATAAATAAAAAACGGACCGTGGTGTAATGGCAACATACACGCTTCGGGTGCGTGTGATTCTGGGTTCAAATCCCAGCGGTCCGAATGCAATGTTTAAAAATAAAAATCTATGGGAGGGTACAGGGTGTATTTTTCAGAGAAAGCTCAAGGATCAAGGCTATATTTTGGGAATTAAGGGGTTTTGTCAGAAATGAATCTGATGGTTCGGTATACATAGAAATTGAAGGGGAAGAAAAAAATTTAAATAAATTCTTGGCATGGTGCCGAAAAGGACCCTTTTTAGCTTCTGTTAGAAAAGTTGAATATAAATTCAGCGATGAAATTAGCAATTTTAAAAATTTTGAGATAAAATATTAATTAAGGAAATATTATGACACTTTTAACTCCAGAAAATTATATTATCTTTTTCAAACTATTTCTAGCACTTCTCCTAGGCATTACGCTTGGTATTGAAAGAGCTATGGCGCACAAAACAGCGGGAATGAGAACCTTTGGCCTTGTTTGTATGGGCGCCTGTCTTTTTGTCATAATTTCAGAACTAATGGCCAGCCAACATGTAAATCAATCTTCTTTTGATCCTTTAAGGATGGCTTCACAAATAATCGTGGGTATTGGATTTTTAGGAGCTGGTCTGATTATTGTTAAGGGGCCTGAAATTGTCGGGTTGACAACAGCAGCTGGTCTTTGGGTGACCGCAGGTATAGGAATGGCTGTTGGATTTGGTTTATATGCTATTGCAATATTTGCAACTTTAATCACCCTTTTTGCCTTTGTTGCACTCTGGGCCATTGAAGAAAAAATTAAGGGGCAAAATATTTAATACCTTGCTCTTAAGTCAAAATCCCGCCATTGGCGGGATTTTGACATTTCTCTGCAGAGAAAGAGAAATAGAGATAAATTATTTGATTGCCTCTTTGAGTGCCTTGGCTGCTCTGAATTTTGGAACTCTGGTGGCTGGGACATTAACCATTTCACCAGTTTTTGGATTTCTCGCCTTTCTGGCTGCTCTTTGCTTGGCCACAAAAATTCCTAGGCCAGCAATAGAAACTTCTTCACCCTTTTTTAAAGCATTGGTAATGGCCTCAATAATGGCATCCATGGCTTTTTCTGAAGATACCTTTGTTCCTCCAATAACTCCATTAATAACATCCACTAATCCAGCTTTATTCATAAAAAAAATAAATGAGTACTACTTAATAATTTTCGACCCCTAAGCTTTATTTTATTATATAATAAGGCTTTTTTATGGCAACTACCGTGCGTATTCAATAATTCTGGATTCTCTAATGACAGTGATCTTGATTTCACCAGGATATTTTAAGTCTGTTTCTATTCTATCGGCAATTTCTCTGGCTAATTTCTTGGCATCTAAATCAGAAATTTTCTCTGGAGTGACGAAAATCCTGATTTCTCTTCCTGCTTGAATGGCATAAGATTTTTCAACCCCCTCAAAAGAATTGGCTATTTTTTCAAGCTCTTCTAGGCGTTTTAAATAATTCTCTAAGGTGTCGCCTCGGGCACCTGGTCTGGCTCCAGAAATTGCATCTGCTGTCTGAACAATAATGGCCTCAATGTTCTCATAGGGATATTCTTCATGATGAGACTGCATTGCCTTTATTATCTTTTCATCCATACCAAATTTTTGCAGTATTCTTTTCCCGATATCAACATGAGTACCTTGAATTTCATGGTCAACCGCCTTACCAATATCATGGAATAAGCCTGCTTTTTTTGCTATCTGAACATCAGCATCTAATTCAGCAGCCAGCATGCCGGCCAATTGCGCCACTTCTACAGAATGTTGAAGAACATTTTGACCATAACTGTTTCTGAAATAAAGCCGGCCAAGGACAGAAAGAAGTCGAGGGTCAATATCTATTACTCCGGTCTCATAAGCTGCTGTCTCTCCTTTTTGTTTTATTAATTTTTCAACTTCCATCTTCGCCCTTTCTACTGTCTCCTCAATTCTGGCTGGCTGGATTCTTCCGTCTAAAATAAGATTATCCAATGCTATTTTGGCAACATATCTCCTCATTGGATCAAAAGAGGAAATAATCACTGATCCGGGCGTATCATCAACAATGATCTCCACTCCTGCCACCTGTTCAAAGGCTCTTATATTTCTCCCCTCCTTTCCGATTATCTTGCCTTTTATATCATCTGATGGGATGGGAATGGTGGCAGTTGTAATCTCTGATGCAGTGGAAGAAGAAAGCCGTTGCATCACCGTTACTAATATATCTTTTGCCCTTTTCTCTATCTCTTCCCGGCCTGTCAATTCAATTTTTCTAATCCTATCAAGAATATCTTGTTCATATTTTTTTTCCAATGATTTGAATAATTCTTCTTTTGCTTCAGTTTCAGAAAGAGAGGCAATTCTTTCTAATTCTGTCCTTTTTCTTCCTTCTAAATTATCAATTTCTTCTTTTTTATTTTTCAGAAAATCCAACTTTTCTTGAAGTTTGTGATATTCTTTTTCAACTTCAACTCTTCTTTTCTCAATGTTTTCTTCTTTTTGCAACATCCTTTCCTCAAGCTTGCGCATCTGTAATAAGGCTGCCTTTTCTTCCTTTTTTGCCTCTTCAAGTATGGATTCGGATTTTTTCGTAGCCTCTTCAATCTCTTTTTGCGCCTTATCTTTAGCATCTAAAAGAAGCTGTTTGATTTTGAATTCTGCTGAACTTTTCCGCTGTAAATTTATTAAAGTGTGGAGAAAATAGCCGATTACCCCCCCTCCTAAAGCTGCAAAACTCCCCAAAATAATGAGTTTTTCTAGTGTCATATAAGTAAAACACTTGGTTCGCTAATTCCATATTTTATCTAAAAATATTGGGACGAACTTAATGTCCAAAAATTAAATAATAAATTCAAGTATTTTTACAATAGCAAACTTCAAAACACCTGTCCAGAGAAAAACGATATGCTAAAATAATAAGAATGAAATTCAATCTTTTTAAAAAGAAGAAAGAGGAATTGAATAAAAGGGGGCCGTATAATCCCGTGGTGCTGATAATTTTAGATGGTTTTGGTGTTGCAAGAGATAATCTTGCTTCTCCTTGGTTCAGAGCAAAGCATCCTTATATTTCAGAAATAGAAAAATTTTATCCTTTTACTACCCTGCAGGCATCTGGCATTGCTGTTGGTCTGCCTTGGGGCAAGGAAGGAAACAGTGAAGTAGGACATTTAACCATTGGTGCAGGAAAGATAATCTACAATTATTTGCCCAAAATCTCCAATGCCATAGAAGATGGCTCGTTTTTTGAAAATGAATCATTCAAAAGGGCTGTGGCTTGGGTGAGAAACAAAAATAGTAAACTGCATATTATCGGACTTTTCTCTTCTGGAACCGTGCATGCAAATGAGGAGCATCTTTATGCTCTTTTGGAATTTGCGAAAAGGAATGACATCAAAAACACTTGTCTTCATCTTTTCACAGACGGAAAAGATGCTCATATCAAAGAAGGTGAAAAAATCTTTTCGCGTTTGGAAGAAATTTTAGATGAAAAATATCCAAATATTAAGATTGTCTCTGTGATAGGAAGAAAATTTGCAATGGATAGGAATGCCAACTGGGAGAGAACAGAGGGGGCCTATAGACTTTTTGTTGAAGGTATTGGAAAAAAATTTAAAAGGGCCTCTAGTTACATTAGTGAAGAATATGAAAACGGAAATTTTGACGGCAATACTGAACCAGGGCTTTTAGAAGATTCAAATACGCGCATTAATGATAATGATGCTGTGATCTTTTTAAATTTTAGAGAAGATAGCATCCGGCAATTAACTTCTGCCCTTTTGGAAGAATCATTTGATAAATTTCCCAAAAAAAAATTAAACAATCTCTTATTTGTAACAATGACCGAATATGACAAAAGGCTTTCAGCCTTTGTTGCCTTTGAATCAGCAGAAATAGATTATCCCCTAGCAAGAGTAATCTCTGAAGCAGGTTTCAATCAATTACATGTAGCTGAGTCTGAAAAATATGCCCATATTACCTATTTTTTAAACGGCGGGAGAGAAGAGCCATTTGAACAAGAGGAAAGGGTTTTAATCCCTTCTCCGGGTGTTATCTCTTACAATCAGGCACCAGAAATGTCAGCCATGGCAATTAAAGATACGGTTCTTTCAGGATTAAGGGTTTATAATTTTATTGTTGTCAATTTTGCCAATGCTGATATGGTGGGTCACACTGGTGATTTTCAAGCCACCATCAAGGCTCTTGAAGCCCTAGATCTCTGCATTGGTGAGATTGTGCCAGCCATCTTAAAGTTAGACGGTCTTCTGATTATAACCTCAGATCATGGCAATGCTGAAGAAAAATTATACAAATTCACAGGAGAAAAAAGAACTATGCACTCTTTAAACCCTGTACCCTTCTTTCTTGTCGCAAAGAGATTGAAATTAAAAAACTCCAGAACAACCAAGGAGATAAAAAAATTATATGACGAAGTGCAGGGAACCTTATCAGATGTGGCGCCAACTGTTTTGCAGGCTCTGGGAATAAAAAAGCCGGAAATAATGAGTGGCCAAAGTCTTATTAATAAATTAATTTAAATTTATTTTTTGACTTTAAGAATCTCGTCTATGATACCGTAATTTTTAGCCTCTTCGGCATCCATAAAAAAATCTCTGTCAGTATCTTTCTCTATTTTTGATAATGGCTGATTTGTGTGTTTTGAAAGTATTTGATTGAGTTTATCTTTTATTTTAAGAATATGCTTAGATTGAATCGCGATATCAACCGCTTGACCTCCAGCCTCTCCCATTACCTGGTGGATCATTATTTCAGAATTAGGCAAGGCAAATCTCTTCCCCTTTTTACCCGCAGCCAAAAGAACAGCACCGCCAGAAGCCGCAATGCCAACGCAAATTGTTGCAACATTTGGTTTGATATGCTGCATCGTATCATAAATAGCCAGTGTTGCCGTTACTGATCCGCCCGGAGAATTAACGTAAAGATAAATATCTTTTTGAGAGTCTTGAGATTCCAAAAACAAGAGCTGGGCAATTACAATATTAGCCACCTGATCCCCGATTGGCCCCCCAAGAAAAATAATTCTCTCCCTTAAAAGGCGGGAGTAGATATCATACGCCCTCTCCCCAAACTGTGATTTTTCTATAACTGTTGGTATTAACATGATTCTAAAAATTGAAAAATTTTTTCATTGCGAAGAACACCATAAGTATAAGCCCTTATCTTCTCTAAGTCAATGTCTTCATTGTGATTTTTATGATGTTGAGAAAGAGCTTCTAATTCTCTTTTCATTTCTTCTTCAGAGACATCAATTTTTTCTCGTTTAGCTATTTCTCTTAAAATCAAACCGAATTTTGACCGATTGATGGCATCTTTTTCCCAGTTAGACTTCAATTCTTCTTCTGTTTTTTTTATATGTGCCAGATAATCCTCCCACTTCAAACCAGACTCCTCTATGCCCGTTTTTACTTCTGTCATCATTTTTGATTTTTCCGCCTCAATGACAATTTTGGGGACTTCTATCTTTGAAGCGTTGGCTATCGTATTCAAAACCTCCACTCGCTTCTTTTCTCTTTGTTTATTTTTTTTCTCTTCTATAAGATTTTTTTCCAAGACACCTCTTAAGTCACCCAGATTTTTAAACTTGCCTGTTGATCTTGCAAAACCATCATTTAATTCTGGGAGAGTAATCTCCCCTTTTTCATTTTTGTTTGCTCTTGACTTTCTTAAATATTCGATTATCTCATCTATTTCTTTTTCCTCAACATCAATTTTTTCTTCTTTTCTCATTACACTTGAGGCAATTTTTTTGTAGTCGGCGAGTTCTATCTCTGGAAGTATGGTGATTCTAATTTTAAATTCTAGGGGGTTGTTTCTGGCAATTTTAGTAATTAAAACCTCGGGTCTGCCAATGGACTCCAATTGGTTCTCCTCCAGGATTTTGGGGTAGCGCTTATTGAGAGTATTTTCTGCCATTTTCATTAAAATTTTCTCCTCGCCGATTTTTTCAATCAAAATTTTTTCAGGAATATTGCCCGGCCTAAAACCATTAATTTTGACCTCTTCAGAAAAATCTTTTATGACTCTTTCTCTCTCAGTTTCAAAATCACCGGCTGGTATAATGCCGGTGATTTCAATTTCTGAGTTTCCAAGTTTTTTAATTTCAACTTTTATCATCGTTTACAAATACGGCTTGATCATTATTCTTCTGTTTGGTTCTTCGCCAAAACTTTCAGTAGTAATATCAGGATATTCAGTAAGAGCGGAGTGAATTATCTTTCTTTCATAAGCATTCATGGGATCTAGGGGAATCTCTTTTTTAAAATATCTTACTCTCTGAGCGGTCATTCTTGCGATATTTTTTAGTTCTTCCGTTCTCTTTGTTTGATAATCATTGACATCAAGAAAAAATGAAATCTTTTCAAGGTTTTCCTTTTTAAACTCCTGATCAATAATTTTTTTTACAATATGGCTTAGAGCTGTCAGATGTTGACCGTTTTCTCCGATTAAAATTCCGGCTTCTTTTGTCTTAATGATAAACTGAAAAGTATCTTCATCTTCTAAAACCTCAATTTCCCCATCAATCGTTAATTTTCTTAGAATTTCTTTTATGAATGATTCGATTATTTTGCTTTGTTTCTTCATTTTTCTCTATCATTTTCATTGCTTTTCTCCTGACTATAGATTCATGAATTATAGCAAAAATATTCATCGTCGTCCAATAAACAGCGATGGCCGAAGCAAAGCGAGAGACGATAAAAAAAACAAAGAGCGGCATAAGATATCTCATCTGCATATTTATTTTTTGAGCAAAATCCGCGTGATCTTTTTTTGAGATTGGCGGCAAGGCCAATCGCATTTGTAAAAATTGTGTTGCACCAGTTACAAATGCCAAGAGATAACTCTTTTTTGTTATATCAAAAATATTTAGAAATTTTATCTGGATATTTTCCGGAGAATGGATGAAAGAATATAAATTCAAGGGATCAAGGGTTGCATTAAGGGTGAAAACTTTATAAAGTGCGAAAATTATTGGCAATTGAATGATTAAATTTAAAAAACCAGAGAGGGGATTTATACCATGTTGCTTGTATAATTCCATTACTCTCTTGCTTTGCTCCGGTGCATCTTTTTTAAATTTTTCCTTAATTTCTTTCAGTTCTGGCTCTAATTGTTTCATTTTTATCTGTGTGGTTATGGCATGGTGATTGAGGGGAAAAATCAAAAATCTTACAACAATTGTCAGAACAATTATGGCTGAACCTACATCATGAAAGGGTATGATACCAATAATAAAAACCAGGGCATTTAAAAGTGGTTTAAAAAAAACAAGATTAAAAAAATTAGACAAAAGATTCATATAGTTTTGGCCCTTTGGAGTATTTCCAAAAAGACGTCTTCTAATTCTTTAAATTTTAACTTATCAATTCCTTTCTTTAATAAAAAAACAGATGCGCTATTGCTGTTAAAAAGGTGACTAATTTTCTTTGTTATGTGCCTAGCTCTTCTTTTTATTTTATTTCTCGCTGTGGATTTTTTAGCAGTTCTCTGAGGTATAATAAAGGCAAATTTGGGAGATTTCTGATTATTAATTTTTAACGTCTTTAATAAAATGAATCTAGTCTCTATTTTTGTTCCCCTTTTTAAAATTTCCCTTAGGAGATGTTTGTTAATTCTGCCTTTTTTTGCCAGCATTAATAATTTCTTAATATTTTTATAATACAACAAAATAAAGAATAATCAATATTCACATTTGTTACACAACTTATTAACATATTAGTAAGGTTTGTGTCTTTTTATTATTGTTTTTGTTTGTTTCGCTTAAGATTTAAAATTATTTATAATATTAGAAACACTATTTCAATGATTACAGATTTTGAAAAACTTTGGAAAGATACCCTTATTGAAATCGAGCTCAATATCTCTCGGGCAAATTTTATCACTTGGTTTAAAAATACCCGTATTTCAGGAGAAGAAAATGGTATAGTTTTTATCAGTGTTCCCAATGCCTTTGTTAAAGAGTGGCTTTCTTCCAAGTATCATAAATTTATACTTAAGGTTTTACATAATTTTTATCCCCCAATTAGAAATATAGATTATATTATCAATTCACAGCCAGCACAAAGCCAACAAACATTTAATAAGGTGCCTTCTAAATCAACATCTGTTCTGGCTAATGAAGAGCAATTGGGATTTGAAGGGCTTTATATTGATAAAGAGGCTAATTTAAATCCCAAATACACTTTTGAGTCTTTTGTTGTGGGGCCATTTAACGAGGTTGCTTATGCCGCAGCAACCGCTGTTACAAAAAAACCCGGGGCTACTTATAACCCTTTGTTTATTTATGGAGGCGTTGGTTTGGGGAAAACCCACCTTCTTCAGGCTATTGGTAATAAAATTAAAGAACAAAAACCAGAGGCGAAAATACTTTATCTCACATCAGAAAAGTTTGCATCTGATTTCATCAATGCCGTACAAAACAAAAATATTTATGATTTTAAGGAAAGATATAGAAAATATAATCTTTTAATTGTAGATGATATCCAATTTTTTGCAGATAAATTAAAAATTCAAGAGGAATTTTTTCATATTTTTAACACCATTTATGAAAGAAATAATCAAATTATCTTTTCTTCTGACCGTACTCCAAAACAAATTATCGGTCTTGAAGAAAGATTAAGGTCAAGATTTGAAGGGGGAATGATGGTAGATATTTCTAGGCCGGAATTTGAGTCAAGGTTGGCTATTCTTAAGGCTAAGGCTGAAAACAAGGGTTTTCCTATTGATGTAGAAATTTTAGAATATATTGCCTCGGCAATACAGGACAACATCAGGGAATTAGAGGGTGCCCTCTACTCTATAATTGGTCAATCTAAAATAAAAGGAAAAATTCTTTCTTTAAATGAAATTAAGGAAATATTAAAAAAGAACATAAAACCAACAAAAACAATAACCTTTACTGAAATCGTTAAAACAATTTCTACTTTCTATGAAATAAATGATAAGGATTTATTTGAAAAAACAAGAAAAAAAGAGATTGTCAAACCAAGACAGATAGCAATGTATTTATTAAGAGAAGATTTAAATACTTCTTACCCTTTTATTGGGTATAAATTTGGCCAACGTGACCACACCACAGTTATTCATGCCTATAGAAAAATAAGTGAAAAAATTAAAAAAGATGAGAGATTAAATGAAGAAATAAAACAAATTAGAGAAGAACTTTATAAAAAGAATATATAAATAAAGATTTAATCAACTGGTTTTACACATAAGTATTAATTTAAAATAGCCATAAAAATATCTATTTATGAATTATCAACATATTCACATATATAATATAAATAAAAATTTTAAATTAATTTTTATTATTATTTTATGAAAGCAATCTGTGTAAAAAATTATCTAAAGGAAGCGGTTTATCTTTGTGAAAAAATTAGTGGGAAAAATTTAACCCTACCTATTTTAAACAACATTTTAATCTCTACAGAAGATAATATTCTAAAAATAACCGCTACTAACCTTGAGTTGGGAATAGAAATAAAAATACCTGCAAAAATAGAAAAAACAGGAAAACTAGCCATACCCGCAAATATAATCAGTAATTTTATCAATAGTTTAACCGCAGACGACAATATAGTTTTAGAATCACAACAAAACAATTTATTTATTTCAATACCAAACAGCTCAACCTTAATTAAGGGTTATAATCCTGAAGATTTTCCAATTCTTCCAAAAACCAAAGAAGAAAAAAAACATGAAATACTAATAAAAGATTTAATTTTAGGATTAAAATCAGTTTGGTATGCTATTTCTTTTTCAAATATCAAACCAGAAATTGCTTCTGTTTTTATATATTCTGGCAAAAATGCTCCCCTAACATTTGTGGCCACGGATTCATTTAGACTTGCAGAAAAAAAATTTAATTATTCTATCCAAGATTTAAAGGGCTTATTGATCCCCCATAAAACAGCGGCTGAAATATTAAGGATTTTTGATGGTAAAGAGGGGAAAATTAAGGTAAATACCGACAATAATCAACTATTTATTTTAACTGAAAATATTAAATTTATATCCAGACTAACAGAGGGAATATTCCCTGATTATCAACAGGTTGTCCCCCAAAAATTTGTTTCCGATGTTGTTGTAGAAAAAAATGATTTTATTAATGCTTTAAAAACTGCAAATATTTTTTCGGGAAAACTAAACGAATTAAAAATAATTGTAGGGCTTGATAACGGATCTATTACCTTAAATACTTCCAGTAGTGAAGCGGGAGAACACACTACAACCATCAAGGCCAAAGTAACAGGAGAGGAATTAAAGATGGCTTTTAATTCAAAATATATTTTTGAATGCCTCCCCCATATATTTCCCCCTCAAATCATCCTGCGTTTTTCAGGAGAAGGGAAACCACTTGTTATTTCGGGTCTTAACGATAATTCTTTTCACTATTTGGTTATGCCAATGACCAACATTTAATTTGATTATATGACCTGGAATAATCTAACTCGTTTTTTGGGAAAATTTAGAAATATCAGGCCGCCGGAAAGTTTTATTGAAGAGAAAACAAGAGAAGTGATTAAATTTGTCTTAAATATCTCACCAAAGAAAGAAAATATAAAATACCAAAACGGCATTGTTTTTATTAAAAAAGCAAGTTCGATTGAAAAAAATGAAATTTTTATCAATAAAGAAAAAATCTTAAGAGAATTAGAAAAAAATCTAGGGGCAAAAGCACCTAAGGATATTAAATTTTAATCAGTAAATTTTACAGGCACCCCTGTTTCTGTTTTATTTCTGATTTTATCGTAGGCAATAATTCTTATTGTCTCTTCGTTCCCCACCCCAACACCAGAAGGAGTGAAAGAAAATGAGAAAGGATCTCTTTTGGCCGATCCTAAATAATTATTCCCAAGAAAAAAATCTATTTGATCTAAACCAAACCTGCTTTCGTAATTTATATTGATATTTAAAATGTCTGATTTTTTATAAATACTCCCACTAACCGGAGAGACAATATTGATTTTTGGTATATATTCTGGCTTGTGGATGTTGTCATATTCTGTTGGAATATCAGCCATTGTCTGCTCGGCGATGTTTTGTCTTGCGGCCCAATCTCTTACGGATTTTTCCCACAAAATAAACTGGGGATCATTTTCAGGATGTTCTGGCATGAGTCCCAAAGGATCGTCCTTTGTTATCCATTTCAAAATTGAGTGAATCTGCACAATAGGCTTTTCTTCAATTAATTCAGGGGGGGTAAAATCTGTTGCCAGTTTTTTTGAGATTTTATCTATTTTATATGTTATTCCGCCACGCCAGTCGCCCCACAAAAACGGCTTTGATGCAGGTGGTTTTTCTGGTTTTTCAAATTTTTCTTTTACAAGATTATTAAAAACTTCCTGAAAATAATCATGCCACAAGGGAGCGGCAATAAAACCAGCAACTTTTTTCTCCATAGGAGTATTATCGTTGTTGCCGCACCAGACTCCCAAGGCAAAACTTGGAGTATAGCCAATTACCCAGGCATCGCGATAATCATTGGTAGTTCCGGTTTTTACAGCCACCTCTCTGTCAGGAAAATATAAATAAGAAGCTTCACCAAAAGCTGGTGCGCGTGCATCATTATCAGACAAGATGTTGGAAATCAAAAGAGCAACGTTTTTCTCAAGGACTTTTTCTGATGTTGATCTGAATTCCTCAAGAATATTTCCTTCTGAATCCTCTATTTTTAATATTCCAGTAAGAGGATTTTTTACGCCATTATTAGCAAAAACACTATATGCTCCGGTGAGTTCAAGAAGCGAGACTTCTCCGCCGCCCAACACCAATGTCAGACCATATCTATTTGGATCATCTAGGCTGGTAATACCCATTTCCCTGACGGTTTGGAGAGATTCCTTTAAGCCGGCAAGATATAAAACTTTTACAGAGGGGACATTAACAGATTGGGCAAGGGCATTTCTAAAAGTTATTGGCCCTCGAAAGAGATGATCATAATTTTCTGGAGAATAACATTGGTCTGATGTGATATTTGTTCCTAAGATTGGCTGGTGGTTTGAATTGCAGGATGTATTAAATTCCGTATCTAAATCAAAAACAATAGTATCGGGTGTAAAACCCTTCTTAAGGGCCGTTGCATAAACAAATGGTTTGATCGAGGAACCAGGTTGGCGATGAGCCAGAGTTACATTAAAATTACCCTCTTCTTCAATATTAAAATAATTTTTTGAGCCAACCATTACCAGGATTTGTCCTGTTTTTGGATCAATGCCGACCATAGCGGCGTTGCTGGCATTAAATTTTTTCTTATTTTCTTCTGCATATTGTTTGACCATCTCTTCTGCTTTGGCCTGCAAATTATAATCAAGGGTGGTGATCACTCTCAAGCCCTTTTCTTCAATAATATCTTCTCCGTATTTTTGCTCTAAATACGAACGGATATGAATGGCAAAATGAGGCGCCCTAATTTTCTGTTCACCCCTGGGAATAAATTTTGCTTTTTCTTTTTCCGCCCCTTCCTCCTCTTCTTTTGTTATAAAACCAAGCTCATACATCTTTTTTAATACAAGATTTTTTCTAGTTTCCAGTTCGTTCCGATGGTTTCCGAAGGGCGAATAATAAGTCGGTGCCTGGGGCAGGGCGGCCAAATATGCTGCCTCAGCCAAAGAGAGCTCACTGGCTGATTTTCCAAAAAAATGCTGGCTGGCTGCTTCAGCGCCATAATTATTTCCGCCATAAGGAATTTCATTAAGATAAAGTTCCAGTATTTTCTCTTTTGAAAAATTTCTCTCTAGTTTTAATGTGAGAATTACCTCTTTTGTTTTTCTGATGAAACTTTTTTCTCCAGAAAGAAGACTATTTTTTACCAATTGTTGGGAAATGGTTGAGCCGCCTTCTCTTAAAGATATTGAACCAATATTTACCAGAATAGCTCTAACAATCCCCTTAAAATCTATACCGCGGTGTTTATAAAAATCTGCATCTTCAATGGCTACGGTGGCATTTTTGAGGTGGGGAGAAATTTTATCTGAAGTTATCACAGTTCGCTGAATATTTTCATGAATATCCCATAAAAGAATTTTTCCTGTGCGGTCATAGATTTTTGTAGATTCTATTACTTTTCTATTTTCAAAAGACTCTAGATCAGGAAGTCTTAAGGTCGCCATCCAGAAGGTCAGCGCAATCATTATAAAAATACCAATAATGATAAATAAAAATATTAATCCGAGTACAAACTTATTGAACTTTGTCTGTTTTTTCTTAATCATTGTTAAATTATCTTAATCCTAAAATTTGTTTTTGTCTATAAAAATGTTAAGATTGATTTAAAATATGCCGGATACCACTGAACAACTTTTAAGTCATAATGTGACAGAAGTGATAGAGAGGAAACATCTAGAGGAACGTCTGCGGGCCGGAGAGCGATTAAGAATAAAGCACGGTGCAGATCCAACAGCGCCCGATCTTCATTTGGGACACGCGGTCATCTTGAGGAAATTAAAAGAGTTTCAGGATTTGGGCCACAAAATTATTTTTATTATCGGAGATTTTACCGCAAGGATAGGCGATCCTTCAGGTAGATCAACAGCAAGGCCGATTTTATCAGAAAGGCAGATAAAGAAAAACGCAAAAACATATTTCAGGCAGGCAGGAAAGATCTTAGACATAAAAAAGACAGAAATACACCAAAACAGCGAATGGTTTGCAAGGGAAGGATGGAAAGAAATTTTAGAGATCGCTGATAAATTTACCGTCCAGAGAATTTTAGAAAGAGATGATTTTGAGAAAAGAATAAAAAATGGCACAGAGATCACCATGCGGGAAATTTTATATCCGCTGATGCAGGCCTATGATTCAGTCAAAACTAAGTCTGATGTGGAAATCGGCGGAGTTGATCAAAAATTTAATATGCTGGCTGGCCGCACCCTCCAAAGAAGAATGAAACAAGAAGAACAAGACATTATCTGTTTACCGTTATTAATTGGCACAGATGGCGAGCAAAAAATGTCTAAATCCCTAGATAATTATATTGGCATTACCGAATCTAGCGAGCAGATGTTTGGGAAGACGATGTCTATCCCCGACAAATTAATAAACTCTTGGGCAGAATTAACAACAGAAATTTCCTCTGAAATTAAAAAAATCGCGAATCTGCGTGATGCAAAATTAAGATTGGCTTACGAAATCGTAAAAAATTATCATAGCGAGAAAGAGGCAGAAAAGGCCCGGGAAAATTTTATAAAAATTTTCCAAAAAAAGGAATTCCCAGAAAAAATAGAAACTCTTAAAATCAACAGCCAAAAAGAATTGGGTGATGTTCTTGCAGAAAATAAAATCATTGAATCAAAGAGCGAATTCCGCAGATTGATCAGATCCGGCGCCATAGAGAGTGATGGCAGTTTGATTAAGGATACGCACTTTCTTATAAAGAAAAATTCAATTATAAGAATTGGGAAGAAAAGATTTGTTAAGATTCTGATTTAAAAACCCCCTGTGAAAAACAGGGAGTTTTTGATTATTCTTTTTCTAGCCCTTCGCTTTCATAATCTTCATAGTCATCCGAATCATCTTCTAAAAATTCTTCTTCACCCAGCTCTTCATCAGGTTCTTCTGCCCCTCTCTCTTTGTCTTCTCCAAGATCTTCGTTATTCAGGTAGTCATCTTCATACCTTGTCTTGAGAAATATGTTTTGTAAATCTTCCATAAATTAGGCTATGTTTCTATAAAAATACGACCTATAGATTTAACTTTTAGCAAAAAAAATAAAAATGTAAAGCATTTAATTTTTTATTGTGGATAAATAAAAAGAGGCAGTAAGGCCAATGGCAATGGCATCGGTTTCATCATCATATTTTGGCTTGTTTTTTATTTTTAATTCATTGCCAATCATTTTTTGGATCTGTGATTTTTCAGCCCGACCATAACCAGTGATGGCTATTTTTACCTGAAGAGGAGTCAGTTCTAAAACACAGAGATTATAAGAAGAAGCTAAATAAAGAATTGCCCCTCTCATTTCAGAAATCCTTAGGGCCGTTTTTTGGTTTTTTGTAAAAAATATTTTTTCAATAGCCAAAATATCCGGATGGTATTTGGTGATTATTCTCCCTACTTTTTCAGCTAAGAAAAAAAGTCTTTTCTCATAAGGTAATTTTTTTTCAGATAAAAGGCAATCTGAATGGATTAATTTCAACCCCCTTTTTTCTTTAGATAGAACGGCATATCCCAGTCTGTCAAATCCTGGATCAATACCTAAAATAATCATAATATTTTAATTTTTTTGCTTTTTATCTTTTGTGCTTTGGTTTATGAACTATTTGTGAAAAGTTCATTAACATCATCATGATCATCTAATTCTTCTAATAATTTATCCAGGGCCTTAGCGTCTTTTTCAGAGATTTCAATGGTATGTTTTGGTTTCCAGCCTTTCCCGCCAGCAAGCGGTTCAAAGGACCAAACAACAGAGCCGGGTTCAGCCCATTTGGCACCGTATTTTGAGAGAATGTGTTTGATCTCCGCAATGGTTCTGTTTCTATTGTCCGTGATTGCTTCGATAATGATGGCAATGCCAGCCGGACCATACGCTTCTATTTTAAGATTCTCTAACTGCACACCTTCCAGTTTTCCAGTACTTCGCTTTATGGCGCGTTCAATATTATCAGCAGGCATATTGGCCTCTTTTGCCTTGTCTATGGCAACGCGAAGTTCAGGATTCATCCCCGGATCCTCTCCTTTTCTTACAGCTATGGCGATCATTCTGGCAAGCTTGGAAAAAATCTGACTCTTTTTCGCATCGGCCGCGCCTTTTTGCCTTTTAATTTGAGCCCATTTAGAGTGTCCGGCCATGAGGATAGAATATAGAATTTTAAACCAAGAATCAATTGTTCAACTTCCGATGTCAAACATAGCCCAATTTAATTGTGAATTTTAAATGAGTCTGGGCGGGTTTTTATCCAAGTGTTTATATGCATGAGGCGTGGCCATTCGGCCGCGAGGAGTTCTTTCTATAAAGCCTAATTGTAATAAATATGGTTCGCAAACTTCCTCAATCGTGGCTTCATCTTCTGAAGTTGCCGCAGCTATTGTCTGGAGACCAACTGGTCCTCCTCCAAACTTTTCAATTAAAATTTTCAGAATTTCTCTATCGTGCTTATTAAGTCCCTTGTCATCAATCTCCAATAATTCCATTGTCTTTCTTGCTGTTTCCAGATCAATTATTTCTTTTTTATGAACCTGCGCATAATCACGGCACCGCTTCAATAGATTATTAGCGATCCTTGGTGTAAATCTGCTTCTTTTGGCAATCTCCTTAGCTGCTTCTTCGTCTATAGCTGCATTTAATATTCTGGCAGAGCGTAAGATTATTTTTTTGATTTCATCTTCTTCGTAAAAATCAAGTCTAAAGATTCCTCCGGAAAAACGAGACCTTAAAGGCGATGAGAGAAGAGCTATTCTGGTGGTGGCGGCTATTAATGTGAATGGCGGAAGTTCTAATTGAATGGTTCTTGCAGAAGGTCCTTTTCCTATTATAATATCTAAAGTGCCGGATTCCATTGCTGGATAGAGAATTTCTTCCACTAGTTTATTTAGTCGGTGAGCTTCATCTATAAATAAAATATCCCCCCGAGAAAGATTTGTTAAAATTGAAGCAAGATCACCCACTCTTTCAATGGCCGGCCCTGAGGTGACTCTCATTTGCACATTTAATTCTTTTGCAATAAGATAAGCTAGTGTTGTTTTTCCTAAACCTGCGGGTCCGTAAAAAAGAAGATGTTCAGCTGATTCTTGACGTTCCATGGCCGCTTCCAACAATATCTTTAAATTCTTTTTTATGGTTTCTTGGCCAATATATTCTTCCCATTGCCGTGGTCTTAGGGTTTGGTCCAATATCTTGTCTTCACGTTCAAACTGATTTAAATTCCTTAGGCTTGACATAATAACTATTTTTTGTTAAAATAATTTAAGGCTTAAAAATTATTGGTTAATCACCCCATAATCCTCTAAGCAACAAAGCAGAGTTATTTGCTTTATCGGAGTTTTTAAAAAGAATTTCTGGTTTCCAGCCTTGAGTTGGTTTTGCTGGGTTTCTCTTTATTAAAAACTCTAAACTTTTGATACCCATGTTGAAAGAGTTGCTTAGAGGATTATGGGGTGATTTTATTTTTCAAACTACAATTCTACAACTCGTCTTAATTCATCAAAAGAGGTTATTCCCTTTAATACTTTTATTATTCCATCCTGTCGCATATCCAACAGTCCTTGCATTTTTGCCGCCTTCCAGATTTCTGTTTCGCTTGGATTGTGGAGAATTAAATTTTCTATTTCCGGGTTTATCAGTATAGCTTCAAAAACTCCAATCCTTCCCTTATATCCAATATTATTACACAGGCGGCAGCCTTTGCTTTCCCAGATTGACATTTGGTTAATATCTTGAACAGGAATATTTTTAGGAAAAGAATCCAGAATTTGTTTTATCTTTTCTTTTTCTTGGTCTGTTGGTTTTTTTTGCACCTTGCAATTATTGCAGAGTTTTCTTACCAATCGTTGAGCCATAGACATATTTAAGGCAGGAGCAATGATGGCCGGATTGACACCGATATCTATTAATCTGGGGATTGTTCCACCGGCATTATTGGTATGGAGAGTTGAAAAAACAAAATGGCCGGTCAGGGCAGCATTCATCGCTATTTTGGCAGTTTCCAGATCGCGGATTTCGCCTACCATAATAATATCAGGATCTTGTCGCAAAATAGCCCTTAGACCTTCAGCAAAACCATAGCCCCTAGCATCATCTATTTGTGTTTGAGTAATGCCTGTTAAATGATATTCAATTGGATCTTCAAGGGTGATTATTTTAATTCCCGGGGAATATATTTTTTTTAAAAAAGAATAAAGTGTTGTTGTTTTTCCAGAACCAGTTGGGCCGGTGGTTAAAAGCATGCCATTAGGTTTCTTGATTTCTTCCAGGGTTACCTCATAAAGATGTTTTTCCATTCCCAGATCTTCAAGGGCCACATTAATAGATTTTGGATTTAAAATTCTCATCACTACACTTTCGCCATAAGGACCAGGAATGATCGAGGTCCTGATTTCTATTTCTAAATCCTTGATGCGAACACTAAAACGGCCGTCCTGTGCCTGATTATGGACATTTAGTTTTAGGCCGGAAACTAATTTTATTCTGGAGAGAACGAGATTGTATATTTTGGGATCAAAAAAAAGGATATCGTGGAGAACTCCATCCAATCTGAATCTTAATCTTATTTTCCCCTCTTGCGGTTCAATATGAATATCGGACGAATCAGAGCTGATTGCTCCTGCAATAATAATCTCCAACGTTTCGGAGACACGGCGAACCTTTTTAGAATCTATTAATGAAAAAAAAATATTTCTTAAATCTTCTAACATCCCCGCTTTCTCCATAAACTCCTCCAGTTTTTGTTGAGAAACATCAATAATACCCTTAGAGATCTCCACAAATTCCGGTACTTCACGATATCTTTTCCAGACCTTATTAAGACTGCTTTCAGAAACCATATAGAGTTTGACCCTGAAATCATTCTGCTCAAGTTCTTTAATGGTATTTTGAGTTGATTCTAGATTGGGACTAAAAATGGCAATATCCAGTTTTTTGTCATTTTTTTGGAAAACAGCCAGTTTTGCGCTTCTGGCCTTATCTTCGGGAACGATCCTGAGGGCGTCTAAATCAATTGATATTGTTGCCAGATTGAGGTAGGGAAGTTTATATTTTACAGAGAGAATCTTGGCTAGTTCTTCTGCTTCTTGCTCTCGGATTTCTTTTATTTGAGATTTTTTATCTGAGAGTTTAGCCATTTTAAAAATAATAGCTTATTTTAATTTTTCTTTCAATAGCTCTCTTAATTTTAATTCTGATTCGGAAAAATTTTTGAATGGGCCGCATACAAAAAACCTGCCGTAAAAATCACAGTTTAAATTTTCAGCCAGCGAAACAAGAATTTCAATGGTATTGTATTCTGATGTTGCCAGAGAAAAAACTTCGTCATTTTTCTGCCACAAGAGAAAATAGAAAGATTGTGAAGGCAAAAAATCCCTTATTTTTAAAAGAATTTTATAGAGAAGTTTGAAATCTTGATTATCAAACCCTGTTTTTTCAAAATCTTCTTTAGATAAAAAAGTCCAGGCACTGGAAAGATTTTGATTAATTCTTGTCCGCGCCAGAGATCTTCCCAAAAGCTGGGCAAAGGTGTCTGTTTTTTCTTTTTCCAAAATCTCACTGATGGCCTTTTTGTCTGCGCCGAGTCTTAAGAGAATACCTGCCAGCTCCATTGTTTGTTCTGAAAGATAAGATGTGAAATTTTTTGTTTCCAAAACTAGGGCCGCAAAAAGAATAGTGGCAATGTTGTTTGAAGAAAGCAACCCCCCGTCAATTATTGAGATAATTTCTTTTACATTTTCAATCAAGGTTTTATTTTGGTGTGTTATAGAAAGAATTTTTTCTTTGGGAGGCAGCAAGATTTTGTTTTGTGGCGCTTCAAGTCGATTTGTTTCCAAATCTCCCAGATATAAAACCGCATCAATGCTGATTGGTTTTGATCTGAAGACAATGTCTTCGGGGCTTAATTTATTGTTTTCTGTCTTAATATTGAGGACAAAAAAATTATCATTGTTTTCATAGAAAACTTCTTTGATATTAAATTTATCTTTTGGAATAAGAATAGAAGCGGTGTGCGACGGTTGAATATTATCAAGTCTTGGTATGATCGCTGACCATTTTTCTGATAAGATCTTGTCATCTTCAGGAATTGAATAGGTAAAATAATTTTTTGAACGCAAAGCTGTCTTTAATGCCTCCCGCAGCAAAAATTCATGTTCTTCAAAATTTTCATTCAGAATCAGGGCAATTGATCGCGATGGTAGCAGTACCTCCTGTATTTTTTCTTTCCAAGATTCATTCATCAGTTTCATTCCTACCATCCCAAAAAACCCAAGACAATCTTGACAAAAAATTTTAATTTATTATTATTAACTAAGAGGAAAAATTTTATAGAGAGGAGGAAAAAATGAAAATAGCTTGGATAGTTTTGATTTTAATATTTCTCTCTGGTTGTGTGATTGGTTACGGGTACTACAGAGATCTCTATGATCCCTATTATTACTCTTATATCCCGTATTATTACTCTCCATCTCCCTATTACTATAACAGTTATAACTTTTCAAGATATACTCATCACGGGAACTATAATTTTTCATACTTTTATTCTCCTTTTTCTTCTTACGGCTCATTTAATATCTCAAGATATGGCCGCAAGGACGGCTATAATTTCTCATATTCCTGGGGCAGATAAAAATCTGTCCCAGTTTTTTTATGCTAAGATATTATAAATTATGAAGAGAATTTCTCAATCTAAAAACCAGACGCAAAAATTGGCAAAACAGATGGCGCAAAAAGTCATTCAACAAAAAACACAAAAGGCAGTCCTGATAGGACTTTCAGGCGAATTGGGAGGTGGAAAGACAACTTTTGTTCAAGGATTTGCAAAAGCATTAGGCATTAAAAAGAAAGTTACCAGCCCTACTTTTGTTTTAATGAAGTGTCTCCAGCTTAGCATTCCCAGTTTCGCATTTTTGATTCACCTTGATGCTTACCGAATAAAAAAATCAAAAGAAATTCTTGATTTAGGATGGAGAAAATTGATAAAAAATCCACAAAATATAATTTTGGTTGAATGGGCTGAAAAAATTAAAAAAATTTTTCCTAAAAAATATTTTTGGATAAAATTTTCCCATCTCGGTCCTCACAAACGTCTTATTGACATTAGTCTCAAAAAATAGTATAGTTTGATTACAATGAAATTTGCCTTGTTTTTTTTGATCTGTTTTTCTGTTTTTAATCTTAATTCGGTCTTGGCAGCAGGAGCCCCCTCCCTTTTTAATTATTATGCCAAAGACGTATCTCAGACATCAGCCATTCTTTCAGCTGGTGTTAATCCAAATGGACTAAATACGGACGTTTGGTTTCAATGGGGCGACATTGATTTGGGTTTGAGTAATGAAACAGCTCACCAAAACATGGGAGATGGTACAGTTTATATTGATTTTATTTCCGGTCTTTCCGGACTTTCAACTGAAACAACTTATCTTTTCAGGCCAGTGGCTCAGAATTCCGCAGGAACAACCTATGGTTCTACTTTTAGTTTTAAGACAACTAGCTTTGTCAGCAATTTGAATCCGCCAATAGTTTATACATATGTTATTGACGATCTTTTGCCAACCAGTGTCACCCTTAAGGGCAGTGTTAATCCTAATAGTTCTGATACATCTGCCTGGTTTGAATGGGGGCTGTCAGCTAGCGGTTTAACAAACGAAACTTCTCATCAGGCAATTGGCTCCGGCTTTGTGTTTGTTGATTTTCTTTCTGGTTTGACCAATCTTTCTTCAGGAAATGTTTATTACTATCGTGCAGTGGCGCAGAACAGTATAGGTATTACCAGGGGTTCAACCTTAAGTTTTACAACTGGTGCAGTTGGCCTCCCGGGCAATAAGTCTCCCTCTGTGATTGCTGGCTATGCTACGGAGATTAACCAAACCTCTGTGGCCTTGAGGGCCAGCGTCAGTCCAAATGGCCTACAAACAAATGCCTGGTTTCAATGGGGCGACATTGATTTGGGTTTGAGTAATGAAACAGCTCACCAAAACATGGGAGATGGTACAGTTTATATTGATTTTATTTCCGGGCTTTCCGGACTTTCAACTGAAACAACTTATCTTTTCAGGCCAGTGGCTCAGAATTCCGCAGGAACAACCTATGGTTCTACTTTTAGTTTTACCACCGGCCCGCCAGCTGGTGGAACTACGAGCGGAACAGCTGGGGGAGGAACATCCTCTATCACCGGATCCTGCGCCCCTATTGTTACCACAGGATCAGCTGCTTTTGTTACGAAAGATTCAGCTACCTTAAGAGGCGTTGTCAATCCGCGCAATCGTTCTGCAACTGCCTGGTTTGAATATGGAGAATCATACTCTTTGACATTTAGAACAACATCACAGGATATTGGAAGCGGAAATGTTGACACCGACATTTTAAGATATTTGGGAAATTTAAAGCCAAACACAACATATTATTTCCGCTTGGTATCTGAAAATATTTGCGGAAGAAGTTTTGGAAGTACATTAATATTTACAACAGGAAAAGCTTTAGGCAGCAGTCCAGAGATAGTTGTTTATCCGCCAGATCAAGTCAGTCAAACCTCGGCATTGCTTAAAGGAAGCATTAACCCCAAAAATTCTTCAACTGTGGCCTGGTTTGAGTGGGGAACAGATCCGACTCTCAATTTATATACCATCACTAATTCTTTCAGTGTTGGTTCTGGCGATTCTTTTATTCCTGTTAGCTTTCAACTAGTCTCTTTATCACCCAATATTAATTATTACTATCGTCTTGTGGCGAAAAATGACTTTGGAATCACCCGAGGCGTCATTTTTAATTTTAAAACCCTGCCAGTCATTGTAGTTCAACCACTAGTTTCAGAGAAAGCGACAACACCGGCATCTTTTTCATCTTTTTCTGTATGGAAGGAAATGAAAAATCTTTCTTTCCCAAATGGAAGCAATCTTATCAATTCCGCCTCCATTGGTGATACCATTGAATATCTGCTTAATATTAAAAATGAAACTGGTGATGAATTAAAAAATATCACTGTGAAAGATTCTCTTAGCCAAAATTTTGATTTCCTTGATTCCAATCCGCCAACTTCAGTTTCTAGTGATTCTAATTTGTTTTGGAAGATTGCCTCACTCTCTTCAAAAAAAACAGCAACGATCTCCTTGAGAGTAAAAACAAAACCAGTAGAAAAAAACATTACCATTGCAAATTCCTTTTCAGCCACTGCAGCTACAATCACCAAAAAATCAAATGAGACAATTACAATTTTAAACCTTGATTTAATATCTTTAGACATTAACGCCGATAAAAATGAGGTCAAGTATAACGAGGAAATAAATTACACAGTACGATATAGAAACATCGGCATTGCAGATGTTGATAATGTCATTCTAAAAATTATTCTACCTGAAGGACTAAGTGTAAAAAGTGCAAATCCCCCTGACTATTCTTCTGAAAGAAATATTTTGTTCTTTGATCTCGGTAAGATTAAAGAAAAAGATTCTGGTTCTATTGATGTCAAAGTAAAAGTTGAAGATTCAGCAGAAGAGAATGGAAAATTAATCACCACAGCTATTCTTGGCTTTACAGATATTTTTGGCAATCCTCAGCCGGATATTTCTGTTTCCAACACAATCATTATTGAACCCGGATTTACAGCTGTAGCCACAGTCGGTTTTTCTTTGGCAAAATTTGGATCCTGGATTTACATAGTAATTATCTTGCTTCTTGGTTTTTTGGGATTGATAATATATATACGCTATCGAGTTTCTAAAATACTAAAGGAAAAAGATAAAAAGTGATTCAAGAAAAAAAGAAAATTTTGGTTTTGATTGATGCACATGCAGTTTTGCATCGTGCCTTTCACGCCTTGCCTAACTTTACTTCTCCACAGGGAGAACCAACGGGCGCCCTTTTCGGATTTGCTAGTTTTATTTTAAAAATCATCCGCGAATTAAAACCAGATTATATGGCGGCTTGCTACGATTTACCAGAACCAACCTTCAGGCATGTTGTTTATGAGCAATACAAAGCGCAGCGTCCCAAGACAGATGATCTCCTTGCCCAACAGATTGGCAATTCGCGCGAGATGCTCAAAGTTTTTGGCATTCCCGTTCTTGAATCTCCGGGATTTGAAGCTGATGACATTCTTGGCTCAATTGTCAATCAACTATTACCGATCAACGATCAGCTAAAAATCATCATTGCCTCCGGCGACTTGGATACCTTGCAATTAGTGAGAAATAAAGAAGTTGTTGTTTATACCTTATCTAAAGGAATAAAAGAAACAGTTCTTTATGATGATGAGATGGTGAAAAAACGGTTTGGATTTGGGCCAGAGTTTATATCTGATTTCAAGGCGCTTAAGGGCGATCCCTCGGATAATATTATTGGTGTTCCCGGTATCGGAGAAAAGACTGCCTCTGCATTGATAAAAAAGTTTGGCCACATTGAGAATTTATACAGAGCCATAAAAGAAGATAGAAAGATTACAGAGACAGGAGGCCTTAGACAAAAAACAATAGAGATTTTAAAAAAAAATGAGGAAGAGGCAATGTTTAGTAAGACATTGGCAGAAATCAGGAAAGATGCGCCGGTAAAATTTTCTCTTGAAGAGGGGAAATGGAAGAAATTTATCAATTTTGAAAAGATCAGGGGACTGTTTATAGATCTCAGCTTTAAGAGTTTGTTGGACAGATTGCCTATTTTAGAAAATAAGGATTCATTAATTAGTCCCAAAGAACTTTTATATGAAAAGTTAAAAGGTCAGGTTACAGAGAAATTTTTTTATGAAATTGAACTCCCCCTCTTTAAAATTCTCCAAGAAATGGAATCACGAGGTATTCTCTTAGATACTGAATATTTAAAAAAGATTTCAGATGAATATCACCAAAAATTAAGAGAACTGGAACAAAAAATTTGGAAGATGGCTGGAGAAAAATTTAACATCAATTCTCCAAAGCAGTTATCCGAGGTTTTGTTTAAGAAACTTAATTTAAAGCAAAAAGGGCTGAAAAAAACATCAACAGGCAATCAATCCACTAGTTTTTCTGAATTGATTAAATTAAAGAATCAGCACCCTGTTGTTGAAGAAATCATCTCCTGCCGGGAATTGGCAAAGTTGACCTCTACCTATTTGGATACCCTTCCGATCATGGCAGACGAAAACAAAAGAATTCATACCAAATTTGATCAAGCGGGCACAGTCACAGGAAGAATTTCTTCTAAAGACCCGAATCTTCAAAACATTCCCAAAAGAACTGAAACAGGAAAAAAGATTAGGCGCGCCTTTATTGCTGATAATGGATTTTATCTGGTGAGCTTTGATTATTCTCAGATTGAGTTAAGGATAATGGCGATTTTAAGCAGAGATGAAAAATTAAAAAATATTTTCCAAGAAGGTGAAGATGTTCATTCCGCTGTGGCAGCAGAAATTTTTAATCTGCCATTAGGAAAAGTGACAGAAGAAATGAGAAGGCAGGCCAAGGTTATAAATTTTGGAATCATTTATGGGATGGGGATCAATGCCTTGAAAGAGAGTCTGCAATGTTCGCGCGAGGAGGCGCAGATCTTTTACGACAAATATTTCTTGAAATTCAAGGGGGTGGCTGATTATCTGGAAAGAACCAAAGAAGAGGTGAGAAAAAATGGATACACAGAAACCCTTTTCAAAAGAAAAAGATATTTCCCGGAAATTAATTCTTCAATAGAAAAGATAAGGAGTGGATCAGAAAGAATGGCCATCAACGCGCCCGTCCAGGGATCGGCCGCTGATTTTATAAAAATAGCCATGGTCAAGATAGATAAAATGGTGGAGGAAAAGGAATGGAGGGCGGGAGTGCGGCTCTTGCTTCAGATACACGACGAACTTATTTTTGAGATTAGAGAAGAAATGATTGAGAAAAGCATACCCGTAATCAAAGACATTACGGAAAATATTTATCCTGATGATATCCCCATTATTATCAATGTTTATATAGGAAAAAATTGGCAGGATATGATAAAATATGAATATGGAAAAAGAAACAATATTAATCATTGAGGATGATAAATTTTTCAGAACATTAATTTCCCAGAAGCTAGAAAAAGAAGGATTTAAAGTCCTTGTAGCCTCTGATTCAAAAGAGACACTTAAGGTGCTTGAGGAAGAGAAACCAGTAGTTGTCATCTTGGATTTGATACTGCCGGGCGTGGATGGTTTTGAAATCTTATCAATACTGAAAAAAGATAAAAAGACCAAAGACATTCCAGTAATTGTTTCAAGCAACTTGGGCCAGAAGGAGGATGTTGATAAGGCAATGCTTTTAGGCGCCGTTGATTTTATGGTAAAAGTCAATTTTACCCCAGACGAGATTGTTAATAAAATCAAAGATATTATTGCAAAAAAATACGTTTAAATTTTTATGCTTTATCTTCTCTATGGACCAGACAGCTTCCGAAGCAGGAAGAAGCTGAATGACCTCTTGGATTTTTTCCGCTCAAGATCTGAAAATCTGGACATTTTTAAATTTGAAAAAGAAAATTTTGAGCAAGGCAATTTTGAAGAGTTAATGAAAATCTGCGGATTGTTTGGCGAAAAAATTATAGTGATCTCTGAAAATATTATAAAGGATAAGGCTATAGAGAATTTTGTAATAAATCATGCAGAAGAAATAAAGAATTCCAAGAATATTTTTATTTTTCTTGAAGAAGATATTGGAGAGGAGATGATTGAGATTTTTAGACAATACAGCAATAAAATCCAGGAATTTAAATTTCTCCCTCCTTTAAAGCTGAAAAATTTCATAGAAGAAAAAAGTAAAAAAATTTCTAATATTGCGGTCCAGAGAATCATAGAGAGATGCGGTCCTGATCTTTGGTGCGTTTCCAAAAAGATTGAGAAATATGAATTAGGAGGAGAGCTTGAAAGGGTAGAAAAAAACAATTACAATCCTTTTGCCGTTGGCGATGCTGTGGCCCTAAAGCAGAAAATTAAAGCCTGGATTTTGTTTCAAGAGGCAATCTTGTCAGGTATAGATCCAGAAGAGATCTTTTGGAAAATTCTCTGGCAAATTAAAAACCTCTCTCTTGTTAAAAGATTGTCAAGTATGAAGATGAAGAACATTGAAAAAGAAACAGGATTCCATCCCTATGTTGTAAAAAAAACCTTAACGAACATTAACAGCTTTAGCCAAGAAGAATTAAACGAGCTCTCTTGGCAGCTGATTGATGTTTATCACAGATCTAGAAATGGCCAGTCTGATCTAAGCTCTGGCCTAGAAAATTTTATCTTACATATCTGTTAGACATTAAGTGTTTAACATTTTCTAAAATTTTGTTTCCGCCCACTAGGAATCGAACCTAGAACCTTCTCCTTAAAAGGGAGCTGCTCTGCCAATTGAGCTATGGGCGGGAAAAAGCTAAAAAAACTATGTATGTCTGTCTGCGATAACAAAGGCTCCAAAGGAGTCTGGCTTTATCACGGCATCAAATCCGTATCCTTTTACCATTCCAATAACGATGTCTACAAGATCTTTTGTTTCGCCCCTTTTCCCCACATCAATATGCACGCTAATTTTATTGTCCCAAAAAAATTCTTCGCCCAATTTTTCTCTTAACCGACTTTTCAATTCTTGGACAAAAACTATTGAACGCATCGCCTCTTTATATATTCTATCTTGCATGGTGGGACAATATATTTTATCCGATCTTGTCCAAAAATAAATGCCGCCATTCCCTACACGCAAAATGGCAATAGCAGTGACAAAATGCGTGTGATTGGATCCCTGAGAATCCGTACCTACGCTTATTTTATATTCCCGTTCAGGTTCGGCCCGGATATACTTCACTAATTCTTCTACAAGACGTTCAAAGTCAATCTGGCGCTTTAATGTTTCATTGTAAAATTTAACATCAGACATTTTTAAATAAATTTATAAAGGCAGGTCTATTGAAAACAAACCCGGTCCCAAAAGCATCAGACTCAGTGCAACAGTCATCAGTAAAAAACTAACCAGTTTCTTTTCCATATCTAAAGAAGGCCTGATAATATTAATTCCTAGCATAATGATAAGGAGCAGGGCAACCGGCTGGATAAAAAGTCCCAAGATCAGACAAAGCGCTGAAACAGATTTTATTATTTTTACCAGCTTCGCCTGTTTTTCTGCCAGATCAGGAAGAATGAAAGAAGAGGTGTTTATCAGAATGATTGCCAGAGCAATTCTTAAAATAAAGGAAGCCGCTTGAGAATAATTAAAAAGCCACGGAAAAATACTTAGCATAATATAGATATTATAGTTTAATAATTGATTGAGTCAACAATTTTATTGTTTTCATCATATAAAATAACAGTTCCATTGATGTTGGGCCAGATTTCTGAAGTTTGGTTAAGAAATAATCTCCACCCCGGCTTATAAAAATCATTATCATTTCTGTGCCACTGACTGCAGCCCTTGTAATTTATTCTTTCATTAATATATTGCTTGCAACTATTAGAAAGAGATGACAGATAGGAAAGATACTGGGTGCAGATTTTAAAATTAGAGTTTATGTAATCAATGCATAGATCATCCAAACTGGCAGGCAGATATTCATCATTAATAGGATGGGGGCAGTTTAGAGGAATCATTGGAATAAAATCCTGCATCTGTTCAAGATAACCAATGCATTTATTCAATTTAAATCCTCTACTCACAGGGCTTTTGCCTGTTGTGATGATTGCTCTATCGCCGGGTTTTAAAAAAATATCCTGCCGGCTGTTTTCAGGAGGCATCTTAAAAAATTCCATTGCGCTTCCTATATAATAATGTTCAGTAGCCGATTTACCCAAACTCCATTGTTTTATGTTTATTGGTTCTGGATTGTTATAAGACGCTTGAATGGTCAGATATTCCTCGTCTGGATTTTGTTTTTTTGCTTCTTGACTGGATATGATTGTAATTTTTGAGCGGTAAGGAGAATTATTGTCCGGCTTCTGCGGTATTGAGGAAAAATTAACAGCTTCCTGAACATTTTTTTCTGCCTGTTTTTGCGGAGATTTTAAAAACAAACTGCTTTTTGCGGATTCTCTATTGGGTCCGCCAGTAAAATACCAAAGGAAAAATAAAGCAACCAAAAATACTATCAGCCATATTAAATCCCTTTTTGCATTAGTTTCCATATCTTTTGTTATAGCATAAAATTTTATATAACCCATACTTGAGAAGTAGTATTGAAAGATAATGTTTTGGAAAAAGAAAAATCCCAAAAATATCTTCAAGGTAGAAGTATAATTGAAAGAAAGAACAATAATAAAAGCCCGTCTTTTACAACGGGCAGTTGATAACAAATAGGACTTCTCCTGCTTGCATTTTCATCATAGCAAATCCCTAAAATATGTCAATTGACTTGTCCACAGATAAAACACGCTTCAAATTAACGAATTAATGAATTAACGAGTTTATTAATGCAAAATTAAAAAATCAAAATGGAAAATGACAGTGCAAAATTTAAAAATGAATTTAAGAAAAGACTTTATAATTGGGTTTTAAGGTTGATTAAATTTATTGATAAACTTCCCCAAGATTCTATTTGTAATGTTTTGGGTAAACAGCTTTTAAGAAGCGGCACAAGTATTTTAGCAAATTACATTGAGGCAAATTCCGCGAGTTCTAAAAGAGATTTTATTAACTTTTTCACCTACTCTTTAAAATTAGCCAACGAATCAAAAGTTTGGCTAACATTATTAAGAGATACTATGAAAGGAGATACAAATGAGCTAAAATATTTATTAGAAGAATTAATTGAAATAGCAAATATTTTAGCCTCTAGTATAATAACCCTCAAAGGCAAAAAATAATTTTAACATTTTAATTTGTCATTTTGATTTTTGATTTTTACATTTTACATTACTATACATAAATGAGTAATCTTAAAGACTACAAACTAACCAAAGGACCGAATGACATCTACTCCCTAAAGCGAGTAAGAAGTTTTGAATTTCAAAGATCGTTCAATAAATTGTTTCTTTAGTGTAATATGCTACACTAAATAGTATAATACCCTCATTTTATGATTAATTTTAAATCAAAAATAACTCAAAAAGTATTAAGCTATTTTTTCTTAAACCCTGAAGCGGAGATGTATTTGAATGAAATGGCTGAAAAATTTGATGTTAACCGCGGAAATTTGACCAGAAAATTGGCCGAATGGGAAAAGGAGGGAATTTTGATTAAAAATAAAAAAGGCAATTTAAGTTTGTATAGAATAAATAAAAAATACCCTCTTTTAAAAGAGATTAAAAAAATTATTCAAAAAACTTTTGGTTTGGAGAATAAATTAAAACAGGTTTTAGAAAAAATTAATGGTCTTAAAATGGCCGTTATTTTTGGTTCTTACGCACAGAATAAATTAAGCTCCGAAAGTGATGTAGATTTATTATTAATTGGTTCGCATAATTTTTTAAAAACCCAAAGAGAAATAATTAAACTTCAAAAGCAAGTTGATAGAGAAATCAATATTATTGATATGACGGAAAGTGAATTCAAAAAAAAGAGAAACAGCGAGTTGCTCAAAAATATTTTTAAAAACAAACATATCCGATTAATATGATAAAATTTGAAAACAAATATTTCAGGAAATTTAATTTTAGCAAGAATCAGATAAGGAAATATTTGGATTCTGCTTATAAGGATTTAAAAATTGCCAAAAATGCAAATATAGCAGAGGTTAAATTTCAATTTACTTACAATGCTTTTATAAAATTAGGCATTAGTTTGATTGCCTGTTATGGCTATAAAGTCAAAAGCCGTTTAGGGCATCATATAAAAATTTTAGAAAAAATGTCAGAAATATTAAAGAATGAAGACGTCTTAATGTATGGCAACGAAATGAGGAAAACGCGCAATATAGAATTATATGATGGCGGAAGCACAATAATTACAAATAAACAAGCGAAAGAGTATCTTGATTTTATTGAAAAAATATTTGATTTATCAAAAGGAATTCTCAAGAAACATCTTGGTACTTTGTTTTGAAAATTTGATATAATACAAATGGTATTTATAGATACTGAGATATTAATAGATATTTATGGATACTAATAAGTATCAACCACGCCGGGGTGTTTTTGCACTTAAAATTTTCTCGGATTTTGTTATCATTAAAATAAAAATTATAAAGGCTCGTTAATAATTTAGTTAATTTCTTGAAACAAGAGACTTGAATTGTAAAATTAACAATTTAAGCTCCAAGATTCAAGATTAAAAATATGAAAATCAAAAATTCCCCTATTTCTAACGGACTAAAAGCCGGATTAGTAGTCCTTATTTCTGTCTTGATAATTTTTGCCGTAGTGAAAGCGGCGCCGCCTGGCAGCCCCTATAATCCAGGCGAAACCTTAGATCCTGGTTGCAGTCCTGGTGATACCAATTGTACGGTTTTAGCCCCGCTGAGCACTTTAAATGGATTATCAACCTCCAGCCAAACTTTTGCTTCCTCAACCACTGGTACTGATTTTACCATCACTTCTTCAGGTTCAACCCATACTTTTAATTTGCCTTCTGCTTCAGCTTTAAACCGCGGTCTTTTAACTGCTGCTGACTGGACAACTTTTAACAGCAAAGAACCAGCCATTGCTGCCAGCGGAACATCTGCTTACTGGCGAGGCGATAAAACCTGGCAAACCTTGAATCAGGCAGCAGTTGCTGGATTAAACACTTCTGATTCGCCGACCTTTGCTGGTTTAACCCTAACCGGTTTATCAGGAGTTTTGAAAGCGGCAGCCGGTCTAATTTCCGGTTCAGCCACCACTAATGACTTACCAGAAGGAACTAATCTTTATTGGACCCAAGGAAGATTTGACACTGCTTTTTCCGGAAAAACCACCTCTAACTTAGCTGAAGGAACTAACCTCTACTACACCGATACCAGAGCAAGGAATGCTTTATCAGGAATAGAGCCAATAACATATAACTCAACTACTGGTGCAATCGGTTTAACAACGCCCTTGGCTCTAACTTATGGTGGAACCGGAACTTCTACTGGTTCTATCATTGGTACCGGTGCCTTAACTTTTACTGCTGGTGGAGCAAATCAGAATGTTACTCTTACTCCATCTGGAACAGGTTATACGATTTTGAACGGCAATGTCGGCATCGGGACTTCAACTCCTGGAGCGAAGCTTGAAATTCAAGGGAGCGGGACCGATAATGGATTTAAAGTTTATATCGATGACGATCAATATGTGAAAATAAATCAATACGGTAGTTTAATGGTTGTCATGCCGACTAGTTCCGCAAATTGGGTAGGACTTGGGGCACTTGGCCAAGGCGATACATATGCGAGGCTTGGTTTTGGTTTTGATACCGAAACACCTTTTATGGGTTTCGGACCAGGGACAGCGGCAAGAGACATTTTTCTTCGCAGAGAGTCTGGCGATTTAGCTTTTACTTTTGGGACTACTCCTTCAGAAAAAGTAAGAATCACAAGCGCTGGTAATGTCGGGATCGGGTTAACGTCCCCTGGGACAAAATTAGAGATCGCCAGCGCTGCGAGCAACTATCAATCTATACGCTTTAATGTTAATGCTGGCAGTGGTTCTCAAATATACACAAATTATGCCGGTACAGAGACAGAAAAGGCATTAATTTTAGGCACCTATGCGAATGCTGCCAATCAGTTGGTATTGGCAACTTCCGGCAACGTCGGCATCGGGACGACGGGACCAGAAGCCAGATTGCAGGTTACGGGCGGAGGTTTGTGCGTAGGCAGTGATGTTAATTGTAATACTGACAATAATACCGAAGGCGTGGTTTATTCTTCTGCCACAGCCATGACTATTTATGATGTGGCGGAAAATTATCCTACCAAGGATACAAGTTTAGGCGCGGGCGAGATTGTTTCTTTAGATAAAAATTTCAACGGACCATTTGTCAAACGCGCCGAACAGGGCGAAATTCTTTTAGGCGCAATTTCCACTGAACCAGCAGTTTTGTTGGGCGGCTTTAATGGCCCAGAGTATAAAGAAGAACATCAAGTAGCCGTGACTCTTTCCGGACGAATTCCGGTCAAGGTCAATTTAGAAGGCGGAGAAATTGAACAAGGCGACAGAATTGCTTTGTCGCAAACACCGGGCATTGGCAAAAAAGCCGCAGGCAACGAGCCAACTATTGGCATTGCTTTGGAAAATTACCGCGAAGACAGCACGGGCGAAATTTTAGTGTTTGTCAATCTTTTATCCCAAAGCATAACCTTTAATCCTTCTCCGCCCCAGTCTGGCGGGGAAAGCATTTTTGAGGAATCATTTGCTTGGATTTTAGATCAGTTCAAGAGTCTTGGTGTTGCCATTAGCGAAGGCGTAGTTAAAGCCAAAGAATTTATCGCGGAGAAAATCACCACCAAGAAATTATGTCTGGAGGGTGATGATAACGAAGCAATCTGCATAGATAAAAATCAGTTAAAAGCTTTGTTGGAGAAAAATCAAATTTCAAATCCAGATGGTCAGGTTCAGATGCCAAATGCAATTCAAAATCTCAACTCTGAAGGAAATCAGCTACCGGCTGAAACAGTCATCACTGAAGAGCCGGCGACTGAAGAACCCCTGGTTGAGGAACCGTCGCTAGGAGAAAACCCTGATGTCACTACCGAGCAGACGCCAGCTGAAACTTCACCAGCTGAACCCCTCGATGTGGCTCAGGCCGAGGAACCAGTAATTGACGAATCAACTGACACACCTTAATCTCACCAACACGGCATTTATGGAGGACATTCCTCCAATAAATCCGTTAGAAATGAGTGGTAGAATTAGTTAATAAGGAAATTGGTCGTTTTCCTTAAAGTAATCATAGTTTTTATAACAATTAAAAATTATGACAACCCCAAAAAAAATCATTTCCCATCTCATCGTTTTGATTTGGATAATTTTCTCATTAATCTACATTGTTTATGATGTCTGGAGTGATTTTAAATCAAAACAATTAAACCAGGCCTATCAGCAGGGTAAAATTGACACCATCAATACACTCATAAAAGAGGCAGAACAATGTAATCCCCTTCCGGTTTTCAGTGATGAAAAACAAATTCAATTAATAAATGTCAGCTGTCTTCAGGCGCCAGCAACAGAGTAGAAATAACGGGTAAAGTTTTGAAAATGAAGATCAAAACAATAATCACAATTTTATCTGTTTTTAGCACCGCTGTCTTTTTGCCAATCTGGGTTTTTGCTTCCCAGACCGAGGGCACCATTGATTCTACTTACAAATATGCGTGGTCGGAAAATGCCGGCTGGATTAATTTTGGCTGTGGTCAATGCAATGTTCTGATTACTGATTCTGGTTTAACCGGTTATGCCTGGAATGATAATTATGGTTGGATAAATTTGAGCCCGACTAATAGCGGTGTAACAAATAACGGCGAGGGCAATCTTGTTGGTTATGCCTGGGCTGAGAATTTGGGTTGGATAGATTTTGATAATGTTTCAATTAATGCTTCTGGTAAATTTACTGGTGCAGCCAGCGGCGATATTTCCGGGGTTATAACTTTTGATTGCGCCAACTGCGATGTCCGGACCGATTGGCGTCCCCAAAGCGCAAGAACCCCGACTCCAACTTGTGGCGATGGTACCTGCAACGGCAGTGAAACTTGTAGCAGTTGCTCTGCTGATTGTGGAAGTTGTGGTGGTGGCGGTTTGCCGCCAGAGACGTATAATCCTCCAACAGCGCCCGAAGGAGGATTTAAAATTTTAATCAATGATGACGCTACAGAAACTAATTCTCTAAAAGTTATCTTGACCTTAAAAGGCGGACCGAATACTAAAACTGTTTGGATTTCTGAAAATTCTCAATTTCCAGAAGATTATCAGGTATCTTATAATGCTTTATTAACGCAAGTTTCTATTTCTCGAACTCTTTCAGAAGGCAAGGGTGAAAAAACTATTTATGCTAAATTTTGCACTCAATGGGGCAGATGTTCAGAAGTTGTTTCTGATAGCATTTTTTATAAAAAAGAAGTTTCCATTGAAAAAATACTAGAGATTCTAAAGCCATTAGTTTCCGAATTTTTAAAACCCAAGCTTCCGGAAGTTAAACCGCCAGAAGTTCCGACTGAAGAATTAGTACCAAAAGAAGCGCCATTGGCGTTCCAAGGAAAATGGCAGCTTTTGCCCTCAAAACCAATCAAAGAATTTGTTTTAGCGCCCCTGCCTAAGGAAATCAGAAAACTGGCAGAAAAGTTTCCGGAATTGGGCGAAACCTTGAAAAAAGTCGGTATTACCAAAATCACTGATATTGAAAAATTAAAAACCGTTAAATTGACCTTACCGGGACTGACCGAAAGGATTGGCCTACCAACGGCAAAAATTGAACCGGGTAAATTTGCCCTGCCTCAAGGCGTTCCAGTTGCCGAACTCCCGCCACATATTAAACAGCAGTTGCCAACAGAAATTGTCTTTGCTAAAACCGGCAGTGAGCTGATTGATTTCAATATCGCTTTATCTGTTAGCGACAAAGGCGAACCGCAACAGAAAATTGAGACAATTTCCGGCAAGCCATTGCAATTAGTGGTGAAGCCAGACAAGCCGGTTAAAAGCATCAAGGGCTATGTGGTATTTAAATCACGAAAATCTGTAACTTATAACCTAAAACCTGAAACCAATAAGTTTCAAGTTTCAAGTTTCAGGTTTCAAGACCTCACCGCATCTTTGTTCTTCGCTGTTCCTTCTTTTGCCAAACCTCAAGAACAGCCAGTCAGAGTTGAAGAGAAACTGGTTTTGCTGGAATTTGAATATACTGATCCTGATGGCGACGGTATCTATACCGCAGAAATCCAAGCGCCCTTGATTGAGGGCGAATACGAAATCATCACGGTAATGGATTTTGACGACCCAGAACTTGGAAAAAAGGAAATCAGGTTGACCACGGTCGTTGATCCCGAAGGATATATTTACGAAAAAGATGGCGATAAAGAAACCCGCATCCCCGGCGCCATTGTTTCTCTGTGGTGGCTGAATCCCGAAACCAAACAATACGAACTCTGGCCGGCCAAAGAATATCAGCAGGAAAATCCTCAAACCACTGATGTCAGAGGTACTTATTCATTTTTGGTGCCCGAGGGCTATTATTACCTCAAGGCAGAATCCCCGGGGTATCTTGTTTATGACGGCAAGCCGTTTCAGGTTAAAGAAGGCAGCGGCATCCATATTAATATTGAGCTCAAGACCAGATATTGGTGGTTAAAGGTTGTTGACTGGAAAACGATTTTATTAGTTGCAGTCATAATTCTATTGCTCTACAACTTTTATCGTGATAAAATAAGAGAACGATTATTCAGAAGATAAAAATTTTATGAGAAACACAAAAACACTTTATATTATTATTCTCATCTTAGCTGTCGCCCTTATTATTCTTGGAATAAATTACTTAAATCTTCAAAATGAATTAAGGGCGACAAAAGTGTTATTGCAGTCTCAAAAAGAGAGCCAGAAGATTTTAGAGTTTACAAAACTTTTTATTGAGAAAGTCTTAAAAGCTGAGACAGAAGTTGATTTTGAGACGCGGCTTAAATTAGAAAACGCGATCAGAAATTTGGGCGACGAAGAAATCTTAAGTCAGTGGCAGAAATTTACTGAAAGCAAAACCGAAGCTGATGCCCAAACAGAACTTAAAAACCTTCTGGAATTATTGATAAACAAAATCAAGTAAAACTAGAGTTTCTGGTGAATGGGACAGAAATGGGCGGACCTTCCGCCTATTTTTATTTTCTTTATAATTCCTCCATCTTTCTTTTTGCATTTTGTGCCAGTCATTTGATAGGCATATTGCATTTCCTGATATTTTCCTTTTTTGCCTGATATATCACGAAAATCAACAATGGAATCTCCCCTTGCTTTAATTGCTTTTTTAAGAACAATTTTCATTGCCTGATAAATATTTTTGAATTCTTTTAGAGTAAGATTTTTAATTTCTTTGAGGGGATGAATTCCAGCCAGCCACAAAATTTCGTCAGAGTAAATATTGCCAATGCCGGCGATTACACTCTGGTCCATGAGAATTTGCTTAATTTTGCCTTTTCTCACCTTTAATCTTTCAATAAATTTTGCGAGGGTTAAATCTTTGTCCAATGGTTCTGGCCCAAGCCTTTTTGTCTCCTCTGTTATTTTATCCGTGTCTAAAATAAGAACTTTGGCAAATTTACGGACATCAGAAAGCGCCAGTTGCTTGCCATTAGATAGTTTAAAAATTAAATGAATAAATTTGCTTTGCGGATTTTCGCCGTACAAAAGATAACCAGTTAATTTCAAATGAATCAGCACTATTCGGCTATCGGATAGCCAAATAAGGATATTTTTTCCTTTTCTCTCAATTTTTAAAATTTTTTTGCCAACAACTTCCTCTTTTATTTTTTGCGCAGGAAAAACATCACTCCAGACATCCTGAATTTTTAATCCTAACAAGACTTTTTTCAAATCATTGACAATTGTTTCTACTTCAGGTAATTCCGGCATATTAATTCATATTTTGGGCCCCTGGGTGATAAATGGCTTTCCATTATATTTATTGAATCTACTATAAATGATTTTGCTTCTTTTTTTAAATCAAATCCATTTTCTGGTAATAATTTTTTAAGATTAGGATAATGTTTTTGTTCAAAACGGACAAGGGTAAGATGAGGGGTTGGTTCGCGAATGTCTTGAGAAAATTCACTAAAACTTCTGCATAATTTTAAAAAAATCTGAGACGGCTTAAATGTCAACCAAACCATTCTCGGTTTTTTATTGGGCGGAGCAAAAATTATTTTATCTGGGATTAATTCAAACTTTTTTATTTCTTTGCTAATCTTCTCTGTAATTTTTTTTAAGTTATTTAATTCTCTGTCATCAAGATAACCGCAGAAAACAACCGTGATATGCCAATTACTATTCTCTCCGATGCGCGTCAGATCACTTTCTCTAAACGGCTCAATATATTTTTCAGCAATTTTCTTCAATTCCTCTGGCATCTCTATTGAAATAAAAATTCTATGCTTCATGTTAATTTTTATTTAGTATTACTTATATTAATGTATATTAATGTACCCACATTACAATCACTATCATCCCTACCATACCTATATTTGCTATCGCAGATAAGAGTATATCTGCGTTTGAAATTATAAATTGTTGTCATAATTCATAATAGATTGAAATACTGTTTCAAATGCAATTCATTATCCAGTGATTCGGCGACAATGAATCTTACAAATTTTCTGATATCGTAAAATTCTACAATATAATTTATTTCATCTTGACAATCGTAAGGATGCACAAAAACAGATTTTTGAAATTCATAGAATCCGAGGTTTTTTAAATGCATTCTCACGGCCTCCCGAACCTTTTTAATCTTTTCCGGAATATCAAACAAAACAATTCTCCACTTTTTATCCCATTGTTTTGGTTTTTTTATTTCCACCTCATCAAGATTATAGGTAAGAGCTTTTTGTCTGCCTTTGTTAGTCAATATGAGAGTGATGGTGCCGTCGCGATTTTCTTTTTCTGCAACAAGTTTGGATTCGTATAATTTTTTAACGGAGCGCTTTAGGGCTTGGCGATCGATTTCTTTCCATTCCTCTTTAATTCCTTTGATGATTTGAAAAGATGTTTTTGGAGAGCCAGAAAAGCCAAGAGCCAAACCGGCGAATAAAAGAAGCAAGATTTTCTTTTGTGTGTTTCCTATTCCTCGTGACATAAATATAAAATTCACCGCTATTAGTCACAAATAATTATAATCCAATCAAAACAACAGTCAAACATTTATCTGCTATCGCAAATAAGTGTTAAGGAATATAATAAGATATTTTTTCTTCTATAGCTCTATAATTCTATAATTAAGAAAAAAGTTTTTATTTTGGCAGAATTTTTCTTAGTTCTTCGCGCGTGACTTCGCGGTCGTCCCAAGGGATTTTTGTGCCTTTTGGTCCCATAACCCAAGGTTCAGCACCCTTGCCAGTGATAATCACTGCATCACCGATTTTTGCCAAACTCAACGCTTTTCGTATCGCCTCTCTTCTATCTAAAATTTTTTCGTAGTTTCGAATTTTGAATTTCGAATTTTGAATTTCAGAAAATCCTGCTTCAATATCATCTAAAATTTCAACAGGATTTTCATCATAAGGATCTTCGTTAGTTAAAATGATTTGATCACAATATCTTGCCGCAATTTTACCAATTTCCGGCCTCTTCCATTTATCCCGTCCGCCGCCACAAGCACCTAAAACGCAAATTAGTCTTGAGTCTTGAGTCTTGAGTCTTGAATTAATAGTCTCATAAACTTTTTCTAAAGAATCTGGGGTATGAGCATAATCAACAATAATTTTAAAATTTTGCCCCTCATCTATTTTTTCCATCCTACCTTCCACGCCTTGGAATTTTTCAATGGCTGATTTTATTATTTCAAAATCAATACTTTGTGATTCGGCAAAGGTGATGGCTGCTGAAATATTATACAAATTAAATTCTCCGATCAGTTGGGTTGTGATTCCCATCTCTTCAAGATTTTTAAATCCGTATTTTATTTTGTTTTCTATATCAAAATTCAAAAAAGATGAAGCACGAAGGTCGTCTTCATTCACAATAATTGTTTTTGTTTTCTTTTTGGAATTTTCAAGCTCCTTAAAAATTTTTAATTTTGCCTCGCGGTATTTTTCAAATGAGCCATGTGATTCAATGTGTTCCGGCGCCAGATTGGTGAAGATAAGCGCGTCAAAATCTATAAATTTATGCCTGTATTGCGAGGCGCCCTCTGATGTCAATTCTAAAATCGCATATTGGCATTTTTCATTTACTGCCCGGTGAAGAAATCTCTGTATAAAAAATCTTCCTGGCATAGTCATCTTGTATTTATTTTTCCTTGATTCTTTTCCGATTTTAAATCGCAGGGAAGAGGTGAGCGCTGTTTTGTATCCCGATCTTTCAAGAATAGCATTTATGATTTCAATGGTAGTTGTTTTACCTTTTGTACCAGTGATGCCAAGGATAAAAATTTTTCTGGAGGGAAAGCGATAAACTATGGCGGCTAAAAAAGCCAGGAGCCAATGATATATCGGCTGTAATTTTCTAAAAATTTTCTTAGGAAGAATTTTTCTTCCGATTCTTAAAAATGCTTCAAGTTCCATTGATTTTATTTTTTGCCTAAAATTTTTAAAGCCTCTTTAATTCTATCTTGGGTGCTATCAATATCTTTGGGGATTTGTTTAAGTGCTTCACGGGATTCGCGCGGGGAATAGCCCAGTGATTGGAGAGCTTGAAATACGTCTTGATCTCCTTTTAAAACCTCGTCTTTATCAGTCATAAAATCAGCACTGCCCAATTTTTCTTTTAATTCAATGATTATTTTTTCAGCGGTTCGCCTGCCAATGCCTGAAACTTTTGTCAGATATTCAGTCTCACCAATGGAAATAGCCCTTTTCAAAGTATCAAGGGGAGCCACACCAATAATTCCCAAAGCAGATTTGGGGCCGACGCCTGAAATACCTATCAGCATTTCAAAAAATTCCAATTCAGGATATTCTAAAAATCCGTAAAGCTCAAGAGCATCTTCACGAACATGAAGATGGGTCCAGAGAGAAAATTCATTTTTATTCTTCGCTATTTTTAATGCCTCAGGAGTAACAAATATTTTATAGCCCGTTTCATTGGATTTTATTATCAAATATCTATTACCCCTCAATAATATTTTCCCGCTTAAATGTGCAATCATAATTTTTGATATTGCTCTAATGCAAGTCTTACATCTTCCTTTGTCTTTTCCGGATGAAAAATTCCTTTGATGATAAATCTTTCCCGTTCTCCTGCTGTTTGTATGTAAATGTTTCCGAAATTCAAAAGAGTGGCGATGATGCCTTTTGTTTCAATGGTAATATCCTGTATACAATTAAGGCTAAGAGTTGAAATTTCTCTGTTAAAAAGACCTTTCTGCTCAATATCAACCACTCTTTTATTAGTCAGGATAAACAAGTCTAAATAGTAATCTGTCCAGATAATAAAAAGAATGACCCATAGGAAAAGCGACCAGATTAAAAAAAATATGAGAAAGAGATTATTATTTATCTGGAAGGGAAGGGAGAAATAAAACAACAGAGGAAGAATAAAAAGCAAAGACAGCATAATAACTTCTGCCAGCAGGATAAACCAATACTTTCTTTTTTGAAAAATTATTTTTTCGTCTTGATCTAATGTCAATATCATAAGCTGTTAAAATAATTATTAATGCTGAATGCGAGGATGGAAAAGATTATGACAGCTCCGGAAAAATAAATTATAGTTGCCAGCTTGATGGTTTTGGACTGATAGCCGTATTTATTCCAATGGTAGATGAGGATAATGCTGATGATTATAAAGATGACCACCAATAGACAAAAAACAAACCAAAGATTCGTTTGATTAATAATGAAGTCTGATATAAAATTTTTTTGAAAAAGAAACTGCATCATTTTTCTTCTATATCATACTATAAATTCTTACAATTTGCATTTGCATTTTAAAACAATTTAGTATATCTTTTATTTTATTATGCCAATAACCAAATCAGCCAAAAAGGCATTAAAACAATCAAGAAAGAGGCACGAATTAAATCTTTTGAAAAAAAAGAAAATTAAAGAGGTTTTAAGAAAAATCAAAAAATTAAAAACCGAAGGGAAACCGGAAGAGGCAGAAAAAATGTTGCCCATGGCTTACAAGGCCATAGATAAGGCTGTCAAAACACGTGTTTTGAAAAAAAATACTGCTAATCGCAGAAAATCTCGTCTCGTAAAATTTTTAAGAAAATAATTTGCCCTCGCCAAGAATCGAACTTGGATTTTGGGATCCGCAATCCCATGTTCTATCCGTTGAACTACGAGGACAGTTAAATTTTTAATATTCTGGCAATGGCTGACATTAAAGATTCTTCCAATTTCTCCTCTTTTACAAATTTTAGAAGATAGGCACGTATTTTTACAGGGTCCGCGTCATTTAAGAATATTTTTAGCTGCGGTACAAATATTTTTTTTGATTCCAAAAGCAAGAATTTTTTGTGCGGCGGGTCGTAATCTATCCAGAAACCTTTCAAATTTTCATAATTGTAAATTTTATCATCCATTCTTATCCCGCGTGACATTAAAGAAAAAGAAATTATCCTGGGTTTCCGAACCGAAAAAAGAATGAGCGCAAAGGATCCAATGATTGTTAAAATTCCCATAAGAATATTTTTAAAAACAAAAGATAGAGCAAGAAGAGCAAAAGAGATCAACATCAAGGTCCAATACCAATCTTTCGTTTTTTTGTAGAATTCGTATTCTGGCGCCTTCCATTCAATTGGCTCTAATATTAATACCTCTTTTGTTTTTTCTTGATCGTCCATAATAGTAAAATCTTAACATATTATTAATAAAAATAAGAGAGCCCGGTTATACACCAGGCTCTCGGGCCCCAGTTTTTCTCGACCCCGCAAGAGAGCGGCGGGGGTGAGATTTGAACTCACGATACTCTTTCGAGTATAACGGTTTTCAAGACCGTCCCATTCAACCGCTCTGGCACCCCGCCGCTCTCTTGCGGGATAAGCTGGTGCCTTATCATTCGGTGCAACTCTTTTTACATTTCCTTTTCTTTTTTGAAAAAAAGAAAATATAAATAATTTCCAGAATGGCAAAAGTATTGATCACAAGAAGAGCTATAAACCACCACTGATGATGATTTTTAGCGGCTTTCCATAAGGCCACCCCCTTCCACGGAAGTACCCAGACCGTGGTTATAATGATCAGCCACAAAAAATTTTGCTGTAAAAATTGCTCGTAAGACATTTTTATTTTTTTAAATGTAAATGAAGACTCTTTTTCATACATCTGGTGCAAATTTTGATTCTTTTTCCATTAGGCAAAACTGCCCATTGGAGATTGGGATATCTTTTTGATTGTTTTGTAGGATTATATTTGCCCCTAAGAAGATTTCTTCTTCTGGCCATCATGATCCCTCTTTTGCAAATTGGACAAAACTTCATAGAAATTCAAAACTTAAATGCCTTTTGAATTCACTAATTTTTATGTTAACATAAAAATTAGTGCTATGCAAGAAATTGATTTTGTTTTTTCAATCGCCATCCTGATTATGTCTGTAGTTATTCACGAAGTTTCTCATGGATATACGGCCAATATCTTGGGCGATCCTACGGCGCGCTATGCAGGCAGATTGACCTTGAATCCTTTCAGACATCTGGATCCAATAGGTTCAGTTGTGATTCCCATCATGACTTTTCTTTTGGGCGGTTTTATTTTTGGCTGGGCCAAGCCGGTGCCTTACAATCCGCATAATTTAAAAAATCAAAAATGGGGTCCAGGCATCGTGGGTGCGGCTGGACCTGTCTCCAATTTTTTGGTAGCAGGTTTTTTTGGATTATTAATCAGATTCAGCCCTTCTTTGAATATTGCTTATCCTTCATTTTTACAAATAGCATCTTTAATAGTTTTTATAAACCTTCTTTTGGGAGTTTTTAATCTTGTTCCCATTCCGCCATTAGATGGTTCCAAGGTTCTTTTTAGTATCTTACCCTACAAATGGCAGAATATTCAGTTTTTTTTGGAGCGCTATGGATTTGTTCTCCTTATTGTTTTTATTTTTCTTCTCTTTAGACTCCTTTTACCTTTGATTGGATTTCTATTTAAACTAATTACTGGTATCGCATTTTAGATACAATATAACGATAAGTATAACCGTGTAATAACTTAAAATTAAAAAAGGGGTTGCTTGACCCCCTTTTTTATTTTTGCTAATATAGTCTTTGATATGCCCGCAAGGGCAGATTTAAATTATGACAACAATAAACCAATTAATCAAAAAACCAAGAAAGAAAATGAAAAAAGAATCTAGGTCAGTGGCGCTTGGACATAGTTTTAATATTAAGAAAAACAGGCCAATATTTTATCCTTCTCCTCTTAAAAGAGGAGTCTGCCTGCAGGTTAAGACCATCACACCAAAAAAGCCAAATTCAGCCTTAAGAAAAGTGGCCAGAGTGCGACTAACTAATGGCATGGAGGTAACTGCTTATATCCCCGGCATTGGCCACAATCTTCAAGAACACTCTGTGGTGTTCATCAGGGGAGGAAGAGTGAAAGATTTACCTGGGGTGCGCTACCATATTGTCAGAGGCGTGCTTGATGCTGGCGGGGTAGAGGGAAGAAAACAGCAGAGGAGCAAATATGGCGCAAAGCGCCCGAAAACATAATGCGAACGAAAGATTAGCGTTAATTCAGCATTATATTTATATGAGAAAAAAAATAAAAAGAAAAATAGAAATTAAGCCGGACTTTTTCACTAATTCAGTTTTAGCAGAAAAATTTATTAATTCCCTAATGAAAGGCGGTAAAAAATCTCTAGCCAGAAAAATTTTCTACAATTCTCTAGAAGAGATTAGAAAGAAAACCAAAACAGAAAAACCTCTGGAAGTTTTTGAATTGGCTATAAAGAATGCCACACCTTTAATAGAGATAAGATCAAGAAGAATTGGGGGCGCGAATTATCAGGTGCCTCGCGAGGTTCCTCCACAAAGAAGAACAGCTTTGGCTATCAGATGGATTTTAGAAGGATCAAGAGCAAAAAAAGGATTGGCGATGACAAAGAGATTGTCTGAAGAGTTAATTGCGGCTTCTAAAAATGAAGGTCATGCAGTAAAGAAAAAAGAAAATGTCCATAAGATGGCAGAAGCTAATAAGGCCTTTGCTCACTTCGCCTGGTAGAGATCAACGAATAGCGAATTTTTCGCGAATATTATGAATATTTATGAAGGATTATTCTATAGAAAAAACACGCGATATTGGTATTGTTGCGCACATAGATGCAGGTAAAACAACCTTTACTGAAAGGGTGCTTTTTTATACCGGAGTCTCTCATAAGATCGGCGAGGTTCATGACGGCCGGGCGGTGATGGATTGGATGGAACAGGAGAGAGAAAGAGGCATCACCATTACCTCTGCGGCAACAACCTGTTTCTGGACACCTCTTTACCGCCATAATGATAAAAATTACGAGCATAAAATTAATATCATTGACACGCCAGGGCATGTTGATTTTACAGTAGAGGTAGAAAGATCCTTAAGAGTACTTGATGGCGCCATTATTGTTTTTGACGGTGTGGCAGGTGTTGAACCCCAATCGGAAACAGTATGGCGCCAAGCAGATAAATATAAAGTTCCCAGAATTTGTTTTATTAATAAACTTGATCGGACTGGTGCCAGTTTTGAAAAAAGCTTTAAATCAATTTTAGAAAGATTAACACCAAATGCCATCAGAATGCAGCTGCCTATCGGTTTGGAGGATCAATTTTCCGGTATTATTGATTTAGTGAACCGAAAAGTTTTCAGATTTGAAGGAGAATTTGGAGAAAAAATTAGAGAAGAGGAAATCCCCATTGAATTTAAAAATGACGTTGAGAAATTTCGCAAAGATCTGGTAGAAAAAATTGTAGAAAAAGATGAAGGGGCGATGGAGGAATATTTTGAGGGAAAAGAAATTTCTGTAGAGAAACTAAAAATGATTTTAAGAAAAGCAGTTTTGGATTATGAACTGGTGCCGGTTTTTTGCGGTTCGGCCCTGAAAAACAAGGGAGTGCAACTTGTGCTTGATGCAGTGATTGATTACTTGCCAAGCCCCATAGATTTGCCGCCTGTCGTTGCCCATAATCCAAAGACTGGAGAAGAAATTCTGATAGAATCAAAAGACGATCTCCCCTTTGTTGCCCTGGCCTTTAAATTACAGACAGATCCTTATGTAGGCCAACTCACTTATTTTAGGGTTTATTCTGGCGTGCTTGAATCAGGATCTTATGTTTTGAACAGTAATACTGATCAAAAAGAAAGAGTGGGAAGAATTTTAAGAATGCATGCCAATGACAGAGAAGAGATAAAAAAGGTTTATTCAGGAGATATTGCCGCAATTGTTGGCTTAAAAGGGACGAGAACAGGCGATACATTATGCGATTTAGAAAGGCCAATCTTGCTTGAAAAGATTGAATTCCCTGAACCAGTGGTTTCAATGCGCATAGAACCAAAGACAAAAGCTGATCAGGAAAAAATGGGCCTAGCTCTCCGCCGTCTTTCAGAAGAGGATCCAACCTTTAAGATAAAATCTGATCCTGAAACTCTTGAAACAATTATTGCTGGAATGGGAGAATTACATTTGGAAATTATTGTTGATAGAATGAGGCGTGAATTCAGAGTAGAGGCAAATGTAGGCAAGCCCCAAGTGGCCTATAAGGAGACAATACTTTCAGAATCAGAGGCAGAAGGAAAATATATCCGCCAATCAGGAGGTCGAGGCCAATACGGTCACGTGAAAATCAAGATCAGGCCTCAAGAAAGAGGAACTGGTTTTGAATTTATCAATTCTATAAAAGGCGGCATTATCCCCCAGGAATTTATACCAGCTGTGGAAAAGGGAGTAAAAGAGGCAATGGAAAAAGGCGTGGTTGCTGGATACCCATTGATTGATATGTCAGTAGAACTTTTTGACGGATCATATCATGAAGTTGATTCTTCGGAAGCTGCATTTAAAATCGCGTCCTCCATCGCTTTACAAGAAGCAGTAAAGATGGCAAAACCAGTTATACTTGAACCTATTATGCACATTGAGGTTATAGCACCTGAAAAATTTTTGGGTGACATCACTGGCAATCTTAATTCAAAACGAGGGCAGATTGAGGAAATGGGAGAAAGAGGCGGTCTGCGAATAATCAAGGCAAAAGTTCCTCTGGCTGAAATGTTTGGCTATGTCACTAATCTCCGTTCAATGACAGAGGGAAGAGGAACCTTTACTATGGAATTCGATCATTATGCAGTTGTGCCGCAGAATATTATACAATTGATCATAGAAGGCAAAAATAAATAGTATGTCAGAAGAAAATAATGAAATTAAAGAAGAAAAAAACGATTTGCTTTCTGATGATGCTTTTAGTGATGATTTAGATTTGGTCAAAGATGAAGATATTGATAATCTTCCTGTATAAAATTCCAGGCCCTCAATCTGTTCGACTTCCGAAGTCGCACATGCTATAGTATATGATATGCCACGACGAGAAAATATATCAATTGGAGAATATTATCATATTTTCAATAGAGAAAATCATAAACAGAATATTTTCCACGAAGAAAAAGATTGGGCAAGATTCCTTTTCCTTATACTTTATCTTCAATCCCCCAATAACTTTTACAATGTAGGACGCTTAATTTCTAATTTTGTAAAGCGGCGAAATTTCAATGTGTCAAAAGATATTGAAAAAAATATTATTGAGAACCGCTATGTTGAGTTAATTAATTTTTGCTTGATGCCAAATCATTTCCATCTTACTGTGCGCGAAATTAAAGAAGGCGGAGTATCTAAATATCTGCAAAGAATACAAATTGCCTATACGAAATATCTAAATACAAAATATGAAAAATCGGGGCACTTATTTCAAGGAGCGTTTCGGTCGGTCCACATTAAAAATAATGAGCAACTGCTGCATCTCTCTGCGTATATACACCGCAATTCTAGAGAATTAACAAAATACAAAAATAAAGAAGCAAGTTATTTCTGGTCAAGTTATCAAGATTACATCAAACAAAACAGATGGGCTGATTTTTTAAAGACAGAAATAATTTTAAGCCAATTCTCCAACAAAAAGGAGTATGAGAATTTTGTGGAAACAAGCGGAACAAAGCTTTTACTCGATGACGACCACCTGATCTAACTGTCCAACTTGCTTGCGCGACTTTGTGCGACTTCGGAAGTCGAACAATGGGCTTGACGAGAAACCCACATTTTATTAACATATTAAACTATTAACATATTAAACATTGCAATGAACCCTAGGAAAGCATAAAATTTACAGGGTAAATGCATGTTTTATTTGGTTCGAAAAAATTATTAAAAATATTAAAAATTAGAAATTATAAAATTAAAAATTTTTTAATTTATGGCAGAAAAATTTGAAAGAACTAAACCTCACCTTAATGTTGGTACTATTGGTCATGTTGATCATGGGAAGACAACTTTAACTGCTGCCATTTTACACATACTCAATTTGGCTGGCAATAAGGTGAAATTAGAAAAAGTCGATGATATTGATAATGCTCCTGAAGAAAAAGCGCGAGGCATTACCATTGCCCTCCATCATAGCGAATACGAAACACAAAAGAGGCATTATGCGCATATTGATGCTCCTGGTCATGCAGATTATATCAAAAACATGATCACAGGTGCAGCTCAAATGGATGGAGCAATTTTGGTGGTTGCGGCAACAGATGGTGTTATGCCTCAAACTCGCGAACATATTCTCTTGGCAAGGCAGGTTGGGGTCCCATCGGTTATTGTTTTCCTGAATAAGGTAGATATGGTTGATGATAAAGAGCTTATTGATTTAGTGGAGGCAGAGGTACGTGAGTTACTTAATAAATATGAATTTCCCGGAAACACTGCTCCTATTATCAAAGGATCAGCCCTAAAAGCTCTTGATGTCAAATCAGTTGATGATGAATGGAGCAAGCCAATTTTGGAACTTGTCAACACTCTTGATTCCTATATTCCTGAACCGGTTCGCGAAGTTGATAAGCAATTTTTAATGCCCATTGAGGATATTTTTTCCATTGAAGGAAGAGGCACTGTGGTTACGGGAAGGATTGAAAGAGGGAAAATTAAAATTAATGAGGAGGTTGAAATTGTTGGTTTGGGAGAGACAAAGAAGACCGTGGTCACTGGCATTGAGATGTTCAATAAATCTTTGGATGAAGGATTGGCTGGAGACAATGCTGGAATACTTTTGAGAGGCACCAAAAAAGAAGATGTAGAAAGAGGCCAGGTTTTAGTAAAGCCGGGATCTATCACTCCGCATACGGAATTTGAATCTGAAGTTTATATCCTGACCAAAGAAGAAGGTGGAAGACATACACCATTTTTTGCAGGATACAAGCCGCAGTTCTATATAAGAACAACTGACGTTACAGGAGAGGTAACCTTGCCCGCGGGTGTAGAAATGATTATGCCTGGAGATACAGTCACTTTTAATGTTAAACTCATCGCACCGGTTGCCCTTGAGGAAAAACAGAGATTTGCTATTCGTGAAGGAGGAAAGACAGTGGGCGCAGGAGTAGTGACCAGAATTATCAAATAAGATGGCAAAACAGAAAAAAGAAAAAATTGAAGAGCATCAGCAAAAGTTGCGCATTAAGATCCGCGCCTATGAACACAAAATTTTGGATGCGAGTGTAAAGCAAATTGCAGATACTGCGCTGCGCTACGAGTCGCAGATCGCCGGGCCGATTCCCTTGCCGACCGAGATAAGAAAATATACTGTAAACCGGTCAACTTTTGTTGATAAAAATTCAAGAGAGCAGTTTGAGATGAGAATTCATAAAAGATTGATTGATATTCTTAATCCAAACCCAAAACTCATTGATGCCTTGACCAATCTCAATCTTCCTGCTGGCGTCGATATTGAAGTTAAATTAATTTAGATGAAATTTATCATTGGTACAAAAGAAAAAATGACTCAAGTTTTCAGTGAGGATGGTTCAGTTATTCCAGTTACCATTATCAATACCTACCCGCTGATAGCAGTTCAAAAAAAGAGCAAAGAAAATGATGGATATGAATCAATCCAGTTTGGTTTTGGAGACAAAGATATAAAGAAAATGAGAAAACCCCAGCAGGGCCATCTAAAAAAAACAGGTCTTCAAGAAAGAGGATTCAGAGGATTTAAAGAATTAAGAGGAAGGGCATCAGAATTCAAGATCGGCGACAAAATTGATATATCTATTTTTAAAGAGGGCGACAGAGTTAAAATTACCGGGATTTCAAAAGGAAAAGGTTTTCAGGGAGTGGTAAAACGACATGGTTTTAAGGGTGGTCCTCGGACCCATGGCCAGAAGCATTCTGAAAGAGAGCCAGGTTCGATTGGCGCCACAGGACCTCAAAGGGTTTTTAAGGGTTTAAAAATGGCAGGCAGAATGGGCGGGAACAAAGTGACTCTTAATAATTTAAAAGTGATGAAAATAGATAAAGAAAACAATCAGATTTATGTTTCTGGAGCGGTTCCCGGAGCCAAAGGTACTTTGCTTGAGATTCAGGGCATAGAATCATAAATTATTATGGAGGCAAAAATATACAATCAGAACGCAGGAGAGGCTGGAAAGATAAAACTAGCCGGAAATATTTTTGGCTTGGAATGGAATGGAGATTTAGTTCATCAAGTAATTGTCTCAATGAAATCTAACATAAGAGTTCCTGTTGCTCATGCCAAATCTAGGGGCGAGGTTTCTGGGGGAGGAAGGAAGCCCTGGGTACAAAAAGGCACTGGCAGAGCCAGACACGGCTCTATCAGATCTCCTATCTGGGTTGGAGGCGGTGTTGCCCATGGACCTCTTAAAGAAAAAAAATTTTCTAAAAAAATAAATAAAAAAATGAAAAGAAAAGCATTATTCACCATCTTATCAGAAAAGCTTAAAGACAATGAAATCTTATTTTTAGATAAAATCAATTTACCCCAAACAAAAACGAAAGAGGCGAGTAAAATTATCAGCAATCTTTCCAAGATTAAGGGTTTTGATAAACTAGAAACTAAAAAAGAGAACAAGGCGATTCTGGTCATTGCGAAAAAAGACAGCGAGATAACCAGGAGTTTTAGAAATATATCTGGAATGAAAATTTCTGAAATAAATAATATCAATGTTCTGGACTTAATGAATTATAAATATTTATTGATTGAGAATCCCAAAGAGGCCTTGAAGTATTGGGGGAAATAAATAATGTTGAGATTTAAATTATTTTTTTCTTTATTCTTTGCGGGAATAATTTTTATTCCTGCATTTTATTCATCAGAGGCAGAATCTTACCCCGCTATATACCTGTTTCATGGCGAAGAATGTCCGCACTGTAAGGAAGAGAGAATATTTCTAACAGATTTAAAGAAAGAAATTCCTGATTTGAATATCATTGAATACGAAGTCTGGCATAATGATGCAAACAGAGATCTTTTTTTAAAAAAGATAGACGAACTGGGAATAAAAAATCCCGGAGTGCCCTTGACAATTATTGGAGATAAATACTTGATTGGATTTAATAATGCTGAAGATTATGGCCAGAAAATCAAAGAGATGATTTTGGGATCTTCAAGAAAAGAACCGGAAAAAGAACCGGATCAAGAAATGATTAAACATCCGTTTTTTGGAGAGATCAATATCAAAACAGTTTCGCTTTCTTTTTTGGCTGTTAGCCTAGGAACTTTAGATGGATTCAATCCCTGCTCAATGTGGTCGCTTTTAGTGCTTCTGACTTTGGCCATTGCCGGTGGTGCGCGCAAAAAGGTCTGGCTTGTTGGCAGTGTTTTCATCATTACTTCTTATATTTCTTATTTCTTGTTTATGTCTGCTTGGCTCAATGTCTTTGTCTGGTTGGATTATCTTGTTTTTGTCAGACTGATTGTCGGCATTATTGCTTTGATTGCAGGCGTTCTTTTCATTAGGGCATTTTTTACTTTTAAGCCGGATGTTTGCGAGATTAGTTCTGTGGAGGGGCAAAAAAAGATAACTAAAAAAATTGAAAATATCATTAATTCAAAAACCACGCTGGCCATTATTCTGGGAGTCGCAGGCATTGCTTTTTCCGTTAATATCATTGAACTTCTCTGCTCTTTAGGTATTCCCGTGGTCTTCACTAAAATACTGACTGAATATCACCTGGCAACCTGGAAATATTACGCCTACATCGGCTTATACGATTTTTTCTATATGCTGGACGATATTATCGTACTTTTGATAGCCGGATTTTCAATGAAGTTTTTTCACCTGAATTCAAAATATTCTCAATGGTCTAGATTAATTGCGGGTATTATAATGCTTATCCTTGGTCTTATTTTTCTCATTAAGCCAGAATTGCTGATATTTAGCCGGGGTTGATTTGTTTTTGAGCATTTGTTAAGATATTCTTACACCCTCAAAGGGTTTTTATTTTAGTTTTGCAAAATGTCATTGTTAAATATTTTCAAGAAAGAGAAAGAAGGCGTGCGTTTTCAGAAGAAACAAAAAGAAAGAGCAGAGGCGAAAAAATCCCCTGACTTGGTCCAAGACAAAAAAGACGAAGTAAAAAAGGGGAAAATCTTGATCGCTCCGCACGTCACTGAAAAAGCCACTCTCTTAGGAGGGAAAGGTGTTTATGTTTTTAAGATAAGTCCTCGCGCCAATAAAATTATGGTCAGACGCGCCATTAAAGAAACATACGGAGTCATTCCTCAAAAAATAAATATTGTTTACGCCCCTTCTAAAAGACGATTTGTCAAAGGAAAATATGGCACAAGAACAGGATTTAAAAAAGCAATCATTTACTTAAAAGAAGAAGATAAAATAGAAACTTCATAATGAGAATAATGAGATATGAAACAGTACAGTGCTACAACTCCATCAAGAAGACAAATGACCGGCATCAATTACCGGAAGATTTTGAGTAGAGGCGAACCTGAAAAAAGTCTGACCAGGGGTTTGAGACGGGCAATGGGAAGAAGTTCTTCTGGCCGGATCACTGCCAGACACAAAGGAGGAGGGTCTAAAAAACTTTATAGACTCATTGATTTTAGATATGATAAACACGACATCCCCGCGACCGTCAACACAATAGAATATGATCCGTTTAGAAGCGGGTTCATTGCCCTGATAACATATGCAGACGGAGAAAAAAGATATATCCTTGCACCCAGTAAAGTCAAAGCTGGAGACAGGATAATAGTTTCAAAAAATGCTGAGATCAAACCAGGAAACAGACTTATTTTAGAAAATATTCCAGTCGGAATTTTTGTTTATAATATTGAATTAAAGCCTGATGGAGGAGCAAAGCTTTGCAGGTCAGCTGGAAATTATGCTGAAGTGATTGCCCATGATGGCAATTTTGTTTTGCTTAAGCTTCCCTCTACGGAAATAAGGAAAGTTTTGAAAAATTGCTGGGCCAGCGTTGGCCAAGTCTCCAATGAAGAAAGGAAATTGAGGATTCTTGGCAAGGCTGGTAGAAAAAGGTGGATGGGTGTCAGACCAACAGTGCGCGGTTCAGCAATGAATCCTGTAGATCACCCGCTTGGTGGTGGTGAAGGAAGGGCAGGAATAGGGCTCAGGAGGCCAAAAAACAAATGGGGTAGAGGCGTGAGAGGAATAAAGACAAGAAAATCCAAAAAATATTCAGACCTGTTTATTATTCAGAAAAGAAAAAAGAGATAATATGGCAAGAAGCATTAAAAAGGGTCCTTTTGTGGACGAAAAATTATTAAAGAAAATAAAAAATCTCAAGCCTGAACAACAGAGAGAACCTATTAAGACATGGTCACGCGATTCTATGATTTCTCCAGAAATGGTTGGGTTTACCTTTGGAGTGCATAATGGTAAAGATTTTATTCCGGTTAAAATCGTAGAAGAAATGGTTGGTCATCGATTAGGAGAATTTAGTCCTACCAGGAAATTTGTCAGGCATGGCGGCAAAATGCAAAGAGAGATTGAAAAAAAGAAGTAGCCGGTCAATAGCAGTCAGTAACCAGACAGTCTGACTTATAATAAGCTGACTACTCAAGAGTAAACATTATGGAGATTAGAGCAAAATTAAGATATGCGAGAATGGCCCCAAGAAAAATGAGATTGGTGGCAGATTTGGTGCGCGGCCAGAAAATTGATAAAGCTTTCCTCCAACTTTCTTTTTCTAAGAAAAAATCGGCTCCAATCATTGCCAAACTTTTAAAGTCTGCCGTAAGCAACGCTAGACATAATTACAAAATTGATACAGAAAATAAAGATCTTTACATAAAAGAAATTAGAGTTGACGAAGGCCCTAGCTATAAAAGATATAGACCAGCAGCAAGAGGCAGGACCCACCCGTATAAAAAAAGGACAAGCCACATTACGGTTGTTCTAAAAGAACAACCTAAAGTCAAAACTTATGTCTAAAAAGGTTCATCCATATGCATTCAGAATAAATACAATGTACGGCTGGAAGTCGCGATGGTTTAATCTGAAAAAATATAAAAATTTCCTAAGAGAAGATGTTTTGATAAGAGAATGGTTGCAAAAGAAATTGCGGGGGATGTATATAGAAGATATTGATATTGAACGTTCCCCGAATATTATAAATGTGATCATAAAAACATCAAGACCTGGTTTATTGATTGGGAGAAAAGGAGAAGGTTCAGAAAAATTAAAGCAAGAAATCAGAAAAAAAATGACGGACTTAAGTCCTGAACCGCCACAAGAGATTAAATTAACAATTGAAGAGGTGCGTTCTCCAGAAACACACGCAAAGATTGTAAGCCAGATGATTGCAGAAAGTCTTGAAAAAAGGGTTCCATTTAGAAGAGTAATGAAACAGACTCTTGCCAAGGTGATGTCTAACAAAGAGGTAGGTGGAGCAAAGATTATGCTCTCAGGCCGCCTTGGAGGAGCGGAAATGAGCAGACGTGAATATTTAAAAGAAGGAAGAATCCCTCTTCAAAATCTTAGAGCGGATATTGATTTTGCAAGAGAAAGAGCCCATCTTCCCTACGGAGATATTGGAATAAAAGTTTGGATTTATAGAGGAGAAAAGTTTTAATTTTTAATTAATTTTTAATATGTTATTTCCCAAAAAGGTAAAATTTAGAAAAACCCAGAGAGATCGAAAGAACCCAAAGAAAAAAATGGTCGCAACCAGAGGAACATCTTTGGCATTTGGCTCTTTTGGCCTAAAGGCAGAAGAGGCAAAATGGGTAAAATCTAATCATATTGAATCCGCCAGAAAAGTTATTTCCAGATATGTTCAAAAAACAGGTAAAATGTGGATCAGAATTTTTCCAGACAAGGCAATTACTGCTAAGCCGCCTGAGGTTGGTATGGGCAAGGGTAAGGGTGACCCAGCGGGATATGTTGCTAACGTTAAACCAGGCAATATTATTTTTGAAATAGACGGGATCGATAAAAAGAATGCTTTTGAGGCCTTAAGAAAGGCCGGAGCAAAATTACCAATTAAGACACGAATCATCAGCCGATAATATGCCAAAGAAAAAATTAAAGGGTATTGTTGTTTCAGACAAGATGGATAAAACTGTCGTTGTGATTGTTAATAGGTATAAGCAACATCCTAAATATAAAAAATTTTTCAAAATCAGCAAAAAATACAAAGCCCACGATGAGAAGAATGAATATAAAATTGGTGATAAGGTGATTATCCAAGAATGCAAGCCGATTTCCAAAGACAAACATTTCAAGGTTATTAGTAAATTAGTGTAAATTAGTAATTGGTGTCGCTTTTATGATTCAGCCGCGAACAATGTTAAATGTCGCAGATAATACCGGAGCAAAAATTGTTCAGGTTATTAAGGTTTTAGGAGGAACCAGAAGGAGGTATGCCCAGATTGGAGACGTGGTTGTGGTTTCTGTAAAATCAGCTGAGCCAAGAAAGATGGTGAAAAAAAAAGATGTTCTTCATGCCCTAGTTGTAAGGCAGAAAAAGCATTTTCGAAGGAAAGACGGCTCCTATATTCGTTTTGATGATAATGCAGTAGTGATTATTGAAAAGGCCAAAAAAGAGCCCAGAGGAGGAAGAATCTTCGGTCCCATACCGAGAGAGATCCAAGAAAGAGGATATTCTAAAATTATTTCTCTGGCAACAGAAGTTGTATGAAATTAAAAAGAGGCGATACAGTTAAAATAATTTCAGGCAAAGACCGAGGCAAAACCGGAAAGATTATTCGTGTCTTGCCTCCAAAAAATAAAATCATTGTGGAGGGAGTGAATGTGAGAAAAAAACATTCTAAGCCGAAGAGGCAGGGTCAGAAAGGACAGATTATCCAAATGGCAATGCCTATTGATGTTTCCAATGCCATCTTGATTTGCCCTTCCTGCTCTAAACAGACCAGAATTGGGAAAAAAACCATAGGAGGAGTAAAAAAAATCAGATTTTGCAAAAAGTGCAAGGCTGAACTTGCTTAAATTTTAATTCTCACTTATCCCCATTATTGTTTGTGGAAAAATTAAGCCTATTTTAAAATAGGTATAAATGGCTATTGATATAAAAAAATACAAGAAGACTGTTCTAGTAATAATTTTAATATTAATAGTCATAATGCTGGCTGGAATTTTGGTTTACAAAAAACAAAAAATTGTAACTTATCCGTCTCAAGAAAAGATAATTAGAAAAAAATTGATAGAAATAAATAGACTTCCTCAGCAACTTACTGAAGAGGATATTAATAATCAGTTAGAAAAAATCAATAAAAATAAACAAGATTTCACACAAATAGAAATCCAAAAACGATTAGAAGAATTGAATAAATAATAAAAGGTCAATAAATTTTAATTAAAATTATGAATAAAGTAAAACAACCTATAATTACGCTCATTATTTGTCTGGCTGTTTTGGCAGGAGTAAATATCGTTTATTCTTGGACAGGCCCCACAGGAGCTCCTCCAACTAATAATGTTGCCGCACCCATTAATGTGGGCAATATATTCCAAGAAAGAGCAGGTGATTTAAGAATAATAGGCGCCTTAAGAGTAGGCGGGCTTACTAGTGATTTTGATACTTATCTTGCAACGTTGGGTGGCAGTGTCGGAATTGGAACGGCCAACCCCGCTCCTAACTTAGGCGTTCATAACGCCTTTAGTCAAGGAATAGTTCATATTTCTGGTGTTGCAGAGCCAGTCACTGGGCAGACTTATTCGGGTCTTTATTTGAATGACGAAACCCAGGATTTTAATAACAATTGGGGCATTGCACACAAGAAAATGACTGCCACTCCTCAAGAAGATGACTTTCATATTGTAAGATGGATAGACCCAACTAATGGGAGGGTAGATTTAGCTATTGACAGTGTCACTGGGAACGTCGGCATTGGGACAACAGAGCCCGTGGGAAACTTACAAGTCAATGACTCTACTACACAAGGAAGAATTCATATCTCAGGAGTTGGTGATGCTAATAGAACTTATTCAGCGCTTTATTTAAACGATGAGACTGCTGATATTGATAAGACTTGGGTTATGGCGCATAAAAAAGAAATTGGTGGTGTTCAAGAAGGCGACTTCCATATTTTAAGATGGATAAATCCGGGTTCCTATCGTATAGATATAGCCATTGATAGAGATACTGGTAATGTTGGCATCGGCACAGACGCGCCAGCAGAAAAATTACATGTAAGCGGCGGAGATGTTTATGTTAGCACCCCAAGTACCGGCATTATCTTAAAGGATCCCAGTGGCGGATGTCATAGAATTACTGTTGATTCAGCAAATGTAATCTCTGCCACTACTATTGCGTGTCCTTAAATCTCTAAAGATTTTTCTTGCAAAAATCTTGATAATTGCTATTATGTTTTTATTGGCTGGATAGGCCTTTTTTAATATGGTGCAAGGCATAAAAGAAAGATATGAAAAAAAAGTCGTGCCAGAGATGAAAAAGATTTTCGGATACAGAAATGATCTAGCAGTGCCTAAGATAAAAAAGGTGATTGTTAATACTGGCTTTGGGTCAAAAAAAGACGAAAAAGAAAAGATAGAAAATATTAAAAAATCTCTTATGCTGATTACAGGCCAGTGGCCAGCAGTCAATCCTGCAAAAAAATCAATTTCCACATTTAAATTAAGAAAAGGAATGCCCATTGGCTTCAGTGCGACTTTAAGAAGAAAGAGGATGGATGATTTTCTTGAGAAGTTAATCAATGTTGCCCTGCCAAGGACAAGAGATTTCAGGGGAATCAATACTGGGGCTATTGATAAATCAGGCAATCTAACCATAGGCATAAAGGAACACATTGTTTTTCCGGAAACTAGTAATGAAGACATAAGAAATGTTTTTGGTTTGGGTATAACTATTGTCACCACTGCCAAAACCAAGGAAGAGGCAACGGAATTGTTCCGTCTTCTAGGATTTCCATTTTCTCAAAAATGATTAGCATAAATTTCACCTATGGCAAAAAAATCAACAATTGCAAGATCAAGAAAGAAGCCAAAATACAAATCACGAATTGTAAGGCGCTGTTTTCGTTGCGGTCGGAAAAGAGGATATCTAAGAGATTTTAATTTATGTCGAATCTGCTTTAGAGAACTTGCCAATGAAGGATTGATTCCAGGCATCCGTAAGTCTTCCTGGTAAGTGCCCCTTGGTCAAAAATCTTAAATTTTTATTATGGATACAATAGGTAATATGCTGACAATAATAAGAAATGGACTGGCTGTTAAAAAAGAAACGGTTGCCATTCCCTATTCCCAATTGAAATTAAACATCTTAAAAATTTTAGAGAAAAGAGGATTTATTAAGAAATCAGCACTAAAAGGCAGAAAAAATAAGAAAATAATTGATGTTGCGCTTAGCTATGATAAAAACAAGAAACCATTGATTAGTCATTTAAAAAGAATTTCCAAGCCCTCCAGAAGAATTTATATTTCCGCAAACAAAATTCGCAATGTTCAATCTGGCAAAGGTATCTGGGTTATTTCAACATCCAAAGGGGTTTTTGATGATAAAGAGGCAAAGAAAAATAAGCTTGGCGGAGAGTTAATCTGCGAAATATGGTAGTTTTGCAATCTCATTATAACCACAAATAAAAATGTCTAGATTAAGCAAAAAACCAATATTGATTCCCGACAATGTAGAAGTAAAAAAAGAAGATAATCAATTTATGGTCAAGGGTCCTTTAGGAGAGCTGTCTAGAAGTTTTAAAAATGAGATTGAGATTTCTATAGATGGCAAAGAGATTAATTTAAAAATAAAAAAAGAAACAAAAGAAGCACCAATGTTGATAGGAACATACGTCTCACATTTAAGGAATATGATTGAGGGTGTAACTAAAGGATATGAGAAAAAATTAATTGTTGAAGGAATAGGATACAGGGCCCAAATGCAGGATAATGTCTTGTTTTTAAGCTTAGGTTTTTCCCATCCAGTAAAAATTGAGATTCCCAAAGATTTGAAAGTTGCGGTTGAAAATAATATTATAACTATCTCTGGTATAGATAAAGAAAATGTCGGTAATTTCGCTGCGAAGATCAGAGAGCTAAAAAAACCTGAACCGTACAAAGGTAAAGGTATCAGATACGAAAATGAAGTTATCCGTCGAAAGGCAGGCAAAAAGCAAGCATAAATAAAATGCAAAAGTCAAAATTAAAAACAAGAAATAGAAGACACAAAAGAGTAAGGGCAAAAATTACTGGCACTGCCAATAGGCCACGTCTTTCTGTTTTTCGTTCAAATAAATACATCAATCTCCAATTAATAGATGATCAAAGAGGCAAAACGATCATTTCATACAATGATTCCAAGATAAAAGAAAAAATGGGAAGGATAGAAAAGGCAAGGAAGGCTGGAAGATTATTGGCGGAGTTAGCCAGAAACAAGAGGATAAAAAAAATAGTTTTTGACCGGGGAGGATATAAATATCACGGCATTATCAAGGCAGTAGCAGAAGGACTTCGGGAAAAAGGACTTGAATTTTAATATTATGAAAATCAAGAATCAAAAATCTGAATTTGATTATAAAATAATAGACATCAGAAGAGTAGCCAGAGTGGTGGCTGGCGGGAGGCGATTTAGTTTCAGGGTGGCAGTGGTAGCAGGAAACAGAAATGGAGAGGTTGGTGTTGGTTTGGGCAAGGGTGCTGATACATCTATTGCGATTGAAAAGGCATTTAGAAATGCAAAGAAGAATGCCATAAAACTGAAAATCACAGAAGATTTCTCCGTTCCCTATAAGGTTAATGCAAAATATGCAAGTGCGATAGTTTTTCTTCAACCAGCGCCAAAGGGCAGAGGATTGATTGCGGGAAGTTCTGTAAGAACGGTTCTGGAGTTGGGGGGAGTTAAAAATGCGGTATCAAAAATATTAAGTAGAAGCAAAAATAAATTAAATAATGCCCGCGCCACAATTAAGGCGTTAAAAATGTTAAGATAATGTTAAGATAAAGTATGCAATTGAATCAACTAAAACCAAGGATAAAGAAAAGACGGAAAAAGAGAATAGGCAGAGGAGGGAAAGGGGGAACTTACTCTGGCAGGGGTATGAAGGGGCAAAAGGCAAGGGCTGGCAGAAGAATAAGACCTCAATTAAGAGATGTGATCAAAAAACTCCCTAAAAAGAGAGGTTATCGATTTAAGACGATAATTCCCAAACCTCTGGTTGTTAATCTTGGTCTTTTAGAAAAGAACTTTTCTGATAATGATAAAATTAATCCCAAGATTCTTTTTGAGAAAAAATTAATCAGAAAACATAAAGGTAAATTTCCCAGGGTGAAAATATTAGGCGATGGTAAGCTGACAAAAAAACTATTTATCTCGGATTGTATAATCTCAGGCGCAGCAAAAACAAAAATAGAAAAAGTCGGAGGAAAATATGAATAATTTTTTAAGAAAATTAAGGATAATTTTTAAAGATAAGGATTTACGCAAAAAAATACTTTTTGTGCTTTTTATTCTTGTCCTTTTTAGAATTGGCGCAAACATACCAATTCCGGGCATTGATCAACTGAAACTGCAGTCTTTTTTAGCAGGCAATCAGTTTTTTGGCTTGCTCAATATTTTTTCCGGAGGAGGATTATCTAATCTTTCAATAGCAATGCTTGGCGTGGCTCCTTATATCACTGCCACTATCATTATGCAGTTGATGACAATGATCTCTCCCAGATTAAAAGAGCTTTATCATGAAGAGGGCGAAATAGGAAGACAGAAATTTAACCAATACTCAAGGATCTTAACTGTTCCCTTAGCAGCTATGCAGGGTTTTGGTCTATTGGCACTTTTGGAAAAAGGAGGCGTTTTAACCAGCCCTACTCTGTTTGACAGATTTTTAAATATTATTATTGTTGTAACTGGTTCAATAATTTTGATGTGGCTAGGAGAATTAATATCCGAGCATGGTATTGGAAACGGTATCTCACTTTTAATTTTCGCCGGCATTGTTGCTTCTATACCAACAACATTAAATCAGCTTATCTTCCAATATGTTTATCCAAATTTTGATCCCTCAATACTTCCCTTGGCCTTCGGCTTTTTGGTGGCTGCGGTTTTTATCATTGCCGGAGTAGTCTTGATAACTGAAGCAGATCGGCCCATTCCTATTTCCTATGCCAAACAAGTCAGGGGAATGAAGATGTACGGAGGAGTTTCAACTCACCTGCCTTTGAGAGTGAACCAGGCAGGAGTGATACCGATCATTTTCGCCATCTCTATCTTATTGTTTCCTCAGATGATCGCCAATGTTCTGTCTAAATTTTCTCATCCGATTTTTAATTCTCTCAGCAATTTTCTTTCAATTTTTGTAAACAATGCTTGGATTTATGGATCTTTATATTTTGTCTTGGTTTTTCTCTTCACTTATTTTTATACAGCAGTCACCTTTGATCCTGAGGCTATTTCCACTAATCTGCAAAAAAGCGGCGCTTTTATACCGGGCATCAGACCAGGAAGATCTACCGCTGAATTCATTGCAAAAATTCTTCACCGCATCACACTTGTGGGCGCGGTGTTTTTAGGATTGATTGCAGTTTTGCCTCTAGTGATGCGAGCCTTTACAAATAATCCTGCCTTGGCCATTGGCGGCACCGCACTTCTTATTGTTGTTTCTGTTATCTTGGAAACCATAAAACAAACAGAATCTCAAATCGTTATGCGAGAATATGAATAAAAACAGGAATTTTCTTGCAGTCATTGTTATCGGCCCTCCGGGTTCAGGTAAGGGGACGCAGATAAAACTTTTGGCAGAGAAATTTCGTTTTTTTCATTTTATCTCCAGCCGAGTAGGGAGAGATTATATTTTTTCTCATAATGATCCCCCTGCTATGAGACAGAAAGAAAGATATGAAAAAGGTTTGCTTTTTGATAAAGAATGGATGTTCGAGCGCGTAAAAGAAAAAACAGAAGAGATATTCAATCATCAGAATGAGTTCAACGGTATTATTTACGACGGTTCACCACGCACACTTTACGAGGCAGAAATGCTTTATGATTTTTTAATTGATTCTCTTGGAAAAGAAAATTTAAAGATTATAGAAATTGATGTTAGAGATGAAGAATTAAAAAAAAGAATAGAAAAAAGATTAATTTGCAACCAGTCTGGTGAACATGTTTTTATAGAATCTGATGAATTAAAACCGTGTGTAAAATGTCCGGAATGCCATGGCGTGCTTCAGGAAAGAGATATAGATAAAAAAGAGATTTTTGATGTGCGCATGAAAGAATATAAAAATCAGACTGTGCCGGCCTTAAATTTTTTAGCCACAAAGCAGAAAATAATAAAGATTAACGGTGAACAAAGTATTGAAAATGTTCATGGGGATATTTTGAAATTATTAAATTTGTGATTTATATCAAGACACCTAAAGAAATAGAAATTATGAAAGAGTCTGGAAGGCTGCTCGCTGATATTCTTTATCAGGTTTCTGCATATACCAAGGCTGGAATGGCTACGATTGAATTGAATGATAAGGCGGAAGAACTTGTCAAAAAATCCGGGTGCAATCCCTCCTTTAAAAATTACAAGGGGCCGGATGGTAAAAGACCATTTCCTGCAGTTTTATGCGTTTCCATAAACGATGAGGTAGTGCACGGTATTCCTAGCAAGGAAAGAATTTTAAAATCAGGAGATGTCGTAAGTATTGATTTGGGTATAAGATATAAGAATTTACATACAGATATGGCAATCACTTTTGCTGTTGATGCTATTGAGCGACTTAACAAAAAAACTGTGGATATGATTGAAATAACACAAAGGGCATTGATGGCAGGCATAAAGACAATAAAGGATGGTTCATTTTTAGGAGATATTGGATTCGCCATCCAGTCGTATGTTGAGGCAAGAGGTTTTAATGTGGTAAAAAAATTGGTTGGCCATGGCATAGGGTATAGTGTTCATGAGGAGCCTGACATTCCCAATTTCGGGAAAAAAGGAAAGGGCATCCAATTAAAAAATGGTATGACCTTAGCGATTGAGCCAATGGTGACAGAAGAGAATGCCGATGTTTTTCTTGATAAAGACGGCTGGACTTGGAAAACAAAAGATGGCTTTTTGGCAGCGCATTTTGAGCACACTGTTGTTGTCACAAAATTCGGAGCAGAGATATTAACTTGCTTGACCCAAACTAAGTTTGGGTCAATAATATAAATAATATAATTAATGAGACCACATACATTTGCTAAAGGAGAATTTTATCATATATATGTTCACGGCATAGGAAATTTAGAAATCTTTCGCGAGGACAGAGATTACAATCGTTTTCTATCTTTACTTTTTTCTTCAAATACAATTAATCCAACTCCACGCCTTGACCGTGCCATTGCCCTAAACTTAGTTTGGGACATATTAAGCGGGGAAATAAAATTGGGAGAATCATTAACAGATATTATATGTTTTTGTTTAATGCCTACACATTTTCATTTATTACTTAGAGAAAGAGAAGGGGGTAATATTTCAAAATATCTTCATAAAATTTTAGTCAGTCATTCTAAATACTACAATATAAAATATGAAAGACGCGGCCATCTTTTTGAAAGTAATTTTCATTCAAAACACATTGATAATAACGACTATTTATTGATTCTTTCGTGTTATATTCATAAAAATTCTAAGGACTTAGAATCTTGGAAAAATAAAGAGCATTTTTATCCATGGTCAAGTTATCAAGATTTTGTTTCGCAGAATCGCTGGCAACATTTACTCAAAAAAGATATTATTGCAGGTCAATTTAAAAATTCTGAAGAATATAAAAATTTTACAGAAGAACACTATCAAGATTTTGACCCAAACTTAGTTTAGGACAAAGTTTATTATGCGATTAATGGGGATTGATTATGGGGAAAAGAGAATTGGCATCGCGCTTTCTGATGAAAACGCTAGTTTTGCATTTGCGCATAATGTGCTTGAAAACAATAAAAATGTGATTAGGAAAATTAAAAAAATTTGCAAAGAAAATAATGTAAGAAAAATCATTCTTGGAGAATCAATTGATTATAATGGTCGACCTAATCCTATTATGGAAAAGATTGAAAAATTTAAAATCTTACTGAAAAAAGAAACGAATTTGCCAATTGAATATCAAACTGAAATATTAACTACTCAAGAAGCCAGACACTTTCAGAAAAGAAGTAAAAAAATTGACGCTTCAGCTGCTGCACTTATTCTAAGGAGTTTTATTGAAAAGAAGAAAATGCTAAAATAAAAATGTGAAAAATTCAGAATTATATTTATCAATTATCATTCCAGCTTATAATGAGGCAGAAAGGATTTTCAAAACCCTTAGACGGATTTCCTTCTATCTTCAAACACAACCTTATTCTTATGAGATTTTAGTTGTCTGTGACGGATCAAAAGATAATACTGCTGATATTGTTCGCGATCTCCAGTTACAGATTCCCAATTTACGTTTAATAGACCGCAAGCAGAATAAAGGAAAAGGCTACACAGTAAAAGAGGGGATGTTGGCAGCCAAAGGAAAAATTCGTCTTTTTACTGATGCTGATAATTCAACTGACATTTCTTATTTTGAACAGATGCGGCCATTTTTTGACAAGAGTTATGATTTAGTCATCAGCACTCGCGATCCAAAAGATGCAAAAGGAGCTAGCCAAGAAGTTCCACAACCCTGGTACAAAAGATTAATGGGCAATATGGGTAATTTATATATTCAGATTATGGCGGTGCCGGGAATTTGGGACACACAAAACGGTTTTAAGGCATTTAGAGATTATGTTGCGGAAAAAATTTTTAAATTAACAAAAATTAATCGCTGGGCCTTTGATGTGGAAATACTTGCCCTCGCAAGGAAATCTGGATACAAAATCGGCATTATTCCAATTCACTGGATTAATGATCCTCATAGTCATGTCAAATTATTTTCATATTTTAAAGTCTTGCTGGATGTTTTAAGAATTCGCTTGAATTTAATGAAAGGAAAATATGATGAATAAAAAGAATAAAAATTTTATTGAAGAGATAAGAAAAGACCTAGTCAGTAGAGAATGGATTTTGGTTTCTTCTATAAGAGGAAGAGGCAAAAAACCCAATTTTCTCAGCAAAAAGAAAAAAGTCCCCAAAAAAGACACAAAGAAAAATTGTCCCTTTGAAGACCCGCAAAAAAGCGGCAATCCTAAACCGATAATTTGGTTTGCCAAAAAAGAAGCAAAATCTTTTAATGACTGGTTTATACAGGTCATTCCCAACAAATATCCGATGCTTTTGAAAAGCGATATCTGCCCGACCATTTCTCATTACGGGCCCTATGAAAAAATAGAGGCAGTTGGTTTTCACGAAGTAATCATTATGCGTGATCACAATAAGCCGATAGAGAGGATGTCGCTTGAAGAAATAATTTTAATTCTTAAGGCATACCGTCAAAGGTACAAAATGCTGGAAAAGAATAAATGTGTAGAGTATGTCTTGATATTTCATAATCAAGGAGAATCAGCAGGGGCAACAATTGAACATCCTCACTCTCAACTTGTGGCTATGCCGATTATACCCCCCGATGTTTCTAGGAGCATCAATGGTGGAATAAATTTTTATAAAAAAAATAAAAAATGCGTTCATTGCACTATGATTGATTATGAAAGAAAGGAAGGAAAAAGAATTGTTGCAAAAAATCCTTATTTTATAACAATCTGCCCCTATACCTCAAGAGTATCTTATGAGACAAGAATTTTTCCCATAGAGCATAGCTCTGATTTTGAAGAGATCTCGGATAAAGAATTAGTTTATCTCGCCCATAGCCTGAAAGATGCCCTTCATCGAATTTCTAAGGCATTGAAAAATCCTGATTATAATTTTTTTATACATACTGCATCTGCCAAAGTAAAAGATATTCCTTATTATCATTGGCATATAGAGATTCTGCCCAGAACCTATAAATGGGCTGGAGTTGAATTGGGAACCGGAGTTGAAGTTGTGGTGGTTCCTCCAGAGGAAGCAGCAGGTCATTTGAGGAGTGTTTTCTGAAATTGGTTTTTCTTTTAGGGTTTAATGTTATAAAATAGAGATATTATGTTTCTTAAATGGGTTCTTAATGCTATTCCTATCCCTGATTATTTAAGTATGCCGGCCATTGGAATCGATCTCTCTGACAGATCGTTAAAATTTGTGCAGTTTTCACAAAAAAGAGGGAATCTTACAGTTTCTGGTTTTGGCTCTAGGATTATACCCAAGGGTTTTATTGAATCCGGAGAAATTCACCAGAAAGAAAATTTTATAAAATTCCTAAAATCTCTTAAAAAAGAACTTAAAATAAATTTCATAAATGTTGCACTTCCTGAAGAAAAAGCTTTCTTGAGCAGGATAGTTCTTCCATTTCTAAAAGAGGAGGAGATAAGAGATGCTCTAGAGTTACAACTCGAAGAACACATTCCTCTTTCGGTTGAAAATGCCATTTTTGACTTTGAAATTATAGGTATGAGAAATAATAATAGTCTTCTTGTTAATCTTTCGGCAATGCCAAAAAATCTTATAGAAAACTATAGAGACGTTTTTGTTGCTGCCGGAATGCTGCCTTTAACTTTTGAAATTGAGTCTCAGGCGCTTGCCAGAGCAGTTATTCCTCAAGGAAATAAAGAGTCTGTTCTTTTGATTGATTTTGGAGCGGCAAGGGTAACCTCTGCCATTATTGAGAATAATAAGATTCATTTTACTTCAACAATACACATAGGAGGAGATGATTTGACACTTACTCTTTCCAAAGATTTATCTCTAGATTTTTCTGAAGCAGAGGAAATAAAAAGAACTAAAGGGCTGATTAAAAAGAAAGGAAATGAAAAAATTTTTGATTCTCTTCTGCCCATAATCGCTGCAGTGAAAGATGAAATAAAAAAACACATACTCTATTGGGATTCAAGAATGAGTGGCGATGAAGAGAGCGATGTTCTGAAGAAAATTATCATCTGTGGAGGCGGCGCCAATCTATTAGGATTGCCGGAATATTTATCTTATGAGTTGAAACTGCCCGTTGAACGAGCCAACCCCTGGGTCAATATAGTTTCTTTTGAAGAAAAAATTCCTGAAATAGAATATAAAGAATCTTTAATCTATGCCACTGCGCTGGGCTTAGTTCTAAAATCTTTGTAAATTAAATAAAATGATCAACTTACTCCCATTAGAAAATAAAAAAGCTTTAAAGAAAGAATATCTAAGAAGGTTCATTATTGTTGCAGGCGCCGGCTTGTTTCTAATCATAATCTTCTTATTGCTGATTGCGGTGATAATATTTTTTACGGCAAATAGCCAAAAGAGATTATATGAAGAAAGATTTTCTTTTGCAATTAAAAAATTGAGGTCACCAGAAGATCAAGAAATAATCAATTTCATTTCAGATGTAAACTCAAAAATTTCAAATCTGAATCAATACCAGAAACCAAAAAGCGATATTTCCCAACTTATTGAAGAGATAATCTATCTTAAATCAGACGATATAAAAATAAATTCCTTTTTGTATCAGGCCAATGGTGAAAAAGATGATGCCGATACTATTACGATTACGGGATTAAGCAAGACACGAAGATCTTTATCGGATTTCTCCGACAACTTAAGAAAGATACCTGAAATTAAGGACGTTGTGTCGCCAATCAGCAATTTTTTGAGATCAGAAAATGTAGAGTTTAATATAAGTATCAAAATTAATGAGTAATAAAAATGAGTAATAAAAAATTTATTATTTCTATAATATTGGTTGTTTTTTTAGACCTTTTAGCTCTGTTTGCAGTTTTCTACTTTTATTTAAGAATAGAGAATCAGATTATCATTTTGAATAAAATCCCCCAAGATTTGTTTCTTGCCGAAAACAAAGAGCAGAATATTAAAATACTAAAAAGAGAAATAGAAGAGATCAAAGAACAATGGAAGGAAGTTAATTCTATTTTTCTTGATAAAGAGAGTACGGTTTCCTTTATAGAAAATCTTGAGTCAACAGGAAAAAAACTCGGTTTGGAAGTAAAATTTGACTCAATTGATTTTGCGGATAAGAAGACAGAAAAACCAATTTTAAATTTACATGCAGAAGGTTCATTTTCCAATGTTTTCCAATTTATAGTCCTTTTAGGAAACCTCCCGAATAGCATAGTCTTAAAAGAATTAAGATTATCAAAGATCAGTGAACTTTGGAGAGGTGATTTTAAAATTTTATTGACAACATATATCATCAAATAATAAAATGAAAAAACTTGATTTTAACAGAATAATAGGATATTTTATCTATCGTAACGACCGCTTTACGGAGATTAAATTAATAAGAGATTGGAAAATACTATTATCATTTTTTTTAATCTCGTTAACTGTATGTTTTGGGATAGGTGCTTATGTTTTTTGGCAATATTATTCTAAAGTGGAATCAGGTATTAAAGTTAATCTCAATTATGAGAATAAAACTATTATTTTCAAAAAAGAATCATTAACAAAACTGATGGAAGATTTATCAGAGAGAAAAAAGATTTTTGATAATACAATTTCCAACCCCCCTTCAATTAAAGATCCGTCATTATAATTATGTATCTCCCCATAACTCAACGGACAGAGTAGCACCCTTCTAAGGTGAAGATGCGGGTTCGATTCCTGCTGGGGAGAAAATGAAAGGGCGCATAGCTCAGCTGGTTAGAGCGCTATCTTCACACGATAGAGGTCTCCTGTTCAAATCAGGATGCGCCCATTGGGCGGCTAGCTCAGCTGGTCAGAGCGTCTCGTTTACACCGAGAAGGCCGAGGGTTCAAATCCTTCGCCGCCCATAGATGAAAGATTTAGAAATAATCTATGAAGATAATGACATCTTGGCAATAGACAAGCCTGCTGGGATTGTTGTTCATGGCGAGTACCCCAGCATTATAGATTGGATAAAGCAAAATCGGCCGCAAGTGATAGGTGTTGGCGAGAACACTGAAAGGCCGGGTATTGTCCATAGACTTGATAAAAATACTTCAGGTATTTTACTGGTTGCAAAAAATCAGAAATCTTTTGAATATCTAAAAGAACAGTTCCAAAAAAGACAAATCAAAAAAACATATCTTGCTTTGGTGTATGGACATCTTAAGGAACGAGCGGGAATGATTAAATTGCCGATTGGCAAAAGCAAAAAAGATTTTCGCAAAAAAACCTGCCTCGCCGACAGGCGGGCTACTCAAAAAGCCATTGGTAAAATCAGGGAGGCTGTTACAGAGTACAAGATTATTAAACGATTCAAAGATTTTACTCTTATTGAGGCTTATCCAAAAACAGGAAGGATGCATCAGATAAGAGTGCACTTAAAAGCCATTGGCCATCCGGTTGTCTGCGATAAATTATATGGGCCAAAAAAGCAAAAATGCCCCCTTAATTTGACTCGCCATTTTCTTCATGCTCGCGCCTTAGAATTTACTTTACCACTTTCAGGAGGTAGAATAAAACTTGAGACTTATTTGCCAGATGATTTAGAAAAAGTTTTAAAGAAGTTGCAGGAAAAAGAGCAAAATGTTAATTTATAGATTGTTATGAGTTTAGCTAATGTCAACATAGAAGAAAGAAAAAAATGGGATTTGAAACCCGGGAACACAGTCCGGGTTTGGCAGAAAATTAAAGAAGGAGATAAAACCCGCCTCCAGTCTTTTGATGGTTTGATAATAGCTCGCAAGCATGGTTTTGAATCGGGAGCCACTTTTACTATCAGAAAAATTTCTGATGGGATCGGAGTTGAGAGAATCTTTCCAGTTTTTTCCCCAATCATAGAAAAAATAGAAATCGTGAGAAAATCAAAAGTGCGGCGTGCCAAATTATATTATGTCCGCAATAAAGCAGCCAGAGAAATTCGCAGAAAGATGAAGCAAATACGCAGTGCAACGAAAAAAGAATCTGAAGACATAAAAACCGAGCCTTAAGATTGATGCCCAGGTGGTGGAACTGGTATACACACATGCTTGAGGGGCATGGCTCACAAGAGCGTGCGGGTTCAAATCCCGCCCTGGGCAAACCGCTTCAAAAATTTTTATTTTTCTGTATGATTAAAGTAACCCTCTGGTCAAGGGCCAAATACGTGTATTATATCTAGTATTAAGTAGACAATATACGAAATTATACAAAATACTAGGTATTAAAGTTATGGAACAAGAAATAGGAAAGGTTATACACTATTTTGATAAAGCAATGGTGGCAGTCATCAGGCTATCAAGCGATCTCAAGATTGGAGACACAGTAAAATTCATTCACGGAGAGAATGAGTTTACTCAGACAGTTGATTCTATACAGGTTGAACATAAGCCCATCAAAGGAGGAAAATCTGGAGAGGAAGTAGCCGTGAAGGTGGAACAAGAAACCAAAGTTGGCACAAGAGTCTTAAAAATTTCTTAATTTAATTTAAGATGCTATATACTAAAGTTGGCGACAAGGGCCTGACGACAATTTTTGATTGCAAAAAAAATTTTCTCAAAAGTTCTCTAAGAATAGAAGCTCTTGGCAGTCTTGATGAATTAAATTCACTCTTGGGATTTTGCAAGGTAAAATCTTTGGAGGTTAAACCTCCAATTGGAGGTTTAACCTCCAAAACATTAGAAGATATTCAAAATGATTTATTTATTTTGCAAGGTGAAGTGGCTGGTTGTGGTAAAGGCATAAAAAAAAATAGAAGAACTGAAATAGAAAAAATAATTGATAAAATTGAAAAAAAGTTGCCCAAGATTAAAAATTTCATAATTTCGGGTGGAACAGAATTATCAGCCCTCTTAGATTACAGCCGAGCTGTGGCGCGAAGAGCAGAAAGACGATGTGTGGCAAGCAAGAAAAACATTTCTCCAGAATCACTAAAATATCTTAATCGCTTGTCATCGCTTCTATTCGCATTGGCCAGATATGTAAACCTCGGTATAAAAGAAAAACACCCCAGATATTAATTTAATGACCCAATGGTGGCCTTGGTGTAGTAGTGAGCACAGCACTCTGTGGAAGTGCCAGCAGGGGTGCAAATCCCCTAGGTCACCCAAGAAGTGTATTAAACTAACTTTAATTCTTTCATTATTGAGCAAGGTTTGATGAATAACCACTGAACATTTTTTCAGTTGAAAGTATTGCAAGTTTTTTGCTGAATGATATAATAATTAAACGTTTAGAAAGGTCAGAAATTATAAGCAAAATAAACAATATGCAGAACTTATCAAATCTTAAAATAGCTATTATTTTCTCTATTATTGTCCTTGCTGTTTCTTTTTCAATGGTGGCCTATGCCACGAATATTGAAAAAGATGATTTTAAAAAAAGCGATGAATCAAGATCAGTGACTATGAAATTCAATGGTAATTTCATTGTCAGTGGTGTGGTTGTTAATTCAGTTTCCACTTCAACAAACACCCTCAATGTTAAATTCTACGGATTTAATCACGATGTAAATGTTAGTGGTGCAAAGATAATCGGTGGCGGCCAGAGAATTACCCTAGATGATTTTAAGCCAGGCGACGTGCTTTCAGGAAAGGGAAATTTTAATGAAAACACTCGAGTTATCGTTGTCTCTAAAATCAATAATCTGTCTTTTAGAGGAAGAGCTACTTCTTCTATCCAGGCACGTATTCAAGAGCTTTTGAATCTCATCCGTCAGCTTGAAGAAAAACTAAAGAAAATTGGTCAGTAATCCGGGATTAAAATCCAGAATTAAAATAATCAGCCTGTCATTGTTTTTTGACAGGCTGATTTTGTTGGCTCAAAGCCAAGTTTTGTTGGCTTTGAACTTTTGTTGGCTTTGAGCCAAATTTTTCTTTGATATAATGAGATTGCGGGATGTAGTATAACGGCAGTACGTACCCTTGGGGTGGGTGCAGCCCGAGTTCGACTCTCGGCATCCCGAAAATTAAAAATAATTTTATGGGACATATGAGTCATCAGGATCATGAGGTAGCAATGACCGATCCGCAGATTGCCAAGCAAATGGAAGCAGATATGCGTCGCCGGTTTTGGATTTCTTTTTTTCTGTCAATACCGATTTTTCTTTATTCACCAGTGAGTATAAATTTTTTTAAGATTAACCTGCCGGCACTGATACCTGTTAATTGGACCCTTTTCATTTTCACAACTCCTGTTGTTTTCTGGACAGGATCAATTTTTATTACTGGCGCGTATTATTCTCTCAAGGCCAGAAAACTCAATATGGCGGTCTTGGTGGCTACTGGTGTTTTGGCAGCTTATCTTTTTAGTGTATTACTTACTGTCATTCGGCCTAGTTCAGAAACTTTTTATGAGGCTGCTGCTCTTTTGGTGACCTTTGTTTTATTTGGCCATTGGATGGAGATGAAATCCCGTCGTGGTACTTCAGATGCTTTGCGAGCTTTATTTGATTTAGTTCCTCCACAAGCTAATGTTATCCGTAATAACAAAGAAATAACTCTGCCAGTAGCCGAAGTAGTTGTCGGCGACATTGTCGTGCTTCGACCAGGAGACAAGGTGCCAGTAGACGGAGAGGTGATTGAAGGTGAGACTGCCATTGATGAATCTTTGGTAACAGGTGAATCTTTTCCTATTGAGAAGAAAATTGGCAGCAAAGTTGTTGGCGGTTCAATCAATAAAACTGGGCAAGCGAAATTTAAGGCGGAAAAGATTGGTTCTGATACGGCTTTGGCGCAAATAATCAAAATGGTTGAAACTGCCCAGAACTCTAAAGCTCCTGGCCAGCGTCTGGCAGACAAGGCCGCAGCCTGGCTGGTTATCTTGGCCATTGGTTCTGGAGTTGCGACTTTTTTGGTTTGGTATTTTCTTAGTAATGCCGCCTTTATTTTTGCTTTAACTTTTGCTGTTTCCACAGTGGTTATTGCCTGTCCTGATGCATTGGGATTGGCAACGCCGACTGCTGTGGCTGTGGGCACAGGCCTTGGTGCTAAACATAATATTTTAATTAAAGACGCAGCCACACTTGAGAATGTTTCTAAACTCAAGGCCATTATACTTGATAAAACAGGAACTTTGACTGAAGGCAAGCCTAAAGTAACAGAGATTGTTGCCAGATCTGGATACGATCACAATGAAATATTATCACTTGCAGCATCAGTTGAGCGAGGTTCAAGTCATCCAATTAGTACTGCTATTCTTGAAGAGGCACAAAAGAACAATCTTGGTGCAAATGAGAAAGTAGAAAAATTTGAGGCTGTCGCTGGTCATGGCGTGAAGGCTGTAGTAAATGGAAAATCAATTATTGCTGGCACAGAACGGTTAATGAAAGAGAACAAAATTGATCTTTCGCCAATCAAAAAAGATATTGACCGTCTTCTTAATACTGGCAATACAATCAGTATTATTGCTATTGAGGGACAGGCAATAGGTGTGATCGGCGTTGCCGATAGTATTCGGCCTGCGGCAAAAAAATCTATATTAGAACTCAAGTCGCTAGGATTGGAAGTGGCAATGATTACTGGTGATCATGAACAGGTAGCAAAAGCTGTATCGCAGGAACTTGGTATTGACCGATATTTTGCCCAGGTACTTCCAGAAGATAAAGTCAAGTATATCAAAAAACTTCAAGATGAAGGAATGTTTGTCGCCATGGTCGGAGATGGCATTAATGATGCTCCGGCTTTGGCCCAGGCCAATATCGGTATTGCCATTGGCGCAGGCACAGATGTGGCCATTGAAACGGGCAATATAGTTTTAATGAAGTCCGATCCCTATGATATTGTAAAAGCGATAAATTTGAGCAGGGCAACAGTAAGAAAAATGAAGCAAAATCTTTTTTGGGCGGCAATTTATAACCTTCTTGCCATTCCGGTTGCAGCAGGGATATTTTATCCTTCGTTTGGAATTTCTCTGCGTCCTGAAATTTCAGCCTTGTTGATGTCTACTTCTTCTCTCATTGTTGCTACAAATGCAGTGTTATTGAGAAGAGTCGAGCCCCGTCTTAGTTAAAGCCGCCATGTGTAAGTCTCCTCTGCATTTGCGGGCGGCGAGAATTGAACTCACGTCTTCTGCTTGGAAGGCAGACATTCTGCCACTAAACTACGCCCGCAGCCTATTTATTGTATCAAAAATTTTCAAAAAATGATATAATTTTAACATTATCAGGTAATTTTATAAAAATATGTTAAATGAAAATCTGCAAAAATTATTAAGTATCACTTTCATTATTTTGGCGATTTTTCTGGCTGTTGAAGCATATAATGGAATTAAAGAAAATAAATATATAGGCAGAAATCTTAATCAAATAGATACTATCACTGTTAATGCAACTGGAGAGATTTTTGCCAAACCAGATACAGCCCAGATTTCTATATCTGTAGTCAAAGAAGCAGCAACTGCTGCTGAAGCGCAGAAACAACACACTGAGGCAATAAATAAAGTTGTGGAATTCATAAAACAATCTGGGGTAGAAGAGAAAAATATTAAAACCTCTTCTTATAATATTTTCCCCCGTTACGATTATATCGAAAATAGAGGCAGAGTATTCAGGGGATACGAGGTCAATCAGACTTTGGACATAAAAGTAAGAAATCTTGATAATGTGGGGAAAATTTTATCAGGCGCAACAGAAGCTGGCGCTAATCAAATCAGCAGTATCAGTTTTGTCATTGATGACGAAGAGGCAGTGAAAAGGGAAGCACGAAAGCAGGCCATTGAAAAAGCAAAACAAAAAGCCGAGGAACTAAAAGAAGATTTAAATGTTAAATTACTGCGCTTAGTTAATTTTTCTGAATCTGGCGAAGTGTCACCAATTTTTAAAAGTGAGGCACTGGGAGTTGGTGGCGGCCCGGAAATTGCTCCGGAAATTCCCGCTGGTGAAAACAAAATAACAATTATTGTCAGCTTGACATACGAAATTAAATGATGTATAGTCTGTTGAGACTACTTTGTAGTCCTTTGATAACTAAAGAAAGGAGGTTTTAGGGTTTTTTTTGGAGCTATTTTTCTGAAGAAAAAATTTTTCTAAATTTTTTGGAGGTTTGAAATGAACAAAATAGTTGAAGCTTTTAAAAAAGCAGAAGAAGCCAAAAAAAGAAAGAACGATAATTTGTTAAGTCTTGATGAGATAGTTATTGAGAAGATGACTACCGAACAAATTGCAGAAAAAGAAAAGCAGGTTCAAGAGAGACGGAGATATGCTGAAATCGCGGCTCAAAAAGCAATCGCTATTCAGCGCGAGATTAATGTTCTTCGACAAATAGCATTGCATGGCGTTCTTTCTGATGATGACAAAAAAAAGATGACAGATCTAGAGAAGCTTAAAGAAAGACTCCTCCAATCAGGAGATGAAGAGCTCAAGAAGCATATGAAGTTCTCACTCTTTATCCAGGAAATAAGGTCAGCACCGAAAGAAGTCGGCCTGGCAAAAGATTTTCTTAAACGTTGCGTAGATTGCGGCCGATATCGCATTGCTGATCAAGGAGAGATTAAAGAAAATCAGGCCACTAAAAAATGGCCTGCAGGAACTTTGTTTTTTAACCGTATAGTTTATATTCCGATTCTAGTAGAAGAAGAGAAAACTCCTGCCCAAAGAGCTTTAGAAGCTGAATTGCGTAAGTACCTTAATGAAGTACGCAAAATTGAGGACGAAAAGAATCGGAATGAAATCGGGGTAATCCGCAAGAAAGGTAGACCAGACCTCTCACTTTTTAAAGCAGGAGAACACGGAACATATTCCATTTATTTCCCGGAGCGTGTTGATGAATCTGGACGGAAATGGTTCGAAGGAGCGGGATTGCTTTCTCTCTGTCCAATAAAAATGTACAATGAGAAAGCAATCACAGGAATTAAGATCTTGACTGGTGCCGGAAGCCTGCAGTGGATGCAGGAGTTTGCGGGCAAATGGATACCATTTTCCTGGTTTACAAAAAACCAGATTCCCGAAACAATACCTGGTGAACTGGCAGAATTAGCTGAGAAATTTATAAAAATGTTGCGGGCTGGTTTGGCCGCCTATTACCACTCTTCTAAGTGATTTTGAACCGGATGCGAGAGTAAAAAACTCGCATCCGGCCATTTTTCTGATGGAGGTGAAAATTGCTCTTAAAAAAGAAAAAAAAAGAACGAAAAACTATTGTCTTAATAGATTATGAAAATATTTCTTTTAAAGCAATAGAAAAAGGAGAAATAATAGATTTCCAAAAACTTCATGAATTTTTACTAGAATTTGGAGAAATTATTTTTGCCTTTATTTTTTTACCTGACCATCGCGTCTATTCTCTTCCTGAAAACTTGAGTGATCTCGGATTTGAAATCGTTTTATGTCAAAAGACCATTGAATCTGATAAAACTGAAGATACTGTTGATATCCATTTGATTCAGAGCGGTATGAAATTTTGTAATTTTTCAGAAATTACCGATATAATTGTGGTGGGTCACGATAAACACATGACCCATCTTATAAAAGAAGCCAAAAACCGGAAAAAACAGGTTTCAATTATCGGCACAGAAAAAATATCTAATGTCTTAAAACAGGTGATAGATATTAAAAATATATATGATTTGCCTCTTAAAGATAAATCCCGCTAAAAGCGGGATTTTTTACTGGTAGGGTTGACTTATTTTTACGATTATTTATTATTTAATCATAAGCCCGGCCAAGGGCTTTTTTGAAAAGAAGTAGTTAGTAGTCAGCCAAGAGTAGCCAGACAAATTTAAAATTTAACTACTAACATACTGACTACTCAAAACTTATGAATAAATTATTAAATTATCTTAAAGGAACTAAAATTGAATTAAAAAATGTAAACTGGCCCAGTAGAAAACAGACTGTAAATTTTACCCTTCTTGTCATTGGGGTGTCTTTGGCTGTGGCTTTGTTTTTGGGACTTTTTGATATCATTTTTCGCCTATTAATAGATAGATTAGTACTCTAAAATGGTGAAACAAAAATTACAAACCGGAAGGAATTGGTACGCTGTTCATACATATGCTGGCTATGAAGATGCAGTAGTCAGAAACTTGAAACAGCGCATTGAGTCTTTAGGAATGGAAGACAAAATTTTTAATGTCTTGGTGCCAAAAGAGAAAAAGATAAAAATCAAAACTGGGAAAAGAGTGGTAGTTGAAGAAAAAATTTATCCTGGCTATGTTTTGGTTGAAATGACTGTTACTGATGATTCTTGGTATGTGGTTAGAAATACTCCGCGCGTTACTGGATTTGTGGGCTCAGGAACTACTCCTGTGCCTCTTTCTAAAGAGGAAATTGATAATCTCTTCCAAAGAATGGGTGTTAAGGAGCCAAAATATAAAATGGACTTTCATACTGGAGATATCGTCAAGATCACTGATGGTGCCTTTAAAGATTTTGAGGGGAAAATCAGTGATGTTGACGAGGAACGGGGAAAGATTAAGGTTTTAGTTTCTATCTTTGGTCGAGAAACTCCGGTAGAACTAGATTTTCTTCAAGTGAAGAAAATCTAGTAGTCAGTAGCCAGTATGTTAGTATCCAGTATAAAAATAAAGTTGTCTGACTATTAACATACTGATTACTTAAAACTAATTTTTATGAAAAAAGTTAAAACAATCGTCAAACTGCAGATTCCTGCAGGTAAGGCAACTCCCGCTCCACCTGTTGGACCAGCTTTAGGACAGCACGGAATAAATATCGGCGAATTTGTTAATCAGTTCAATGAAGCTACTAAGGAAAAAGGAGATGATATTATTCCGGTAGAAATCACTGTTTATGAGGACCGGACTTTTGACTTTAATCTAAAAACTCCTCCAGCCTCTGATTTACTGAGGAAAGCGGCCGGTGTGGAAAAGGGTTCTGGTAAAAATATCGCCAATAAGGCCGGGAAAATCACAAAGGCACAGTTGCGGGAGATTGCTGAGCGCAAAATGGAGGACTTAAATGCCAATGATATTGAAAGTGCAATGAAAATCATTGAAGGTACAGCTAAAAGTATGGGACTCGAGATTGAATAGCTACTAGATGCATAAGGCCACATACATATTGCACTCTTTAGGAAAGCAATAGTTGTGGCCTTTTATCATCATATTCATTGCGTATATACCGGCGTCAGGGGCTTTGTGAAGCTATATGAAGATGCCCTACGATA
>JBFMFK010000005.1:0-60703 GCA_040752125.1 Patescibacteria group bacterium | reverse complement strand
AAGATGTTAGTATTATCAATAAAGCTCTGTCTCATTATTTAAAATATTACAATGAACAGAGATTGCATTTAGGAATCAATTTGCAAACCCCACTTCAGGTGATTACAAGCTATTGGGGATAATTATGTCTAATTGGAAATAGACAAAAATAGGCCTATTTTAGGCCATTTTTGGAGATTTCTTATGTATTTATGAATTTATGAAAAAATTTCTTTTGCCCTTACAAAATATGGTTCGAGCCGATTTGTTTTCAGGTTCTTTTGCAGTTTGGAATGTTCGCGGCGGAGCCGCTCATTTTTGCTCGCCCGCCCATTCCGAGCCGCGCTGTGCGCGGCGAGGACAGAATTCAGTTCGAGCTATTTTTAAAATACACCGCCAGTTGAAAAAAGAAAGGTTTGGCTCGCCTGCTACGCGGGCTCGGCGGGCGGAAGGGGGGGTGTGGAAGGAATTCCGCCCGCCGAGCCCAGCCAGTTCCGTTTCCCCGCACCAGCGCAGCAAGCAAATGGAAGTGGCATCGCTGATGTAGCCAACGGTTCTGCTTCGAGAGAAGCTGTGAACCTCGCGATAAGATACTGGCAGCAACAAGAGTACTACTGTATTCTCGATACGATTTTATATTCTTTCAATGTTTATAAAACAAAAATCTAATTTTTTTTTGATACCGAGAGGATTTACATTCATTGAACTGCTGATTGTAATAGCAATAATCGGAATTCTGGCATCAATAGTTTTGGTGAGTTTAAATTCCGCGAGGACAAAAGCAAAAGCGGCAAAACTTGTCAGCGATTCTAATCAGATCGCAAAAGCCCTTGCGGGATGGGGAATAGAGGAAGGTATCATAGAATGGTGGCATGAGGATGATTTTTTACCGACGTGTGGGACATCCGGAAGTTCTGAGGATGAGCCGACCATAACTTGTCTTGCAGAAAACTTCGCTTTGGGCGATTGGCTCTCAGGAAACGCCGGCATTGATACAAATCTTTATGTTTATGACAATGATGGCGATACCTTTGATACGAATGGTGACGGATGCGCGGATGGGTCGATTTGGAACGGTGTATTTTTGAATATTTGGGACCAGACATTATTGGATGTCGTGGAAGAGGCGGATGACAAAGTGGATAACGGGGACGGCTCCTCATGCGGCAAAATTATATGGGATCTAGGCGGTACAGGAGGATATTTCATTGGTTATCGCCTCGGAAATAATTCAAACGACCTTCCATTTTGAGAATCTTTTTAACGAAAGATATTAAAATCAAATTTGGCGATTGTTGTATTTTACCAATTGATGATGTATTCTGAAATTAATTTAAATGGAATTTTTTATATACAACAAAAATTTTTTGTTCATAGCGATACTCTTGATTTTAGCCGCTACTTTCAATGTTAATGCAGAAAATGAATATGTTCCCGGCGAAATCATAGTAGAGTTTACAAATAATGCCACAGAACAACAAGTAAAAAATGTAATAAATTCTCATTATCTACAATGGAAAGAGGGCCCATTTTTTGTTCAAATTTCTTCTCTCCGGGCATATATCCAAATACCCAAAGAAATTATTGATGATTTCTCTTTACGCGATGCTTTGGTGAAAGAAATTATAAACAAGGACAAGGAGATGTATGGCAAGATGTCAATTTTAGTCAGCTCATGGCCTGTTTCATTTACATACATTGAAAAGTATGGGGGCATTGTATTAATTGTCCTATTCAATAATACTGCGACAGAAAGAAATATAAGAAATCTTATTGATTCATTTAAAGACTTGGGAATCCTTGATATCGTCTCTGAGAATTCTTCTGCAGCAACTATCCATCTATGGGGAGTTGTCAAGGTTCCTGTCGGAGAAGAACAATTATGGATCACAACGCTAAAAAAAGAACCATTGGTAAAAAGTGCAGGATTAAACTTCAAGATTACTCAAAATGCGGAACCAACAACTCAAAGCAAGGATTCATCTCCAGTTATAACAACAATACCGATTTCACAAGGCACCAAACAGTATGCGGAAACTGACAGATCATTAATCACATTAATATTTGTTGGTCTTGCCGTTGTCGGTCTAGTTGCCTTCTTTAGCATGCGCTATCAAAGACAAAAAAATTGAATATGAACAAAAAAGGATTTGTGAATATTATCTTAGTCATAGTTGTCATTATGATTGCTAGCGCAGGCGTTTATTTTTATTTGAAACAGCAAACTGTTCCTCCTCCCAAACCAATACTAACATCGATCCCCGATGTTGAAAAAATAAATAAGACCATTGGTGAAAGAGAAGGCTCTTTCTTGATTCAAAAGATTAATCCTGACAGTGTTGAAGGTCTTTGGTTTGCAAAATATCCCATTGAGAGACCAAATGATCCTGGTTCTCCTAAAATTCTGCGTATCGGAGATGATATAGGATATACCTGTGAGGGCGTATCAGAAAAACTCATAAATATTGATTTTCCTGGCCAGACTATAACTTTTAATAAAATTGTCATACAGCCACCCTATGGTGGCTGCCCCATCTGTCTGGCTGGCGATACGCTTATTGATACGCCCTTAGGATTGGTGCCAGTCAAAGATTTAAAGATTGGAATGCCAATCTGGACAACTAATAAAACCGGTCTTCGTGTTCCCGGTGTCATTATAAAGACGTCGAGAGTGGCCCTAACAATGACACATCAAATGGTTTATTTGGTGCTAGGTAATGGCAGAAAGCTGTTCATCTCTCCTGGTCATCCCACCATTGACGGACGTACTGTTGGTAATCTTGCGGCCGGTGATATTTATAACGGTGTCTCTGTTGTCAGTACAGAACGTGTCCCCTGTAATCAAGATTCAACATATGATATATTACCCTCGGGGGAGACTGGATTCTATTGGGCAAACGGCATTCTTTTTGATAGCACGCTTCATTAAAATTGGGGTATAATGAATTTTTTAAAACTTTTTCTTTTAACAGCACTGCTTTTTTCTGCATTGTTTCTGTTTTTATTTTTCTTTTGGTTAAAAGATGGAAATATCTCCCCCAAGTATGCATTTGTCTGCTTTAATAATAATATTTGCGTTAAATCAGAGATTGCCGAAACAGCTATGGACCAAGCTCGTGGATTAATGTTTAGAAAGGAATTGAAAGAAAATTACGGCATGCTTTTTACTTTTGACAAAGAAGATTATTATCCTTTTTGGATGAAAAATACCTTCTTGCCCTTAGATATAATCTGGATAAACAATAATTTTAAGATAGTAGACATCCAAAAAGCCCTGCCCTGCAAAGAGCAAAGTTGTGCAACTTATCATCCTGTCGGGCCAGCAAGATATGTTTTAGAGACAAATTCAGGTTTTGCGCAAAAAAACAACATCAAGATTGAAGATATTGTCATAATTTATGCAAATTGACTCTCTGCTTGAAAAAAATTTTAGACTTGCCGAAAGACAAAAAAATGCGCTTTTGAAACTAGGTTTGAAGACTGTTAAAGATCTGTGTTTTTACTTTCCTTCGCGCTATGAATCTTTTTCAGAAAGAAAAAATATCAGCGAGTTGGTTGAAGGAGATAAAACTATTGTTTATGGAAAGATTGCAGAAGTTAGTTCTGAAAAATCGTTTCATAGAAAATATTACTTTACCCAGGCCGAGATAAGCGACAGTACTGGTATTATCAAGGCCATCTGGTTTCGTCAGCCATACATTGCAAAAATTTTAAAACCCGGGGATAAGGTGGCCTTAACTGGCAAAATTGCTTTTGGTAAATCAGGACTTTACATTGCTAACCCTCTTTATGAAAAAATAGATTCTTATCAAGAAATCGGCAAGGGTAAAAATATTGTGGCAATTTACCCGGAAATCCGAGGGATTACTTCCCAATGGATAAGAGCGGCTATAAAAAAAATTTTAAAAAATTTGGATGAATTTCCTCAAGATCCTCTCCCAGAAAGAATTCTCAACACTTACCATCTGCCTAAACTTAAATCCTCCTTGATCTATATCCACATTCCCAAAACCACAAAAGATGCAGAAGCTGCACGTAAAAGATTTGCCTTTGAAGAAATATTTTTTCTACAACTTGCCGGACTAAAAAACAGAATTCATTACAAAAGCCATCATTCTTTTAAGGTCACAATCAATAGAGAGGAGATTAATAATTTTATGGCCACTTTCTCTTTCACTCTCACTAATGCTCAGAAAAATGCAATTGAGCGTATTATTGATGATTTTTCGAAAGATTATCCGATGTGTCGTCTTCTAGAAGGTGATGTTGGATCTGGAAAAACAGCTGTGGCTGTGGCTGCTTCATACGCAATAATCAGAAAAAATTATCAGGTGGCTTATATGGCACCAACAGAAATTTTGGCCCAACAACATTTTCAATCATTTATAAACTATTTCTCCCAATTGCAATTGACCACAAAGATAGGATTGATTACATCTTCTGAATGTAGAAAATATCCCTCTAAGATTAATGTCAAAGATTCAACTCATATCTCAAAAAGCCAGTTGCTGAAATGGGTGGAAAACGGAGAGATACCGATTTTAATCGGCACACAATCTCTCATCCAAGATAAGGTAAAGTTTAAAAATCTTGCTTTTGTCATCATTGATGAACAGCATCGTTTTGGTACAAGACAACGTGCGATTCTAGCAAGACAAAAATCAGAATCAATCCCCCACCTTTTATCTATGACTGCCACGCCCATTCCTCGCACCTTGGCTCTGACAATTTACAATGATTTGGATTTAATCCTTCTCGACGAGATGCCTGTTGGAAGGAAAAAAATTATCACCATAATTGTCGGTTCTGATGAGAGAGAGAAGGCCTATGAGAAAATAAGAAAAGAAATAAAATCCGGGCGACAAGCGTATATCATTTGTCCGCGTATTGATGAACCAGATCTAGAAAAATTCAATGCCCTAAATGTCAAGGCTGTTAAAAAAGAATTTGAAATCTTACAGAAAGAGATCTTCCCGGAATTTAAAATAGGGATGCTCCACGGGAAAATGTTACCTAAAGAAAAAGAAAAAGTTTTGAATCATTTTCGGAATAATAAAATTCAGATTTTGGTTTCTACTTCAGTAATTGAAGTCGGGATAGATGTTCCTAATGCCACAATAATTGTTATTGAAGGTGCAGAACGTTTTGGTTTGGCTCAATTACATCAATTACGGGGCCGAGTACTCCGCAGTACCTTCCAGCCTTATTGTTTTGTTTTCACTGAATCTAACTCTTTAAAAACAAGACAGAGATTAAATGCTTTAGTAAATGCCAGGAATGGTTTTGAATTGGCAGAATATGATTTACAATTCAGGGGACCAGGAGAGCTGGGCGGGACAAAGCAATGGGGCATCTCTGATATTGGTATGGAGGCATTAAAAAACATAAAAATGGTTGAGGCTGCACAGATTGAATCGCAGGCGATTATTAAAGAAGATCCGACTCTAAAAAATTATCCCTTAATTTTTAAAAGACTAAAGGAACAAAAACTAGATTTTCATCCAGAATAACGGCGAAGATTTTAAGATATGATTAAATATCTTCTGATTTGATTTCAAATGGAACTTTTTTTTGAATTTTATCGTTTAGAAGTCTTTTGGCAATTAAATCTTCTAATTTTTCTTGAATCACTCTTCTCATTGGCCGAGCACCATTTTCAGGATCATATCCAAGCTCGGCCACCTTGTTTATCAGGTTGGATCCGAAATTGAATATTAAGTCCTGTTTTTCCAATCTCTTCTTTAGACTATTAAGCATCAATTCCGCTATTTTTATTAAATGCTCTTTAGATAAGGGCCTAAACACAACCACACCGTCAAAACGATTTATGAACTCAGGCCGAAATAAACCTTTTTTCAAGACAAAATCAATTAATTTTTGTTTTAATTCTCTTTCATCAATCTGGCCACTGGCTATATCCTTAATGCTCTCCCTGATAAGTTCTGAGCCGGCATTGGAAGTGGCAATGATTATTTGATTTCTGAAATTTACTTTCTCACCAAAGGCATTCGTAATCCACCCCTCATCCAGAACCTGAAGAAAAAGATTTAAGACTTCTGAATCTGCCTTCTCTATCTCATCTAAAAGTAAAAGAGAAAACGGATTTTCTTTAACCGTTGTCGTTAAAAGACCGGTTGAACCAGTGATGTCTGATCCTATCATTTTCCCCACAGCATCCGGCCCTTGAAATTCTGACATATCAAATCGATTCATTCTTTCTTCAGAGCTAAAATATATTTCAGCTAAAGCCTTGGCTGTCTCTGTTTTACCTACGCCAGTAGGCCCCATAAAAAGAAAACTGCCAATCGGCCTTCTTTTTTCAGATAATTCCAGACGGCTTCTTCTCATTGCAGAGGCAATGTCATTGACTGCTTGTTCTTGGTCAATAATTTTCTTGTGGAGAATTTCTTCTAGGTTTGCTAGTTTCTGTTTTTCTTCAGATTCAAGCTGACCAATTGGAACTTCGGTTTTTTCTGTTAAAACTTGATCTACATGATTTGGCATCACAAAATAATCTTGAGTTTTTTGGGCAACATAAATGGCTGTTTCCTCCATAAGATCAACAGCCTTTTCAGGAAACGGCATATCGGTGATAAGTAAATCAGATCTTTCTACGATCTCATTTATGGCTTGGACAGTAATCTTTGCAGGAACCCGAGATTCTATCTCAGCTACGCTGTCTTGGCAGACAATTTTGACATATTCTTTATCCAATTCTTTTACTTCCACTTTTTCAAAAAATTTCATCAATCCGCTTTTATCTATGCGTTCATGCAAACCTTTATAAGTGGTTAGGGCGATCAACTGGAAATGACCACCTTCTAAAAACGGTGCTAAAAAATGGCTAAGATCCCTTTCGCCCAAATTTTCAGAGCCGCCAATAAAATCATGAAAATTGTCTATAACCAAAATAAAATTTCCTGCAGATTTGGCTTGATTGAGAACTTTCATTATTCTTTCTTCCATCTGGCCAACAGTATTTAAGCCTGCCAAAACCTGTTTGAGATCAAGCGCAAGCACCTTTCTATATGCCAAATTCGGAGAAACATTTCCAGACTCAACCATTCGGGCAAACTTTTGCACTAAACTCATTTTCCCGACGCCTGCCTCCCCAATAATCAGAACATTGCTCTGTTTGCTTTTTAAAAGATTTATTTCTATCAATTTTAATTCTTCTTCTCGGTCTATCAGATGTTCCTGTTCTGTTAAAACTTTGATCGGTCTAGCATAACCTTCAAGTAAGGCTGCATAACCATATGTCCAATCCGTCCCCAAACCCTTGAAAGAGAAGAGATTCTGTTCCTGCCAAAATCTTTTTTGGGAATATTTTTCTTTCTGTTCTGACACTTCCCAATTCAAAACAGTCTCAAAATCCTTCTGCTTTATGTTTTTTTGTTCAAGAAAAACGATGAGATTGCTTTCCGGATCATTCAAGACGCGAGATGGTATTTCCTTAAAGGTCAATCCTAATCTTGCCCAGATGTTGGGTGACCATTTTTGATTTAAAATTTCTCTTAAATCCATCTGTTCAGGAGATCTTTCTCTGGTATTAAGATAGAAAATAAAGGAAACAAGAACAAATATCAGGGCAATAAGAAAAACGGGTTTTTGGAAATAAAAAAATGAGAAAATTAAAAAAATAGGCCAGACAAACCAAAAAAGGAAGAATAGAACTCCGAAGACAAGCACAAAAATTTCTATGAGCAAAGCGAGGAGTATTGCCGCTAATCTTATAAAGAATCCGATGGCTCGACTGATGAGATTAAAACCAATACTCTCAAATATCATCTTCAAATCCAATCCCCGTGTAGCCACTGAATATCTTGTGATATCTCTTTTCCAGGGCTTAAAGAGTGTCTTGAAAAGTTCGGGAATGGGCAAAAAATATTTCCAGAAAAATCTTAAGAAATTAGACCAGATTTTTAAAATATCCAAAGGCGCCTTGAGATAATACCAAAAAACATAATTCAAAGGATTCATTAGATTTTATTATACACTCCTTGTTTTAAATTTCTACGATCTAATTTCCCCAAAGCTTTCTTTTTTTCAGAAAGATCCAAACTGCTTTTGCTGATTGTGTGCCGAAGAATAGAGATAGTTTGGTCGTATGTCGGCCGATCAACAGGATAGGGTGTTGCGTCTTTACCGCCAAGGGCAAAACTGTAGCGAGCTGGATCTTCATAAGAAGGTTGGGCTCCGTAGATCACCTCTCCCACCAATGCTAAAGATCGCATAGTTTTTGGTCCAACACCTTCAATGGCAAGAAGCTCCTCATAGTTATGAGGTGAAATTTCTGCCGCCTTGGCCAAAATCTTTTCCAAATAACGGCTTTTGGAAAAATCCTCTTTTACCGCTGGGTGATAATAAAATTCACGATTTTCAAGATTAAGCAAGGTAAGTTGTTCATTATTTTTTTGCAAACTTACCATCTGGGAAATGGGTGAAAAATATTTTCTGATAAGATTTATCTCTTTCATCAAAGATTTATATCCTTCCTGAACCAGTTCTACGGAAAGTTTCCGTGTTTGGCCGCTTTTCTTGGCAACTAAATTGAGTGTTTTTTTATTAAAAGTTTGCGAGCTTATAGCGCTATGCGGTTCACAGACAAAATCAGAAATTTTTTCAGAAAACCAATGGTAACGCCGGGCTGATTGCTTTTCTTGATTCATCCCCTGCTGAACAACAGCCCAATATCCAGAACGCGAGAAAAAGAAACTGTGGTGATAAATTTGAAAACCATCCTGCACTAGAGCACTATCTACCTTAGCACTCATCCGTGAATTATAGACCAGTTTGTTTGTCTGATCCGCAGGCAAAGATAATTTTTCTCCCCAGTTTATTATTTCCTCTGGAGTCTTGCGCGAAGTCTTCCCCTTGCCGCCGCAGATAAAAATACCCAATTCTTTCTCTTGGCCCCGGATCGCCTCTTTGAGGGCGGCTGTAAGAATAGTGGTCAAACCAGAAGCATTCCAGTCAAATGCTAAAACTGTCCCTAGTGACTGGAACCAAACTGGATCCGCCATCCGTTTTATGAATTCATCCGGGCCATATTCCTTTATGAGAGCGCGAATCATTTCTCTACCGAGTTTGACCATTCGTTCAAAAAGCCAACGCGGGCATTCTCCATAATCTAGTGTCATTGTCGCAATCCCCCTATACATAAGTTTATTTGAAATACGCGTGGTAGGATTCGAACCTACAACCCTCGAGGTATAAGCTCGATGCTCTGCCATTGAGCTACACGCGCGTGATTTTAATCAAGTATGTTGATATTCTTTTTTCAATTTTATACCTGCTTCAGTAATAATCTTCTCAAATTCACTCCTTTCTAGAGTTTCCTTTTCGATCAACTCCATTGCTACCTTCTCAAGGGTGGGACGGTATTTTAAAAACACAGCCCCTGCTCTTTTTAAGGCATTGTACATTATTTTTTTTACTTCTTTATCAATCTCCTTTGCCATCTCTTCAGAATAATTTCTTTCTGTATAAAAATCTCTGCCTAAAAAGACCATTCCCTCTCTTCCCTCATAGGCAACAGGTCCGATTTTTTCAGACATGCCATATCTAGTTATGAGATCACGCGCCATCTCTGTTGCTCTGTATAAATCATCTGCCGCGCCAGTGGTGATGTCATTAAAAATTATCTTCTCTGCAGCATAACCTCCAAGCGCAACAGCTATTTCATCCAAAAAGTGAGATTTTGAAAAGAGATGTCTCTCTTCTAGGGGAAGTTTTAAAGTATAACCAGCGGCTCTGCCGCGCGAGACCACGGAAACCTTATGGACCGGGTCGGCGTTTGGTAAAACAGAAGCTACCAGTGCATGGCCGGCTTCATGATAAGAAGCAATTTTTTTCTCATCTTTGGTAAGCAGATGACTTTTTCTTTCTGGTCCTAGCATCACTTTTTCAATTGACCTGATCAAATCATTTTGGCTGATTTTCTTTCTCCCTGCCCTCGCTGCCAAAATTGCTCCTTCATTCATTAAGTTTTGCAAATCAGCACCAGAGAATCCTGGAGTCCTTTCTGCAATAATTCTAAGATTGATGTCATTATCTAAAGGCTTCATCTTGGCATGGATATTTAAAATTTCCTCCCTTCCTTCAATATCAGGCAGATCAAGAATAACTCTTCTGTCAAACCTGCCAGGCCTTAAAAGAGCAGGGTCAAGCACATCAGGACGATTGGTAGCCGCCATAACGATTACTTTTTCATGCGGTTCAAACCCATCCATCTCAACAAGAATCTGATTCAATGTTTGTTCTCTTTCATCGTGTCCTCCTCCTAAACCAGCGCCACGTTGCCTGCCGACTGCATCTATTTCATCAATAAAAACAATTGCAGGAGCCGCTCTTTTGGCCATCTTAAAAAGATCTCTTACCCTACTGGCTCCAACACCAACAAAAAGCTCTACAAATTCCGAACCAGAGATGATAAAAAACGGGACACCAGCCTCGCCGGCCACTGCTCTTGCCAAGAGTGTTTTTCCTGTTCCTGGTGGGCCCATAAGAAGAACTCCCTTGGGTATGCGAGCACCCATATCCAAAAATTTTTTAGGATTTTTTAAAAATTCAACGATTTCCATTAGTTCCTCCTTTGCCTCATGTACCCCGGCCACATTTTTAAAGGTCACTCTTTCTTTCTGATCTTCAGGACCAATGACTCTGGCACGAGATTTCCCAAAACTAAACGCCTGCATGCTGGTGCTTTTTACTTGGCGCGCTGTTATCCAGAAAAATATGACAATAAGAAAAAAGGGTATTAAGAATGGTAAAAGATTTAAAATCCAAACCATAAAACCCGAGGGGTTGACTATTTCCAATTTGATCTTTTTTAGCTGATCCTGAGAAACACCGTAATCATCTAGTGTCTGAGTAAACGAAGCCTCTGTTTCTTTTCTGGAAATCTTTGTTGAGTCATCATTAAATATTATTACCAGATCTTGATCACTCACTTTGATACTAGTGACATTGCCAGCATTTATTTCAGCCACTAGCTGGGATAAGGGAATTTCTTCTGTCTTTTTAAAACTTTCTTTAATAAAAGAATAAAGAGCTGCGATGCTTATCAGGATTAAAAACGCGGCAATAATGTTTCTATAAAGAGATTTGGGAGAATTTTTTTCCGGCATAAATAAAAATTATATAAATTATATACCAATGATCATTAAATAGCAACTATATAGAAAATTTATTTTATTTGATAATATCTAAGTAATGTCTATATTACTAGAAAATAGAAGAGCGAAATTTGACTACAAACTCCTGGAAACAATGGAGGCGGGTTTAGCATTGAGGGGCTGGGAAGTAAAATCGCTTCGCAATAAAAAAGGATCACTGTTGGGCTCAAGAGTTATCATTCGCGGAGGCGAGGCCTTTTTGATTGGTGTGGAACTTCATCCTTTTCAACCACAAAATCTTCCTTCTAATTTTGAAGAACAACGTACCATAAAATTGCTTTTAAATAAAAGAGAAATAAAAGATTTAGAAGGAAAATTAAGCCAGAAAGGATTGACAATAGTGCCATTGAAAGTGTATACTAAAGGAAGAAAAATCAAGACTGAGATTGCTTTGGTAAAAGGTAAAAAGAAATTTGATAAACGGGAGAAAATAAAAAAGCGCGAGGCAAAAATAAAGATAGAAAGAGAATTGAAACGGGGGTGACTGGTTTTGACAATAATTTTGAATAAAATATGCAAACCGAGTATTCTAAAAGCTCGTAAAACTTTTAGAAAATCAATAAGTGCAAACTTATTTAGAACACCTGCTTTAGCATACGCATAAAGCACGCTTACCTACTGATGTCCAATAGGTAGGGCCGAGTGTTATCATTGGAATAGGAAATTTAATTTCTCCGAGAAATTTCCGAAAATCTGCCATCTGGCGGAAGGAGATAAGAATAATGAGATTTTTCCGATTTTATACTTATTATTCTGAAATTTTAAAATCAGATAAGTTTGTAGAAATATTTTAGGATAAATTTTTGGACGGGAGTTCGCCCTCCCCACCTCCACTCGACTCGGTCTGCTAAACGCAGACCTCGCTCGTGGTAAACCACGTAGTTTCGGATATAATTAAATTTATAAAAAAAACAAGAATCAACAATCAAATAACTGCTCCAGAATTAATGCTAATTGACGAGAATGGAAAAAGTCTCGGAATTTTGACTGCGGGCGAGGCATTAAAAATTGCCAAGGAAAAAGAATTGGACCTCATAGAAATAGCACCTACGGCCAGCCCTCCTGTTGCAAAAATAATGGATTATGGCAAATTCCGATATCAAGAACAGAAAAAAACCAGAGAGACAACAAAAAAAAACCAACGAACAGAAACCAAATCTATTAGAGTCAAAATTGGTACTTCTCAGCACGATCTGGAATTAAAAGCAAAAAAAATATCCGCATTTTTAAAAGAAAAAAACCGAGTCAAAATTGACTTAATATTGAGGGGTCGGGCAAAATTTTTGGCTGAAAATTTTTTAAAGGAAAGAATGGAGAGAGTATTAAACCTTATAACAGAGCAGTATAAAATTGCTGATGGTCCTCAAAGAACCCCCTCAGGAATAAGTTTAGTAATAGAGTATGGAAAAAACAAATAAATCATTATTAAAGAGATTGAGAATAACAAAAAGTGGTAAGGTTTTAAAAAGAAAACCTGGCCAAGATCATTTCCGTGCAAAAAAGAGAAGAAAGAAACAATTATCCCAAAAGAAGTGGGAAAGCTTTGAGCTTAAGAAAAAAGATTTAGGCAGATACCTGCCATTGAATTAATGATTAGTAGTCAGCCAATAATAGCAAGTTTATAAGCTAAAAGCTGACTACTTCAAGCTCATTTTATGACAAGAGTAAAAAGAGGAATCATATCAATGAAGAGAAGAAGAAATATCCTGAAACAAGTGAAGGGATTTCGCTTTGGAAGAAAATCAAAAGAAAGATTAGCAAAAGAGGCGCTACTTCATGCCGGCAGGCACGCCTTTCATGACAGACGAAAGAAAAAAAGAGAGTTCAGAAAGCTTTGGCAGATAAAAATTAATGCCGCCAGTCGCCAAAAAGGAATTTCCTATAGTAAATTAATGGGCCAATTAAAAAAGAAAAAAATGGAAATTAACAGAAAGATTCTGGTCCAAATGGCAGAAAAACATCCGGAAATATTTGATACTATTGTAAAACAGGTAATGGATTAACTTACTTATCCACATCCCCAGTTGCACATATTACTCGCTTTTTAATATAATAAAATCAGATCAATTTTAAATAGAAATTTGCAGGGGAAGAAGGAGATTCTAATCTCCAAGTGCTTTTGAAAAAAAATAATTCAACCAGATTCTAACTCCTTTCTTAACCCCTGCACTAAAGTGCACATTCCCAACAAAGACAAAAATAATAAGGGCTTCGTTCGCGGAGCTCTTTTTTATTTTTAGATTTTAGAAAAGACTTGATTGAGATCTACCAGATAATATATTCTCTTTCTCGTCTTCTGTAAAAATAGAAATTTTTCCATATTCGCCGTCATAGCCCGGTTTGATAATAACTCTTCCCTCCCTCACTCTTTTTATTGTCTCGCCAAGTTCGGTATTCCCGACCCTAGAAATTTCATCGTAAGAAACTTCTTCCAAAACATTTAATTCGCTGCCGAAATTAGAAACCAATTTTTCATACTCCTCCATTACTTTTTTTGATTTTGGGCCAACGCTCATTGCCTCGCCGATTATTTCGTCAAGGGGAATAAGATTCTTAAAGGGAATTCTGCCCGCCTTCGCTACGGCTTCGGCGGGTAAATCGGCTAATTGAGCAACTCGATTAAGCACGCCCACGGTCAACTGCTTGCCGCAGACCGGGCAAATCATTCTGTGTTTCTCTGTTTCGTCAGGCGGAAATGACACCCTGCAGTCGCGGTGGCCGTCGTAATGATACTTGCCTTCCTCTGGAAAAAATTCTATGGTATACAAGAATTTTTTGGGGTCTTTGCTCCTGATGGCGTCAATAATTCCCCGATAAGAAAGTTCGCAATCAAAAACATTGGCTTCCCTGCCGAGTTTTTGCAAAGAATGGGAATCAGAATTAGAAATTAAAGAGATTTTATCAAGGCTAGAAAGCCGCCAGTTCATAGCCGGATCAGAATTCCCACACCAGAGAGGAATTCCATTTCGTCTTATATATACGGTATGATTTGGTACTGAAACACAGTATACCATTCCGTCATAATCAACCCATTGCTCTTTGTATCCATACTTCTTCATTGTTGAAGGAATAATAGCATGGCGATTATGACGTATAAAATAGATATTCCAAGAATCTGCACTCTGATAGTATTGTTTTTTCTGACTCGGAGAGTTGGAAGGAGAACCTTTCTTTCTCAGTAACTTATAGTATGCAGAATCTCCTGTTTTCAAGGCAATTTCTTGTAAATCATCGCGCAGACGTATTGATATTGTCGTTGCTGATCTTCCCTTACCATTTCTACCGTATACATGACCATCTCCCTTTAAATAATATTGCAAGAATATCTCAAGAAGCTTACTTGATAATGTTTTAATTTCCATTGGAAGATGTTTCTCAGATGCTTTCCCAAATTGTTTCAAATAATGAAAAAGTTGATAATCTCTTACCCGAATTGTGTTTGTTGTTTTTTTATCCCAAAATACACTATATCCAAAACTCTCTAAAATATGCTTCATTTCTGTCATCAATTCATAATTTTTATTAGAAATACAAACAGCGTAATCACCATTATTACCTTTCGTTGTCCACCCTTCAGCTATCCAAAAGCCAAAAAATTTCAGCCATTGTTTGATGGGAATTGTTTTCTCTTTTTTAGTCCGAAAACCGGAATAAAATCTACTTCCGTGTTGTATTTTTACTTCTGGCAACGTAAAATAATGCAGATTTTCTCCTTTCCAAATTCCGTCTTTTCTTAATATTTTTGATTTCCCGAACAGAGAACGGACTTCTTTTAATCGGTATGGCCTTCGCACACGAAAATCAACAGGAGCATATAATAAATTATGATTTGGAGTAACGAGCAAATCCGCTCGCTTAGTTTTTAATCTATACATCTTGCCACGATATTTTGAGTGGTAAATCTCTTGCGGTTTTTGATACTCAATTTCTTCTGTAGAAATATTGAGTGTGCAGATTTTATCTTCCTGTCTAACGTCAGCAAATTTCTTCCATCCACTTTCGGCTAGAACCTCAGTCTTTTCATCATAACATGAAAGTCCTGTTTCAATGGCAAAAATATGAGGTGACATTTCCTCGAAACATTCTTCAATAGAATCAAAACCGGACATAGAACCGAAAATAGAAAACCAGGGTGTCCAGGCATGAGCCGGAATCAAAACACATTTCTCATCTGCCTCTAAAATTATTTTCAGCAATTCTTTGGAATCCAAACCGAGAATCGGCCGGCCATCTGCTTTTAAATTCCCTATCCAGCCGAGTTTGGTGTTAATTTTTTCCACTGCCTCTATTGAAGGCGCAAAAATCAAATTATGGATTCTCCGCACTTTCCCGCCTTTTGAATAAATACTGGAGATTTCCGCAGTGAGCATAAAGCGCGTATCTTGAAACTTGAAACTTGAAACTTCAGATTTGAGATTTGAGATTTGAGATTTGAGATTGTAAAGTCCGTTCTCTGCTGGTTCTAATTTAGTTTTGATGTCATCAAACCACTGCGGATGAGTAAAATCACCTGTTCCCATTACCTGAATCCCTTTTTTCTTTGCCCAAAGAGCAATATTTTCCAGAGTCATTTCTTGAGAAACCGCCCGCGAATATTTTGAATGAATATGCAAATCCGCAACAATTTTCATCGGATTTTTAATTTTTCTTAATAAAATTATCGGCGTATTCAATTAAATAACCGTAAATCTTTTTCGCTTCTTTGATAAATTCCTGAATTTGACTGAAACGCAAGTCTAAATATTCATGTGCCATCAAATTTCTTAACTTTACAAAAGAAGCCATTTTTTTGGATATTTCTTCATCAAATTCCTCCAAAATCGACAAGAGGTTTACGGTATCAACATAAGTGTCTGGGAGTTGTTGTTTTTTTGAAGCCAAAAGAATCTTGGCAATATCAATTGACGCATTTACGATGTTTTCCACCCATCGCTCAACACTTCTTCTTTTTTTAGCATCTGATTTGTATGTCCTGAAATCAAGTTTTTCATATTCTTCAGAATCCATCAATTCTTTTTCTAGAAAATTGACTATTTTAATAAGATTATCTTTATCTTCTATGCTCAGTGAGTGCGAGCGTGCTTTGATTGCCACAAAATCTCTCATAAACTCCCTGAAATCAATCGCCAGGGAACTTACACGTAATAAAAAATCAAGATATATTTTTCTATCTTTAATGATGATTGGTATACCCTTATTGATAATTGGGAAAGCAGAAACAGATGGTAATCGGTTCAGAACAACAAAATCCACTTTGCTTCTCAAAAGTTTCTCAAGGTCATTCCAAATTTCTGTTTCCTGGTCATAAAAAACATCATCCTCGTATTCTAATCGTCCACTTTTCGGTTTAAAGTAAACGGCTATATCAAAATCGGACTCCAGTGTTGTTTTACCTCTGACTTGCGAACCAAAAATAAAAGCCATCAAAATATCGTCTCGTTTTGAGAAATAATCCTTGAGGGAATTAATTGATCTTTGTAATCCTCCCTGTTTCATTACCTTCAATTATACTTATCCACAGGAGAATTTACAAATAATTTTTAGGAAATATAACGATAAACGCGATAAACGACATCGTAAGTCGTTTACGTTTAGAAAAGCAATTGCCAGAGTTCGAGGAGAGCACCGAATATGACACCTGCCAGAACAATTATCTGGAGCGCTCTTGATGGCTTCATGTATTCACCTTCCAAAGGAATTAAAATGTCTGATTTGTCCCCTTCTTTTATTATTTTTCTCAATTTCCTTGCCATAAAAATAATAAAAACTCCCAACGTACCTAAACCAATGGCGCCGATAATGCCTAAAGTTTTTACAAAATTTGTTGCTCCAAGATAAAAAAGCAGGATGGGCGGCACAACGGTCAAAAACCAGGCATAAAATTTTTTAATTCTATAATCAAACCTAAAGATATTTTCCGTATCAATAGCCAAGGCCAGATAGGAGGTAAAAACTGCCAAAAAGCCGATAAGAGAACCGATCATCAGGGCTTTTGGGCCTAAAACTTTTGCCAATCCAGAAAGAGCGTCTCCGGTTGTATTGTTGTTGCTTGCACCCCAGACAGCGAAAATAAATAAAAAGTAAAAAACTGCAGAAGCAACTAAACTGATAAAAATCGCCTTTTTAAAATGCCTCAAGCCATGGCCGGAAAAAATATCTCGCGTCTCTGGCAAAGCGGCAAAACCACCCAAAGCGAAAAGCCACACACCATAAGGCAAAAACCAATTATTGCTAAAACCAAAATTGATATTTGATAAAAAATTTTCTATATCTATGGAGGGCACAGCAACGAAAAGAAGATAAATAATAAAGCCAAAAAGAGGGATGGTGAGATAAAAATTGATTTCCGCTATTCTAGCCATTCTCAGAAGCAGAATTAGGCCAGCCGCAACAAAAAACAAAAGAGATATTGTGTTTTTATGCGCCCCGTTCAAAAAATTAGAAAAAAACAAACCGCCCAACAAGCCGTAAACAAGCAGAGTGCCATAATAAGAAGCGATAGTGGTTAAAAAAGCGAAAAATTTCGCTTTCTTTCCTAAAAATATTTCCACATAGCCAGTAAAGCGATGCCTGCCTTTGGTGTAGTAAGCCACCTCGCCGTATAAATAATGCAAAAAAACCAAAATCACGAAAGCGACAAGAAAATGAACACTGCCCCAAAAAAGGCCGGCTTGAGAAAAGGTATAAGGCAAGGCAAAAATACCTGCCCCAAAAATCATCCCGATCATCATGCCAATGCCAGTTATGTAAAGTTTTATCATCTATTGATTGATTTTTCCTGTCTTACTATTTCAATCAACTTTTCCACCATTCTTTTGGGGTCAGAATCAAAAACAACCTTGCCGCATCCCCGATGCGCCTCTCTTAAAATATTATCAATCATTTCATCTGTCTTCCAATCTCCCTGCAAGACACCTGTGGGCTTATTATCTTCAAAGGCTACTGTAAACTCATTGATCGTGCCTATCCTTCCACAACCAACAATCACCGCATCCGCAGATCTTGTCAGAAGTAAATTTCTTCCTGAATAGCCGAAACCGGTATAAATTATTACATCAAGATAATCCAATGGCAAACCATAAGCTTCCACATGTTCTTTTTCAGAAGAAGCTGGAGAAAGACCAATAGACAAGCCTTTTTCTTCTTTTGCACCCATTGCTGCCCAAAAAGGAAAACCGGTTGTGGCACCTGTTACCAGTATTGCATTTTGACGGATAATCTCTCTGCCAAGCTCTCTTCCTTTTTCTAGAGCATTGTCACCGCAGTAGGTGGTATCTGCAGCGCCTGAAACACAAATTTTTATTTTAAAATGGGGGTGTTTTTCGCTCTTTTCCATTTTCTTAAATTATAACTGAAGTTCAAATGATTCGCCAAGTTTTGGAGCAACGGCGTCCAAGCATAAACAATCCTTTAATCTTTGAACAAAAAACAGACTAGTTTTTGGCTCGCCCTGGACAACAAAAACTTTTTTTAAAGAATCTGCTGTATTCTGGGCAAAATCTGTAAGACCATTGATATCAGGATGCGCAGAATATCCCTGTATTTTTTCTACAGCAGCCCTGACTGGGATATTTTCGCCGAAAATATTTACCGATTTCGCTCCTTCCTCTAAAAATCTACCCAAAGACCCGACTGCTTGATAAGAAATGAGCAAGAGTGTATTTTTGTCATCAGGAAGAAATGAGTATTCGTGATGTAGAATTCTTCCTCCATTAGACATAGCCGAGCCAGCAATGATGATTTTAGGCGGAGGCACATTATTAATTTTTTTTGATTCCTGACTTGAAAGAGTGTTCTTTAATCCAGGAAAGACGAATAATTCATCTCCGGAAAGAATTATTTCTTTGGCATTTTCATTAAAATAATTTTGATATTTTTTATAAATTTCCGTTGCCTTGATGGCCAAGGGACTGTCCAAAAAGACAGAAACCCGCGGAATCCTGCCGTTTTCAACTAAATTATTGATTTCAAAAAGAATCTTTTGCGTCCGCTCTAGAGATAATGCCGGTATCATCAGAACTCCTTGTTTGTGGACATTATCTTCTATAATTCTTTCCAGTTTTAAATTTGCCTCTTCTATCTTCTCGTGCGTCTTATCTCCATAAGTACTTTCAATAATTAAGTAATCAGCATCAATAATTTTTTCTGTGTCTTTCAAAAGGGGGTTAGGAGGATTACCTAAATCTCCTGTAAAAACAATTTTTTTGTTTTTATATTTTACTTCTATGATTGAAGATCCTAAAATATGACCCGCGTCCTTAAAAACAATTTCAAATTCGCCAATCCTAAAATCTTGATGATAATCCTTAATCTCCCAGAGATCTATGGCCTTGTTTATATCTGCTTCCTCATAAAGATTCTCATCTCTCTTATCTTTTCTCATTTCTTTTTCCATCACTCCCAGACTATCCAATAAAATCAATTTGGCTAAAGGCCGGGTGGGTGGTGTTGAAAAAATCTTATTTCTAAATCCTTCTTTAAATAATTTAGGAATCCGTCCGACATGGTCCAAATGTGCATGTGTTACTAAAACAGCACTGATCTCTTTGGGGTTGAAACCGAAGGGTTCATAGTTTTTATCCTCATTGATTTTTAAACCTTGAAACAAGCCGCAATCTATCAAAATCTTTTCGTCTTCGGCTTCTAAAAGATAACACGCCCCTGTAACTTCTTGGGCGCCGCCAAAAAAATACAGTTTAAGGTTGCTGTCCATACCTTCTTTTGTTTTTCAAAAAAAACATAGCTGCAACGATGCCGCCCAACAGATCAGAAAATAAATCAATCATAGTATCTTCAATACTTGGCTGAAAAAAATGAACACGACCGATATTAATGATAGACAATAATTTATCCAATAAAAATTCTGAAAATTCCCAAAGAAGCCCAATAAGAGCACTGATGCCTAAAATTATTATAATGATAAAAAAATTTGATGTTTGAATATTAATTTTCCCTGAAAGAAAAAGAAGCCAACTAGCAAACAAACCAAGCCAAACTCCTCCTAAAAAATGTAAAAGATCATCAAGATACCATAGTATCCAGTAAAGATAAAAATATGTTGCAACAGCATGAAGAAAAAAAATAAAGACAAGAGAAAACAGCAAAAATAAACGGTATTTATTTTTATCATCCATTAATATTAGATTTTAATATTTTTTTATAAAAAGAGAATCCCGCAAGGGCGGGAAAACTCTATTGGTTATTGGAGTAATACTTTCCCTAGCCAAATGCCAGGTGGGTGCCCGCATTGCCAATCCGCAGATCAGCAGGATATAGAGCTCCCAAAAATGATTATTTGATCTAGAAGTATTCTCCAATAACCTGATTATAGTATATCAAATCGTATCTTTTTAGCAACATTTTATCAGCAATATCTCAACTGTTTATCCACCCATTATCCCCTTTCTTCTTCTCCATAAATAAATTCAAAATCTGCTTTTTTATATTCAAAAAGCTCCTCTTTTTTAAAAAATCTTTCAATCTCTGCCTCAGCTGTTTTTCTAGAATCAGAAGCATGAACAATATTTGCCTGACCGCTTATGGAAAAGTCACCCCTAATACTTCCGGCATCAGCTTCATATCCCTTGGTCGGGCCGACAATAAGGCGCACTGCATTTACGGCATTTAAACCAGACAAAACCATTACTATCACTGGCGCAGATTTCATAAAATTTTTCAATGATTCAAAAAAGGGTTTGCCTTTATGATGACAATAATGTTCATCTAATAATGCATCTCCAAGCCGAATCATCTTCATTCCCATAATTTTCAACCCCTTTCTTTCAAATCGATGAATAATCTCACCCAGCAGACTTCTCTGCAAGGCATCCGGTTTAATAATAATTAAAGTTTTTTCTTCTTTCATGTACTAATTCTAAAAATTTTTTTCTTCTATTGCAAACGGAGTAAAAATGATAATAATAAATGTTGCCAGATAAATGCGATCGCTTCTAAATGGTAACATTTATTGGACGATCAAATTTTCTCCGTCAGATTTTAATTCTATTGTACCAGATTCATCAATGCGTAAAATATTGATTTTAAACTGGTTTAGCAAATCAATAATTTCTTGGCGCGGGTGGCCGTATTTATTATCTTCGCCGACAGAAATTACTGCATATTGCGGATTTATATAACCCAGAAAAGATTCTGAGGTGGAAGTGTCAGAACCGTGATGACCGATTTTCAACACGTCGCATTGCAGATTTTCTTTATAGATGGAAACAAGATACTGCTCTATTGATTTTGGCGCATCGCCAGTGAAAATAAAGCAATTGTTGCCATAATTTAATTTTGCAATAACAGAAGCGTAATTAGTTTCTAAACTGGAGACATCTCTGTCTGGAAACAAAATATCCAGATATGCTCCGTTACCCATATTTATACGCATTCCCTGACGAGCCAGAATATTTTTAATATTTTTTTCTTTAATAATATCTTTAATTTGCTGATAGGCCGCATTATCACTCTCTACCCCTGATTCCATAGTTAACCCCACTTTATATCTTTTTAAAACATCAACTAATCCATTGATATGATCATTGTCGGGATGAGATTCAATAATTACATCAATAGATTTGTCATAAAAGGGCATAACCTTTGAGAGTTCGCGCAGAACCATTTTGTTTGGTCCTCCATCCAACAAAATTTGATTGCCATTCGGTGCCTGAATAAAAATTGCATCCCCTTGTCCTACATCTAAAAATGCCACAATTAGTCTGTCCCTTGTCTCTGCAAAAACAGCATACCAGACAAGAATTGTTACTGAAAATAATAATCCGACAAAGAAATACTTAAAATTTTTTTTAAAATTTTCCATCTTTTTATTATTTTTTATTCTTTTGATTCTCTTTTTTTATTTTATAAATCCACCATCCATAAATTGTATACACACCCAGCGTCAATCCTAATGGGAAATTAGAAATAGTAAATGACGAAAAAGATAACTTAGCAAACCATTCTACAATCCAAAGTTCATATTGCAAAAAAACATAACTAATCCAGCCAAAGGGAATACTTAAAAGATGACTTATCATTCCGAGGCCTCCGGTAATGAAACCAAAAAACATCGTGACTGGCACAAAAATTAAAATTAAAAGATTAACGGGCAAAGAAACCAGAGAAAGTAATCCTGTTTTATAAAGTAACAAAGGCAAAACAAAAACCTGTGTTGCTAGAGTCGCGGAAGCAATTTCGCGCAATTTCCATTTTTTCGTAATAAATTTCAATTTTTGCTCAAAATGAGGCGCTAAATAAATTAGAGATAGGGTTGCCAAGAAAGAAAGTTGAAATCCAGTATCAAAAACTAGAATTTTGGGGTTGTGTAAAATCATCAAAAACCCAGTGACAATTAAAGCCCAGATGATACTGTAGATTCTTCCTGTTGTCTTTGCAAGAACAATTAAAAGCGCCATAATAGAAGCCCTTACCGTAGCTGCTCCAGCACCTGTCATTATGGTGAAAAGGACGATACCTAAAACACCAAAACTTGTTCCCACGACCCTTGGCAAAAAACTGAAAATTTTCATAGTGGTGTCAGCCACCAAAGTGATGTTATAACCAGAAAGTACAATAACATGAACTATACCTGTTTTCCTGAAATCCTCCACCAAATCTTTAGGAATGCTCTGCCTCGCTCCAACTGTTATCCCCCCCATAAAAGAAGAGTGTGGTTCTGGTATTACTTTATTAATATTGCCGATAAATTTTTCTTTTAATGTAAAAAGTTTCTCTTTGATCAAAGATGCATTCCTAGAAGAAAGAAATTCAATTTTCGGATAAATCATTCCATAATAAATGTCATCCTTGGCAAGATAAGAAATCCAATTAAAAGAATCATTGATGTTTTGCGGTTTCTTTAATAAACCAGCTGCTCTAATTTTATCTCCATAATGAAATTCAGGATAATGATAAGAATAAACAAGGATTTTTTCTCCGCCAACTGGCGAATCGGATTCAATGACATATTTTGTATAGTTTTCTCTTGAATCGGGCTCATCAACTATAATTCCTTCAATGGCGATTCTTTGCTCAACTTTTTGTTCTAATAAATTTTTATTTTTGTAATCTTTAAATTCATAACGCAACACACCGACAGCCAGGGCAAAAAAGAAAACGCCGGTTAATAAAAATAATTTTCTGCTTTCCGTTATAAAAGAAAGTATTATTAAAACAATCCCAATCAAAACAAAAAAGCCGGCAAACTGCCAGCCGAAATCAACAAAAGAACGCAGCAAAACACCCGCAACAAACCCTCCCAGCAAAACCGCAGCCGTCCTTTGATTCATAATTAAAATTATGATAACATAACTCATATATGACAATCCAAGCCATAAAAAAGAAAATTGTTCCTGTTTTAAAACGCCAAGGGGTGACCAAAGCGGCTCTTTTTGGCTCTTGCGCGCGGGGCGAAACGAAAAAACGAAGTGATATTGATTTATTAGTCAAACTTAAGAAAGGAAAGAGTTTGTTTGATTTTGTGGGATTAAAACTTGAACTGGAAGATAAGCTTGGTAAAAAAGTGGACCTTGTAGAATATACCGCCATAAAGCCGCTCTTAAAAGATTATATCCTGAAGGATGAAAAGATAATTTATGAAAAGAAAAGATCCTAAAATTTTTCTAAGGAATATTTTTTACCGCCTCGCCGATAACTTCCAATCTTTTCATAATAGCATCTTGTTTTTCTTAATTATCTAGAAATTCTTCTTTGCTTTTACCTTTAGTATACTGTTCAATTTTTCCAGCACTTTCCAAAATATCCCTTAGAAAAATTTTAGAATGTCAATAATTAAAAATTGCTTGCCTGCCAACTCTGATTTTTTGCTTCATACAAATACAAAATTGTAGAGGGGGATTTAAAAAAGTTTTCTAGTTCGTTTTTTATCCATTGCTTCATTTGCTAACCTATCTGCCTCTCTGTTTTTCTCGCGAGGAATTTGCAGAAAATAAATATTGCCGAAGTTCATTTTAAGATTCCAGATTTTTATAAAAAGTGGGAAAAGTTTTTCTTCAATAATTTTATATTTGCCTCCCAATTGACGCGCCACTAATTCGCTATCCATTCTTATCTCAATATCTAAATCTTTTATTTTTTGTTTGCCAAAAAGATGCCTGATTTTTTGAAGAGCAAAAATGACTGCTTCGTATTCTGCTTCATTGTTGGTCCGAATGCCAATACTCTGTGAATATTTCTTAATAATCTGTCCTTTTTCATCGGCAATGATAACACCAATTCCTGCTGGACCCGGATTCTCGCGCGATCCACCATCAGTATAGACTATTATTTTTTCCATTATTCTCATTATTCTAAATTCTAATTAGTACGGAGATTTATATCAACTATTCGCAATCGCAACTCTGGAATAGGGCGGAAGAAGGATTTCTCCAGAGAGGCTACTATGTCTATTTTTTGTCCTGATTGCAAACGATAATCATTGTTGTTTGAGAAAAAATTTATGGCAGAAATAATTTCTTCTCCGCCAACTGGTAAAGATTTTTTAAAATCTAACTGTAAATGAATTCCGCCATTGCCGAATTTTCGCATATTGGCAATTTCTAAATTAGAGAGCAAAAAGAGGGGCTTGGGATTGCCGATTCCGAATGGTTGAAGTTTTTCTATGAGAGAATAAAGACTCCAGTCAATATCATCCAGAGAAATTTCTTTGTCAATATATAAGATTTCATTTTCAACTTTTTGTTTGGAAACTTTTTTGAAAGCTAGCAACAATTCTCTTTTAAAATCATCAATCTTGTCTTCCTTTAAAGAAAAACCAGCGGCCATAAAATGACCACCGGCATCAATAAAAAAATCGTTTGGCATTTTTTGCATTAGTTCTACTAAATTAACTGAGCCATCACTTCTAGCTGAACCTTTAATTTCTTTCGCTTCTCCTTTGCCCCACAAAAAAACCGGACAATGATATTTCTCTACTAATCTAGTGGCACCAATACTCAAAACACCTGGAGACCAATTAATATTTCCATAGACAATTATTTCAGCAATGCCAGAATAATTAATTTCTTCTTCAATTTCTTTTAAAATTTCTTCAACAATACTTTTTCTTTCATTATTAAGCATTTCTAAATGACTAGTAATCCAAGTTGCCTCGTTAAATGATTCTGTTGTTAAGAGATCGAAGCTGGTATTGGCATGTCCCATTCTGCTGGCAAGATTAATTCGGGGAGCAATAACAAAAGCGATATCATCTTCGGTAATATTGGCAGGGTTTATCTCAAATCTTCTAAAAAACAAAAGTAATCCCTGTCTTTTGGTTTTTTTAAAAACCCGGAGTCCAAAATAAACAAGGGTACGGTTTTCCTCAAGAATCGGGACCATATCAGCAACAGTGGCAATAGCTACAAGATCCAAAAGCCATTTTTCCCATCCCGGCACAATTTTAAACTGTCCTTTCTTAATAAGCGCTTTAATTGTCTTAAAGGTAAGCCCTGCTCCGCAAAATTCTTTAAAGGGGTAATTTTCTCCTTTTTGTTTTAAATCAATAATAGCTAAAGCATTGGGAGGTTTTTCCGGCACGAGATGATGATCAATAATAATTACATCAATGCGTTTTGATTTAGCTTTTTCTATCTCTTCGTAATCAGTAATTCCGCAATCAAGAGTAATAATAAGATTGGCTTTTTGTCCGACAAATTCATCAATGGCTTCTTTTGTAAGACCATAACCGCCAAGATGTCTGTCGGGAATATGGATATGAAAATTCTCAAATCCGATTTTTTTAAAAAAATCATAAAAAATCACGCTGGCACAAACTCCATCAGCATCATAGTCTCCGAAAATGATTATTCGTTCATTATTTTTAATTGCTTGCAAAATCCTCTCCACCGCCTTATCCATATTTAAAATCAAAAGGGAATCGTGCAAATCCCGTTCATAATCCGGATTTAAAAATTTCTCTATCTCCTCTTCTGTTTTGATGCCTCTATAAAACAAAATCTGCCTGACCAAATCAGGCGAAACCTGTTCTCTCAAAACCCATTGCTTCATACAGACTGATTATAACACATCCTATCCCAGTTTTCTGAATTTCTGAACTAATTTTCTCCAGTTACCATGTCAACCTGCCATGTTGACACCCAGATTAATTGGGTCCGACACAAATAAGATTTTTTGTCAAGATTGCTGGAGAAACGTGGGTAGATAATAATAAAAAGATGCAACTTGAATTTTATCCGGTGGAAAAATTAAAAAAAGAAATTATGGAGATTATCAGCGAATATTTGAATCCTCGTTCATATAGAGTGTTCTTTTTCGGCTCAAGGGTCAAAGGAGACAATTTCCCACGAGCCGACATTGACATCGGTATTGAAGGACAGCAAGAAATTCCAATTGCAGCAAAATTAAGCATTGAAGAAAAAATAGATAGTTTGCCGACTCTTTATAAATTTGATATTATAGATTTCAAAAGAGTTTCTGAAAGTTTTAAAAAAGAAGCTTTAAAAAATATAGAATATGTCAACTAATCTTCCGATTCTAGATGATTTTAAAAAGGCGATTGAGCGCTTGGAAGAAGTTTTAAATTTGGAAAAAACCGATATCACAAGAGATTCAGCCATTAAAAGATTTGAAATTTGTTTTGATTTGGCGTGGAAAACAATCAAAGAACAAGCTAAAAAACAAGGGGTTGAATGTAATTCACCTCGTATATGTTTCAAAACAGCTTTTCAATTAAAATTAATTGACTATGACGATGAATGGCTGAATATGATTGATGACCGCAATCTTACCACTCATTTATACAAAGAAGAGTATGCAGACAAAGTTTATTCTCATTTAAAGAGTTATTTGGGATTGTTTAAAAAATTAAAAAATACAATATCTCAAGAAATTTAATGAATGATTGTATCTTCTGCAAAATCGTAAAAAAAGAAATTCCGGCGGATAATGAAATTCTTTATTTGTGCCTGTGTCAGGCACAGTGAGTTCAAATCCGCACGAATTGAACTGAACATCTGCGTATAGGTGGCACTAGCCACCATTTCGTACACGGCAACCTGAGTTTCCTTTGTTACCGGACCGGGCTCGTTCGCATTCCAATTAACAAAATCAGAATCGATCCCGACTTTAAACATATCTTTGGAACAGGGAATAATATCTTTCCCATCAACGGCGTCAAGGACAAGCTCATCGCCAGCCGAGATGAGTTTAAGAATTTTGTTTTCCTCAATCTCATTTGGCATAAGCGCTTCCCTTAAGATCCGGGAAAGCGATTCGCCGTTTTTTGTCCATCCGAGCCGCGTATCAGCGTCAATATCACGCGGTAATGCCCTTAATACTGCGACCTGAAACTCCACATAACTTCCTTCTACTGCTTGGGTAGTTCCATGTTTTGGCATGGCTGTTCCTCCTTTTATTTGATTTTTTCCCTTAAAATAAGGGGTTTTGAAAGATTCTGTTTTAAATTATGCACCTTTTTATAAATCCTGTCAAGATTGATTATTGAGAATCCGCGCGTATAATTTAGGTATGAGTACGATAACTATTTCCAAAAAAGAATATCGCGACCTGATGGAAAAGAAACTCCGTTATGAATATCTCCAGCAACTGATGCAAAAAGACATCTTTTCTCCTCCTCCGACAAAAAATGTCAAAGAAGTTATTTCGGCATTTCAGAAGACAAAATGCTATAATAAAAATTTTATCAAAAGTTTAGAGAAGGGGTTAAGCCGATCAAATTATTTTAAGAAATGAGAATTTTCCCTATTCATCCGGACATCGAAGAATATATCAGAAAACATCAACTGGAGAAAAAATTCCAGAAACAAATAAAAATTTTCCAGAAAAATCCCTTTTATCCCAGCCTAGAGACAGAACTTCTTGAACCAAAACAGATGAGAATCTGGAGTTTTAGAATTGATCGCAAATATCGGGTGATTTTTATTTTTCGAGAGAAAGATTGGATTGAAATTATCGATGTAAATAATCATTATAAATAATAATCTATGTCTGATTGCATATTTTGCAAAATTATAAAAGGCGAGATTCCGGCGGATAAAGTTTACGAGGATAAAAATGCTCTGGCGTTCTTGGATATTACGCCTGTCAATCCCGGCCATATTTTATTGGTTCCTAAAAAACATTTTAAAAATTTATATGACCTGCCAGATTCTGAATTAAAAAATCTGGCGCCAATTTTAAAAAAGTTGGCCATTGCTACAAAAAATGCCGTGGATGCAAGCGGAATCAACATCCATATGAACAACGAGAAATCTGCTGGTCAATTGGTGGCCCATGCGCATTTTCATATAATACCGAGGTTTTCTTATGACGGCTATCGCCATTGGCACGGCCAGCCGTACAAAGAGGGTGAATCCCAACAAGTAGCCAAAAAAATCAAAAAGTTTTTATGAAATTCGAAAGATTCGAACAACAAAATAATTTCGAAACAGAAAAGATAAGCAAACAAACGGAAAGTAAAAAGGAATTAAAAATAAAGAATATCCTGAAGATTTTGCTCTTGTAGATAGATATGTTAATAAGTAAAAGAAAATTTTATTTCTTTATCTCCCAAGTGGTCGTTCCATAATTCCATAAAATAAATCTGTTCCACATTGTGCCCCCTTTTCCAATGACGGCTATCAGCACTGGCACGGCCAGCCATACAAAGCAGGAGAATCACCTAAATTCTTTGACCTAAACTTAGTTTGGGGCAGAACTTAATATCTTCTTTGCGGCAGTTTCTTTACTTTGCTTGAAATGGCCTGGAATTATTTCAAATATTTCTTTTGCATTGAATGTTGCACATTTTTATTTTAAGTGTTTTCTAATAAACCAGAAAATTCCTAAAGCAATTATTATAACAATGACGATATTGAATTTGTGAAAATATGTTTGTATGACTTGCCAATTTTCGCCCAGTTTAAATCCAACATAAGTTAAAAACAATGACCATAAAAACGAACCGGCAAAAGTGTAGCAAACAAATTTTTTAATATTCATTCTGGCGATTCCTGCAGGTAGAGAAATAAAAGTGCGGACTACTGGCAATAACCGGCTGAAGAAAGCCGCCTCTGGTCCGTATTTGGCAAACCATTTATCAGCTCTGTCTAAATCTTTTTTGGAAATGAGAATGTATTTGCCGTATTTTTCAAGTATTTTTCTGAATTCAAAAAAACCTAAAAAATAAGCAATAAAAGAACCGATTAAATTGCCAAGGGCACCGACTAAGACCACCAGCCAAAAATTAAATCTCCCAAGAAAAACCAAATAGCCGGAAAAGGGCATTATAATTTCTGAAGGGATCGGCAAGCAGGCGCTTTCCAACGTCATAAAAAAAATAATACCCCAGTAACCAGCTCCGGAAATGATATTTATTATCAGAGAAGCAAGCCAATTTAAAATATCCATTTTTATTTTTTAGATTTTTTTAGCGCTTCAATACCTGGCAAGGTGCCCTTGGCCAAAAATTCCAACATGGCGCCACCGGCTGTAGAAACAAAAGAAAATTTTTTTAAACCAATTTTTTCCACTGCGGCCACTGTATCTCCGCCTCCAATAATTGATTTGGTTTTTGATCTGGAAATAAGTCTGGCAATACTAAGGGTACCTTTCTCAAAACCTTTTACTTCATAATCGCCAACTGGGCCGTTCCATAAAATAAATCTTGCCTCTTTAATAAGAGAGCCAACCTGTTTTTCTGCCAATGGCCCAATATCTAGAATCTTTTTCCCCTTTCTTCTAACATCTAAGGGTACGACGATCTTTGGATTCCTTAAATATTTTTTTATATCTACTTTTTTATCAATAATTGAATCGCCAACATCAATTTTTCTCGCCCAAAAAAAATTATTTGCCAGTGCTCCACCAATAAAAATGTGGTCTGCAATTTTATTAAATCTTTCTAAGACCCCCAATTTTGTCCTGAACTTCACTCCTCCGAGAATTAAGAGAAAGGGGTGCGGTGGATTAAAGGCTATCTTTAAATTTTTATATTCTTCTTCAAAAAGCAAACCAGCGTAAGAAGGAAGATATCCAGTAATCGCTGAAATCGAAGCGTGACTCCTATGAGACACGCTGAAGGCATCATTGATATAAATATCTCCCATCCTTGCCAATTTCTTGGCAAAATTTTCATCATTTTTTTCTTCTGCTTTATATCTTCTTATGTTCTCAAACAAGATAACATCGGCGTTTTTCATTTCTGAAATTTTCTCAAATATTTTTTTGTTAAAAGACAAAGGATAAAAATTTGTCTTAAAATATTTATTCAGGTATTTTGCGACTGGCCTCAAGGAAGCGGCTCGTCCTTCGGTGATATGACTTAAGATTATTATTTTGGCTCCTTTTCTTCTTAAAAGCCTGATTGTCGGCATTGTTCGCTGAATCCTGAAATCATCAGCAACTTTTCCATTTTTTATGAGAACATTAAAATCAGCGCGTAGGATCACTAGTTTATTTTTTAAATTCAAATTTTTTATTCCTCTGATGGTCATTAAGCATCATTAAGCTTTGTTGGCAATTTTTAAGATCTTGTTGAACTCTTTGGGAATAAGACTTTTGCCTCCTATTAAGAGTCCTTGCATATTTCCTTCTTTGAAAAAACCTGCGCAATTTTTTGAATCAACCGACCCTCCATAAAGTATGGGGATATTTCTTGATAATTTTTCACCTGCTACGTGCATAATGGTTTTTCTAATAAAAATCCCCATCTGAAAAACATTCTCTGGAGAATCGGCGGCTTTGCCTGTCTTGCCAATGGCCCAAATGGGTTCATAGGCAATGATTAGATTCTTAAGTAGTTTACGATTAATATCTTTTAGATCATTTAAAATTTCATCCCTTATAAAATAAAGATAACTTTCGTCATCTCTCTTTTTTTCGCCTATACAAAAAATAACCCTGAATCCACCTTTCAAAGCACTTTTAACTTTTTTATTAACCATCTCGTCAGTCTCTTGAAGATTTTCTCTTCTCTCAGAATGGCCTATGATAACATATCTTGCGCCAAAATTCTTCAACATCTTTAGGGAAATTTCTCCAGTATAAGCACCTCCGCCAGTTGCTGGATTCTCCCAAAAAACATCTTGAGCACCCAATTTGATAGCTGATAGCTGATAGCTGATAGCTGATAGATACACAAATGGCGGACAGATAACAGTTTCCACATTTTTTAATTTACTCGCTACTTTCTTAATTTCATTAAAAATCCCTTTTGCCTCTTTAAGCGAGGCAGGGTTCATCTTCCAGTTTGCGACAATTAATTTTTTCATAAAATTTATTTTATCATTTTTTATATTTCCTCCCAATCAATCAGATTATAACCGCCGCCGGGTCCAGTTTCAAAAAGCAAACTAGCTAATCCTGTTTCATAAATTATATTTGCTGTATTCTTTAATCTAATTTTATATCCCGTAACTTCTTTCAGATTAACGCTGTTTTGCAATTGTATTTCGCCGTGAGCGGCATAGACAAGCAACTTGCCGGAAACGGAATTTTGGACATTGATTGCCGCTTCAGAACCTCCGTTTTCAGCACTGTTGTTTTGAGAGACAAGCAGAATATAAGAACCTTCTGTTCCTGAACCCTGGAACTGAACACTGTTTTGGAGGTTAATTTTGCTGCTAGTTAATCTATTAGCCGGATTATCTGCAATAATGGCAATGCTTTTATCCAGAAGCGATGAGTCTAAGCGGATAATGGCGGTATTTTCAATAGTAATGTTGCCAACTACCCACACCATTCCTGTTAAAGTAATTGTAGGGTCACCTTGAATTGTCAGATTACAATTAATTTTTACCGGACCCAAGAGAGTATCAGAATTTATAATGTAGGGGCAGGGGGAACTTATAACTGAAACAGTAGCTGCATTTTCCCAATCAGTAATCATCTCGTCTGTAATTGGCAGCTCACTAGAGGGCTGATCCGGGCTGCCCGGAAAAATCTGACCGTTGACAGTGGTATTTGAAATAATCTGGTAATAGGCATCGCCATCTATGGTGCTGTTTGAAATGGTGTGGGCATAGGCCGAACTTGTGGCATTGATGCCATTGATTAAGCCGCTCGGTCCTGCTGATACTACACTTCCCTTGGTCAAATTTGAATTAGCACCATTAACAGGACCGTTAGAATAGATATTGCCTGTTACAGTAGAATTGTTTTCCATAACCAATCCTCCGTCGTCTACTTGAACTCCGTAAAAAAAGGAAGTGCCAGCATCAGTTGTGAGAGTGGTTTTAGTCTTTCTGATGGCTTTATCAACGTCAGCTTCAGCAACCACCTCTTTTTCATTGCCAAAACCAACAATCACTGTGGTGGTAGCATAATGCCCATCAAGAATTAAGACCTCCATATTAGAATAGAGTTTGCCCTTTATCATTCTGTAAGAAACATCTTCAACGCCTGCCTCAGCCAGAAAATAACTTTTTTTAGAATCTAAGGAATTGCGCGATATTTTTGCGCCTTTTAAAACAGAAAAAGAAAAACTCGCAACAATAATAATCAAAACAAAAATAAGAAAAACAACTGTTGTTATTATTGCCTGGCCTTCTTTGTAATTATTTTGATTTTTAAATTTCATTTTAATAACTGTCTCTTAAAATAGCGGTGTCATAAAATCTTTCTGTACGCTGATAATCGCCCCTATTTGCCATTAGTTCCAGGGATATCTTTATTGCCTTAGAAGTTGTTGAACTAGAAATGGAATTTAATGTAAAGTTGCTTACTGAAACACCGGAATAAATTAAAGTTTCTCCTGCTTCTCCTCCTTCTGAAACAAACAATAAGCCGTTGTTTATATAAAAATCAACTGTTGTTGTGGCGCCGCCTGAAATATATTTTTTTAAAACCAGCCGGCCGGGATTGGAACCAAAAACACTAAAGGAAGAATCAACATCATAAGACATTCTTGTTTCTCTGATCATTCTTTCCATGGCCGCCTCTCCAGAATAATCAATTGCGCTGAGCAATTTTGCCTTGCCGAAAGACCCCAAAACAATGATAAGGGAATTTATCACTGCAACAGAAATCACAATAAAAATTGCCATATAAATTATCCCTTCTATTAGACTGACTCCCTTTGATTTTTTCATGAATTATTCAAAAATGTTTGTTAAATAAGTTGAGATGGATTTGGTTGTCGTTGCTCCTCTCTCCACCCAAGAAATATAAACATTGATTTTCTTTGTCCCGGGATCTATATTCCCGGATGTTGAAATATCATTATCGGCGTCTCTTCTCACGTCTTCAATTGTAAATTTTCTTTCAAAAAAATTATCTATAAAAATATTTGTAGTCGTAGATTGCCAAGATGCTCCGTTGAAGTCTAAATAATAATTGTTCCCAGAGGAAAGAGTGGCGATGTTCTGATTCCATCCAGAGTCCCTGAAAGATTTTATCGCTTCCACCCCCTCTTCCAAAAGAAAAGAGGCCTGAAGATTATGATTATTGACCTCTAAAATTCTCAAAGACATATTGGCGACTGACATCAATCCCAAAAATGCAAGCAGTATTATCGTACTTCCTATCACCACTTCAATTAGTCCGATTCCGTTTTTATAATTTTTTATTTTTTTAATTGGCATCAATCATTCCAGTTAATCTAATATTGATATTTTTTATTGTTCCTGTGTCAGATTTAATCCTTAAGGTAATTGTACCAAAATTATCCGTCTTGCCGGTAATTCTTTGAAAAACAGTATCGCTTCCTCCGCCATTTAAAGCGATGCCGGAAATTTCAAGAATTGCAGGAAGTGCAAATTCAGAATTGTCTGAACTAGGTTCGGAAAACATTGTTCCTTTGAAAAGCACTGCCCGGGATGATTCAAAATGGACGCCATACTGAGAAAAATCCTTTGAGGCAAGCGTTCTAGAGCGCGCCTCGTTGATTAACGCCACAATGTTGTCAACGGCATTGTCTAAAGATTGTGTCTTTCTGAGGGATGTAAAAGAAACAAAGACAATGGAAATAACAATAACCATAATTGCCAAAAAAATAAGAATTTCAATAATGGTAAATCCTTTCATAATTATTACATATTATTGACCATAGAATACATTGGCTTGATCATAGATACAGCAAAAAACCCCACAACTGCACCAATGATTACCATTAAAATCGGTTCAATAATAGTGGACATATTTTTTGTGGTCTCTGCCACTTCATCTTCATAAAATCCGGCTATGCGCAAAAGCATTTCCGACAGCTTTCCAGTTTCCTCTCCCACCGCCATCATTTCTCCAACCAAAATGGGGTAAACATTAGAGGCTTTCTTAAAAGATTCAGAAATCGGCATGCCTTTTTGAATATCATCTCTGGCCCTTTGGATAACCTCTTGATATTTATAGTTCGTTAGAACATCTTTTGTTATAGTCAAGGCATTCAAAATATCAACTCCAGCACTAATTAATGACGATAGGGTTCTGGCAGTTCTGGCGGAGTTTATTTTTTTGACCAAGGATGAGAAAAGAGGGAGACGCATTAAAATATTGCTCATCAAATATCTGCCTTTTTGAGAACGGAAAAAGAAAAGCAGTAATGATGCCAGTATAAAAAGAGCTGCAACAAAAACCAGAGGGTAATTCAACAAGGAATTGCTGGTGGCAATGACTATGCGCGTACTAATGGGCAAATCTACCCCCAATTCCTGAAATGTGGAAACAAGTGTTGGTACAACATAAATCAGCATTAGAATGCCAATACCGACCATAGCCGTAATGATTATAGCAGGATATACCAGGGCTCCTTTAATTTTTTTCCTTAAGGTATGATCTCTTTCAAGCTGCTCGCCAATAAGTCTGAGAGACTCGCTTAAATTTCCGCTCTCTTCTCCCACTTTAACCATGGCTGTAAAAAATGGGGGAAAAATTTTGGGATAAATTTTCATGCTCTCGCTTAGAGTATTTCCTTTCTTTATATTATCTGCGAGACTGATGATAATTTTTTTAAAACTTTTATTTTTTGTCTGTCGGCATAAAATATCAAGGCTGCGTGCAATAGAGACACCGGCAGAAATCATTATGGAAATGTTTCTACTGAAAAACATCTTTTCTGAAATGGAAACTCTGCCGAGTAATGATCTAAAATGTAAGAGACTTTTCTTCCCGGATTCTTCTTTGCAGGAAACCAGAAAATAGTCCTGCTGTCTTAACATTCTGGCAAGATCAAATTTATCCTTAGCGTCCATTACTCCCTTAATTTCCTCTCCAGATATTTTTTTGGCTATGTAACTAAAATGCACTTTATTCCCTGGTTACTCTTAAAACTTCTTCTATTGTAGTAATTCCTTGAACGGCCTTAATAATCCCATCTTCTACCATTGTGCTCATACCTTCTTTCTTGGCCTGTTTTTCAATGTCGTCAGAGGTTGCATTAGACATAATTAAGTTCTTGATAGATTCTCTCACCTCTAAAACTTCGTGGATGCCAATTCTATCTCTATATCCATCTGTACAATCCTTGGACTCTTTTGGCTTGTAAAACGGTATCTTTTCCCAATTGTCCTGAGAATGGATTATCTTTCTCTCAATTAAAAGCTGATGTACTTTTTCTATATCAATACTATATTTTAGATCATTTAATTGTAATTTGCTTAAAAAATATTTTTCTTTCACAGAACAAAGTCTCCTTACTAATCTTTGAGCAACAATCAAGTTTAAAGTGGAAGCTAATAAAAACGGCTCAACTTTCATATCCAATAATCTTGGTATGGCTCCAGCCGCAGAATTCGTATGGAGTGTGGAGAGAACGAGGTGACCAGTCAGGGCCGCATTGACAGCCAGAGAGGCAGTTTCATTATCTCTAATCTCTCCTACCATAATGATATCAGGATCCTGACGCACCAAAGATCTCAAACCTGAAGCAAAACTGAAGCCAATTTCGGGCTTGACCTGCGTCTGGTTCACTCTAGGTATTTGGTATTCAATAGGATCTTCAATAGTAGAAATATTAACTTGAGGGATATTCAAAATTTCCATAACACTATAAAGTGTGGTTGTCTTTCCAGAGCCAGTGGGGCCTGTTACCAAGATCATGCCATGGGGTCTTTTTATTGCCCGATGTAAATGTTCAATCTGCAACTCGCCAAAACCCAAACCTTCCAAAGTAAAACCCTTAACATTCTCTCTTAAAATTCTTAAAACAGCCTTCTCTCCATAAAAAACCGGGAGAATGGAGACGCGAAATGAAACTCGTTCGTCAGGGGTTTCAAGTTTAAATCTACCGTCTTGGGGAAGTCTCTTCTCATCTAATTTGAGATTGGCTAAAACTTTTATCCTCGCTATAAGACCGGCGCTAACGTTTTTGGGAAGAACCATAGCATTTCTTAAGATGCCATCAATTCTATAACGTGCGATAACTTCTTTTTCCATTGGCTCAATGTGAATATCACTTGCCTTCTGAAGAATGGCGTGACGAAAAAGCGTGTCCACTATTCTCACCACCGGCACCTCCTCAGCTAATTTTTTCAAATCTTCTTCTGCTGTTTCTTTTTCTTTTTCTGACACGACTCTTAAAGAGAGGGCCTCTTTTTGGATGATGTCGCCAAATTCAGCCTGTAGACTTTTTTGGTATTGAGTGAGAACGCTTTTGATTGACTGGACATCTGTCAGTCGCGGCAGAATTCTATAATTTAACTTCTTTTTAATAAAATCAATCGTTCCCAGATCTTCTGGGTCCAGCATGGCCACCTCTAAATTATTATCAGTTTTTTTATAGGCAACTATATTGTGTGTTCTGGCAATGGGTTCTGGGATTAAACTTAAAACTTCAAAATCTATCTTTTCATTCTCAAGACTTACAAATGGCACACCCAGAATATAGGCTTCTAAACGTCTCAGATCATCTTCTGAAATTTTTCCTTCTTCTACCAGAATGTTGCCTAAATATTTTTTATTTTTCTTCGCTTTTTCTTCGGCAACATTGATATCATCACTGGAAACCAAACCTGAGTCAAGCAAAAACATCTTTAGTTGTTGAGGCTCAACCCTCATAGATTAAAGAAATTCCTTTATCTTTTTCATTATTTCCTCCATAGAATAAGAAGTTTTTATCAGGTACGCCTGAGCGCCTGATGATAATGCTTTTTCTATATCAGCTGGTCCTTCAAGATTGGTCAGGACAATAACAGGGATATTGGATAATCTTGGATTTTTCTTTAGATTATCCAGAACATCAAAACCGTGTTTCTTGGGTAAAATCAAGTCAAGTAAAATCAAGTCAGGATATTTTTCTTCAGCCAATCTTAAGCCGTTTTCTCCGTCATAAGCAGAAATCAATTCAAAATCTTCCTTTTTAAAAACCTGTTCAAAGACCTTGTGGAGTTTCATCTCGTCTTCTATAAAAAGAATCTTTTTTGACATAAATCTATTATTGTCTATTATTGATTTATCTGCTAATAGGAAGTGTAAACCAAAATGTTGATCCTCTGCCCTCTATGGTTCTAAATCCCATCTTGCCGCCGGAATTTTCAATTATAGACTTGGAAATAAAAAGTCCTATACCGGTTCCTTCTGTTTGGTATTTAAGTGATCCTTCACTCCTGAAGAATTTACCAAAGATTTTCTTTGATTCCTGTTTGGAAATCCCTACCCCCTCATCGTTCACTGATAAACAGATAGAGTCAGCTATATTTTCCAGATTAACAGTGACTTTGCCTCCGTTGGGATTATATCTTATGGCATTGTCAATCAAATGAAAGATAACATTTTTTATTTTTTCTCTATCGGCAAAAACAGGCTGCAGGGATGGCGGAGAAGAAATGAACATTTCTATGTTCTGCTTATCAGCATTTTCTCTTTGTGATTGAATAATTTCTTCTGTTAAATCTTTCAATGAGAAGGCGGTAGGATTGAGAATGAGTTTGTTATCTTCAATAAAATTCAGTTCCAAAAGATCATTAACAATTCTGATCATCTTATCATTCTGTTTTTTGATCTCCCACAAAACAAGTTCTGATTGATCAGACCCCAAAAGATTGTTTTTATTAGAGAGCAAGTCTAATTGCCATTTTATGGCTGAAAGAGGAGAGCGGAAACGATGTGAAATTATTCTGATAAATTCTAGTTTGTCTCTGGCAGCATTGGCCATCCTTTCAAAGGATTTGATAATGATGTAGCCGATGATGAAAAGAAAAATCGTCAATCCCAAAACAATCAAGGCAACAATTTCTGGTTCAGTAAAATTGCGCGCCACAAAATCCGTAGCCAGAATACTGCTAATGATGACAATACCCATCAAAATAAAGAGAAATTGTGGACATTGCCACATTTTGATGTTGTATTTTCTGCACTGGCTGACAAAATTCAGCTGTTCAAAAATATTTTTTAAAAACTGCATTATGTATAATATAGCAAATTTTTCCTTGACAAGAAAACTTAATTGTTTATATTTAAATTAGTCCGTCTTCAAACGGACTTTAATTTTATAAAAACTTATAAAAATATGGATATAAAAGCATTACAATCAGCCCTTGAGCAACTGGAGATGGAAAGGGGTATTCCCAGAGAAAAAATCATAGAATCTATCCAGGATGCCCTGGCTGCTGCTTATAAAAAAGATGCTGGCAAAAAGGGCCAGATTATAAGGGCGAAATTTGATATTAATACAGGTGAAACATCTTTTTATCAAATCAAAATAGTTGTTGACTCATCCATGTTAAGAGAAGATGAAGAAATTAAAGAGGAAGAGACAGATGAAATCCATAAGGTCAAATTTAATTCAGAACACCATATAATGATCGAGGAGGCAAAAAAGATAAAGAAAAATGTTAAGCCAGAAGATGAATTAATCTTTCCTCTTGAGCCGCGCAAAGATTACGGACGCATCGCTGCCCAGACAGCTAAACAGGTTATCATCCAGAGAATAAGAGAGGCAGAGAAAGAATCTGTTTTTGATGAGTTTAAAAACAAAGAAGGCGAAATTGTCAGCGGCATAGTTCAGCGCATTGAAAACAATAATGTTTTTGTTGATCTTAGTCGAATCACAGCCATTCTCCCAAAAGATGAACAAATAAGGGGAGAAAGATATAGAATTGGCGAGAGAGTTAAGGCACTTATCTTTCTTGTGGAGCAAACGGCCAGAGGCATTAGCATTTATCTTTCAAGATCTCATCCAAAATTTATCGCAAAACTTTTTGAGATGGAAGTGCCGGAGATTGCCAATAGAATCGTAGAAATAAAAAATATTGCCCGCGAAGCTGGTTCACGTTCTAAAATCGCTGTTTTTTCCAACCAAGAAGATGTTGATCCCGTAGGTTCGTGTGTGGGTCAGCGTGGGATCAGAATTAATACAATCATTGCCGAATTGGGGGGAGAAAAAATAGATATCATTGAATGGTCAGACGATATTGAACAATTCATCACCAATGCTCTTTCTCCGGCCAAAATTTTAGATGTTGAAGCAAAAAAGAAAACCAAAGAGGCGAAGGTGCTTGTTGAAGAAGATCAATTCTCATTGGCTATCGGCAAAAACGGACAAAATGTCCGCCTAGCAGCTAAGCTGACTGGCTGGAAAATAGACATTCGCTCAAAAGAGGGAAAATCTATAGCCAAGGCCAATGAAGAAGGAGAAGTAGAAGGAGAAGGAATTGCAACAGGGTAACAAGTAACAAGTAATCAGTAATTTTCAGACAACGATGTGCAGCACCGAGTGCTGCACATCGTTGTCTGTTGCAGGTGTGTGGTAAATTTTTGAAATTGTATTTTGGAGATTATTTTGATAAATTAAATATTACGGATTATTTATTACAGTTTACGTATTACATTCTAAAAATTATGGTTTATTTTGCAATCTTATCATCTTTAATCGCCATTGCTTCCGCATTTTTTATCCGCGGGAAAATTCTTAAAGAATCAGCAGGAAATGAGAAAATGCAGGAGATAAGTAAGGCAATCCAGGAAGGTTCAAAGACCTATCTGAAAAGACAGTATAAAACTATTTCTTTAGTGGCAATTGTTTTAATCATTTTACTCTGGTATTTTTTTAATTTCAAAACAGCCTTGGGATTTTTAATCGGTGCCTTTGCCTCTGCCCTAGCAGGCTATTTTGGTATGCTTACAGCAGTAATGACTAATTCTCGGGTGGCAGAATCAGCAAAATCCGGGGTTAATCAAGCTTTTAGATTGGCCTTTTTAGGAGGATCGGTCACCGGGTTTTTAGTCGCTGGTTTGGCCCTGCTGGTTGTTTCTTTGTTTTGGATAATCACAAAAGATATAAATTCTCTCATTGGTCTTGGTTTTGGTGGTTCTTTAATTTCTGTCTTTTCGCGTCTGGGAGGAGGAATTTATACTAAGGCGGCTGATGTTGGTGCTGATTTAGTAGGAAAAATTGAAGCAGGTATTCCTGAAGATGACCCAAGAAATCCTGCGGTTATTGCTGACAATGTTGGTGACAATGTTGGTGATTGTGCAGGAATGGCTGCTGATCTTTTTGAGACCTATGCTGTTACCATTATTGCTGCGATGCTCTTGGGTTCTCTTCTTTTTTCATCAAATATGCTAGCTGTTCTTTTCCCTCTTCTTTTAGGAGGATTGGCTATTATTGCTTCTTTAATCAGTACTTTTTTTGTCCGTCTCCCAAAAAAATCCTTGGGAGAAATAAATATTATGGCTGGATTATATAAAGGATTGACTGCCGCTGCGATTATTTCCGCTCTCTTCTTTCTTCCAGCGGCGAGATTTAGTAATATTTCTGGAGATTGGATTAAATTATATCTTTCCGGAATTATCGGGATTTTAATTACTTTCCTTATCGTTGTTTTTACAGAATATTATACTTCAAAAAAATTCTCTCCGGTTCAATCCATTGCTAAAGCATCAACCACTGGTCACGGAACAAATATAATTACCGGGCTGGCTGTTTCTATGGAATCAACAGCCCTGCCGGTTATTGTCATTGCCATTGGCATGCTTTTTGCACATTGGCTTTTTGGACTTTATGGGATTGCGGTCGCGGCTGTGGCAATGCTTTCTTTAACTGGAATTATTGTGGCTATTGATTCTTTCGGTCCAATAACTGACAATGCTGGTGGTATTGCTGAAATGGCAAACCTGCCTCCAGAAGTGAGAAAATCAACAGATGCTCTTGATGCTGTTGGCAATACAACCAAGGCAGTGACAAAGGGTTATGCAATTGGCTCAGCTGGCTTGGCAACTTTGGTTTTATTCGGTTCCTATATTTCTGAAATAGAGAAATTTTCTCAATCAATCAAAATTGAGCTGCAAGACCCAATTGTCTTATCAGGGCTTTTGATTGGTGCCCTTCTTCCTTTTCTCTTTGCCTCAATGGCTATGAAGGCTGTTGGCAAGGCAGCCTCAAGTATTGTTGAAGAAGTAAGAAGACAATTCAAAGACATTAAAGGAATTATGGAAGGAAAATCAAAACCTGATTATGCCAAGGCCGTTGATATTGCTACTAAATCCGCCTTAAAAGCAATGATTAAACCTGCCATATTGCCAATTATCATTACTATTCTTGTCGCCTTTATTTTAGGACCAAAGGCTCTTGGCGGCTTATTAATCGGAGCAATTATTGCAGGACTTTTTCTGGCAATTTCCATGACCTCTGGCGGAGCTGCTTGGGATAATGCCAAAAAATTTATTGAGGAAAGTTCGCCAACCAGTGAATTTGGTGGCAAGGGATCTTTTGCCCATCAGGTAGCTGTGACTGGCGACACTGTCGGCGATCCTTATAAAGACACTGCTGGTCCTGCCATTAACCCAATGATCAAGGTCGTCAATATAATTGCCCTTCTTTTGATACCCTTATTGTTTTAAATAAAAAGAGCGCTACTTAAGCATCGCTCTTCAATGTAACTCTGAACTTTTATTTGCTTCTCATCTTGAGTCTTTCTATTTTAACTTCAAGCCCCAAAGAGTGTTGTCTTTTTTATTGATAAAAATCAAATAATCTTCTGATAGAGTGAATAGAGGATTGATTATATCCAAATTTGTGTCTTTTAAAAGCTCGGTGGTCTCCCCTGAAACAAAATTTATCTTCCAGATAGAATCATTTTCAAAAGAAATCAAACCTTGGTACCAGTAATCCGGGTAATCAACTTGTGGAAGATTTGTCGGCACTGCACAGAAAATAATATCTTTTTCCTTTCTACTCCAAACACATTTTTCCGGTAGTGTCCTTAGATAAAATTCATCAGCAGTTTTGTTTTTAACATCGTAGATCTTAGTGACGATGTTATTATTTCTGTTCTCGCTGTAAAAAACTTGCCCTCCATCAGGCGAAACAAGCGCTGTTAATCCTTTTATGTCGCCTAAAATCTTCTGGAGGGCACCTGTTTTTATATCTATAAAATATAAAAATCCTGTGATTGCTGCTGATGGCCTAGTTAAAAGAGCAATGTTATTCTTATTTGGCCAACTGACATTAAATTCACTGATGACTGAAGAAAAAATGGCTGCCCTTTTTTTGTCTTCAAAAGTAGCGATTATCCCGGTTGTAGAATCGCCTGATTTCTCAAGATAAAATATTTTATCTTCTGATGGTGATGAGGCAATGCTAATTGTATCAGTGGGCAGGAAAATTCCTTGTGCGGTGGAGGTTCCTGTGAAGGTAGCAGTTTCATCTGAAATCTTAAGAGAAAAATTCTTAACCTGAAGACCATAATCTGATTCATCAAGATAACCAATAACCAATTTATCGCCATTAAATGACCAAACAGAATTAAAAGAGCCAAGGATGGTTGTATTAGAAATTCTTTTAGAACTTTTTTTCTGTAAATCTACTTCATAAATGTGGCCGGTTGACTGCTCAATATATCTGACAAAAGCGCTTGTGGCAAAAGCGCCGGAAACCGGATTATGCGAAATCTGGAAAAAATTTCCTGAACCCGCGAGATTGGCACCAATATTTTCGCCATTGGAAGGAATGAGATTATTTTGCAAGATATCTTTCTCTTGCCCGGTTGGGAAAAAACCTGAAATTATATCTGCGATACCGCCTGTTTTGCCCTTATTTTTAATAAATAGAAAATAACCTCCAGCGATCAATCCTAGAATTACTGTAACAACGATTGCAATGATGATTATTTTTTTATTCATTTCCATTTTTTAATCTTGAGCAGCGCAAAGTGTCATACTAGTATCGCAACCACACATAAAAAAAGGTCCGATACTAAGGTGATAATGGGGTGCGCTGGTACTGCTTTCATTCTTGCATCTGGCTGTCAGGTCGTGACTTCCAAATCGGGCACCGCAATCAGCTGCTACTCTAGCTACATCTCTATAGGCAATATTTGTGCCGTCTGTACCAGTGATACCAACATCTATAGCAAATGATCCTCTTGTTATACAATTGTGTCCACCATAATGACAAGAATATTGGCGATGTTGACAATTGTCTCTGTTATTAAAAAGTTCATTAGGATCAGTGGGGTTGCAAGCTCCTGTAGCAATATTGTTATCAGTTGTAGAGGTTATTCTTAGGTTGCGTATCCCCCATGGACTATTGATCATACAATCCATAAAATTACTTAATTCAGTAGAAGGATTGTTATTAAAAGTTATTCCTGGAGATGGTGTAGGTGTGGGTGTGGGCGGAGGAGCGCCTCTAATTTGTGCTGTGGGAATATTAAACCTTCCAGTCACTAAATCAGGATTAATCCAATATAAAATCAGATAAGCAATAAGCACCAGAAGAAGACCCAGAATGGCGTCCTTGATTCTTTTTTTGGCATTTGACCGTGCTGTCTCACTTGCTCCGCCAGCAATTATCTGAATGCCGCCGATCACAATCATTAGAACAGCCAAGAAGATTGCTGCTGCGATGGCGAATTTATAAACCCAGCCAAGATATTGACTAAATCCACTTTCGACTGGCAAGGAACCTGGGAGACCGGGTAAGGGTTCTAACAAGCGATAATCTTGAGCAAAAAGGGCAATTGGTGCTATTATGGCCATTATGACGATAATTGAAAAAATAATTTTTATCATAAACCTATCTTCCAAAATTAATTGTTAAAGATTTGTCTGCGAACTGAAGGATGCTTAGAGGATTTTTAACTCTTAGATTAATAAATGAATAACCACTGCCTCCTTCGGGCGTCCTTAGATTCAAAATTGCGGGATCATTTTCCATATTAATATCTTTATTATTCATATTCCATTGATAGAAAAGCTGGTCTAAATCACTGAGAGAAAAAAAGTACGGTTCAGCTTTAATACTCATCTCTCCGCCACCTAAATCAATCTTATCTGAAAGTGCCAAATTGTATTTTATTCCAGCCAAGGGATTTTTCTCGTAAAAAATAATTTTTGGCTGAACAATATTAATTAATACTCTCTTTTCTACAAGAATCTTTTTGTTATAATCAGTCATTGTCAGTTTGATATTATCCTGGCCGATCATGGCAGAACTTTTAAATGAAAAAGAATTTTTTCCATAGCCAGAAATATCAATTTTCTTTTTGCCGTTAATTTCCCAATTGTAGATAAGTTTGGAAGGAGAAAACTTAACATCATCAATGACTACATTTGGCAGTGCAGAGATTTTTATTTTAGAGATAGAAGTTGGTAATGCTTTTCCTTTATATGTCGGGGGAATATAATTTTCTGCCTCCCATAAAATATCTACATCAGCAGGAATGATAATAAGATTATTTTCCAATTTGAGACCATCCAAAGAGACGACAATAATATTAATGGTGGTTTTTGAACCAACATCTCCAGTCCGAAAGGTAAAATTTTTTTCTCCCACGCCCTTTAATTTTTGGATGCCGTTTATTGACCAGGTGATTACAGCACGGTCAATGTCAAAAGAATAACTTTTGGCACTGACATTGACTTCCTGATTTGGTCCAGGATATTTTGGCTTCAAATCCAGGGCAAAATTTTTCACCTCATCGGGGGAGGAAATCTGGTCAGAAGGAGGAAGAGATATATTTAAATTTGGTAAACTAAATCCCTGTCCTTTTGCCTGATTTTGAAAGAAAAAACTAAAGACAATCAGCAGCAATATTGAAAAGAAAATTATTAAAATATTTTTCTGCATATATTTTATTCGCCTGCTGTTGCTCCGGTAGTCATTGACACCGCCTTGCCAACTATTGGCACTTTTGCCAATTTATCTTCTGCCTTTACTATTAATATCATTATTATAACAGATAAAGTCCAAAACGGTAATGCTCCAAGTACGGGTATTAATTCTAATAACAGACCTGCATTATAGCATATTGCCCTTGCAATACTGTCGCTTAAACTTACACCTTTTACTTTAAACCATACATAAAATGTGAGCCAAGCCCAAATATCTAATATTGAACCAAAAAAAATCGCGATAACACCGCCTATAACCGGGATGGCTTGCAAAAGGGATATCAAGGCATCAAGACCGTCATAGAGAAGAGCTACTATAATTATTAGTATGGCAGTAATATTGCTTATTCTTTGTTTGGTTTTCTGAATCTTTTTTTCCTCTTCTTCATCTGCCTGTTCATCCTGTTCATCTTGAAACCTGGCTGTTTGCAAGTTTGCCATTCTTTCTTCTTCTATTGTCGTTTCTTCTGGCATAAATTATTTTTGCAAATTGGGTGCTGATAATGTTTGCTCTTTTTCCTGCGAAAATTCAGTTTTTGCCTTTTTAATTGCCAAAAGCTGGGCCGGATCTGAAGTGATAATCTGGTCTTCAGTATAAGAAGCCAAAATCTTTATAGCCACATGCTTTAGTCCGGCAAAGAAAATGCCTTCACCAACATCTGATTCCAGCAAGAGAAATTTTTCTTCATCAGTAAGATTAAATGTCTTTTGCACAACATCAATTGATGCAGGAGACTGCTTCAAGAGTAACTGAACAGAAGAATTGGTGATGATTGGCACACCATAGGGCGAACTCATAAAATCTTCAACATTCTGAGTAATTGTTGCTAGACCTAAAAAATATTTTCTGCACCTTTTGGCAATGCTGTACAAGAAAGAGGCTGTGTCCGGTGATTTCATCATCCACCACGCTTCATCAACTACGAGCAGTCTTTTCTTTAAGTTTCTTCTAATAATATTCCAGATAAAATGAGTGATAATATACATTGCCACTGGTCTTAATTCATCTTCCATATCTCTGACTGAAAAGACAACAAGTTTTTTGTTGATATCAACGTTGGTTGGCTGATTAATAAATCCCGACCAGGTTCCCTTGGTGTATTTTGATAATCTTTGGGCCAAAGAATCGCCTCCTTCCATTCCAGCCAAGACCAGTTCCAAATCAGACAGTGTTGGCGGAACTGCATTGGAAAAATTTACCTCTGGGGTGATATCCTTTGCAGCATAAGTCTCTGTGATTGCCTTATCCATAATGGCATCTTCTTCTGGCGTCAGTCCGCCCAGCATCAATCTAAATAAACCAATCAAACTGATGATATTTGAACGCAGGACATCGTCTAGAGATTCATTCTCTCCGACAGGAGGAAGCTCAAAGGGATTGATATGGTGCTTAGAAGTTAAGGAAATATTAAAATATCTTCCATCAACTGCCTCGGCCAGATATTCATATTCCCGCTCTGGATCAATTACTATCACATCGGTCTCAAACATCATTGTTCTTAAAATTTCTAATTTGGTAGCATAAGATTTCCCGGCACCGGCCTTGGCAAAGATGACTGAGTTGTAATTTTCTAAAGAAAATCTGTCAAAAAGGACTAAACTGCTATTATGACGATTGATTCCATATAAAATTCCTTTATCAGCAGAAAGATCAAATGAAACAAAGGGGAAAATGCTAGAAAGAGGTGCGGAATTCATTTTTATATTGACCTCCAGTTCATCAGTGCAGAATGGCAGAACACTTTTCAGGCCCTGCATTTGCTGGAAAAGTGCTGGTCTGGCATAAACTAATTTTGATTCCAAAACAGTTCTGACCTCCCTTTCCAACCTGTTTAATTCTTCAACATTATCAGCGTAAATGGTTATATAGATGCCAACAGAAAATAATTTTTCCTGAGCCTGCTGCAATTTATCTCGCAAATCTTCCAAATCCTGATAGGCAGTATCAAGCATTGGATCTCTGACAAGTCCTTTTTCTTCACGCATATGAATCTGCGATTGAACTTCGGCAACCCTTTTTTGCATCTGACGTAGAACAGTGCCGGTTTCTACTGGGTGAATAAAAATAGAAACATCAAAAATTTTATCCAAATTGATCACAGGGGAGAACCATTGCATTGCCAGATAGCGCGGATAAGAAATGATAAAAAATATTCTGGCAACTTTCTCGCCTATTTTTATCATGCTGGAATTTATCTCCAGTGCCGAAGGTGCAATAATGTCCTGAAGCTCAAGAACACCGGTTTCGGTTTCGTATATCTCTTGAGGAATCAAAGGAACCGTTTCTTCTTGATTCTTTTCTGGCTTTTTGTTTCTTTTTAATAAATCTGATATTGATGACGCCATATTGAAAATTAATTATATTGCCCCTTCTAGCATCGCCTTATTGCCCTTAAAATATTTTTCTGATTCTCCGGGGTTGAATAATTTGTAAAAAAGTTCTATCAGCTCTTCAGAATTCAATATCACTGCCTTGATTTCCACTCGGGCAAGGCCACTTTCAATCACCGATGCTCTTTGCTGGAGCTGGATTTTTGCCTCTTCAAATTCTGTATCCTTTTCCTCTTTTTCAGTCTGTTTTCCGGCCCCCCCTCCAAAACCCATAAATTTTTTTAGGCCTGTTTGTTTGACGGGAATGACAACAGTGGGAGTATAGGACACAACAACATAAAATGTTTTTGAAACAATGTCTGTTGATTTTACAAAATTTTTTATAAATTCTATATATTCTCTGATCTGAATTTTTAAAAGTTCGTTAATCTGCTTCCTCAATGCATCGTCTAATGTAAGCAAATACGGCTCAATATCCAATCTTCTGGATTCAATAAAAAACTGGAGAGGGAAATCAATGGAATTTAAAAAATTCTGATATTGGGCAATGATGGCATTTTGTTCATCTTCAGATTTTAATGCAAAATTCAAAGACGACGCCATTAAAATTACGCGCAGAGAACCGTCTTTGAGAGTAACCACTCCCTCTCTAATCTCTCTTATTGGCAAAAATTCTTGTGTTGCTTTTGAGACAATTGCCATATTATCTATTTTCTTTAATATCCAAACTCCAAGCCAAATCTTTTAATTTATTTTTTGTGATTTTGGGTATATACATTTGCCGATGTTCAGGCAATTTTGTTTCTCTTTTGGCCTCTGGCTTTTTCTCTATCTGTTGCTTTTTCCAGATATATATTTTTGAAGAAGTCGTATAATGAAAGGCACTTTCCAAAACTCTTATAAATGGCTGATTATTAACCTTATAAAAGGCGAGGGCTACAGCAATTCCCCCTACGGGAATGGAGAAAAAAATCATTAACCAAAATGGCAAAAATTTATAAAGAATAAAAATAATGCCTGCTCCTCCGATCAGATAGATAAATTGTTTCAGTGTCAGAGGGCCAAAAATTCTGCTTTCAATTTCTATAAATTGTGGAACTTGAAACTTTTTCATATGGGTTCCCGATAGGGATCTCCCTGAGGATATCTCGCGTCTGAATTTGAATGTTCAGATTCCTGCATCGGTGCTCTGGAAACTCCTTCTTCTGTCGGTGCCTTGAGGTTCTGGAGAATATCTGTAATTTTCGGCTCTTCTTTTTCAATTTCCTTGATAATTTCTGTTTTTATCTGTGACGTTTCCTCTAGGTGATAGATTTTTTTGAGTGAATGCCTGACTTTTGAAAAAAGCTGGTCATTGACCTCTTGGGCAATTTTCTTTGCAGCCTCCTTGTCAATATTCAAATGATGAGAAAGATTTGGAATAAATTCTGTTGGATGATTTAACCCTAGCATAATCAGGGCTATTTCTTCAGCCAGACTGCCGATTTGCTCTGCAGTAAGATTATTATTCTTGCCAATAATTTGTATTACTTGCGCAGATTCAACATTAAAAATGGCGTCTTGGAGGTCTGGTGGAAGATTTTTATAAGCAGTCTTTAATTGTTCTTGAGTGTATTCCATAAATTATTTTATGTGGCCTTATACTTATCCAGACTTTCATACTTGCCTGCCTCTTTAATCATGGGTTCTTCTTTTTTTTCTTCTCCATAACCCCAGAAAACCCTTGATGGTCCTTGCGCTATATATTTCTTTTGATCTTCAGTGGCATTATTCTTTATGGTTGTTATTTCTTCATTGGTCAATGTTTCGCTCTTCATCAGGTTCTCCAAATGCCTTGGCGTGAGATTAACAGTAATGCTCGGGTTCATTCTGGCGTCATGAGAAAGATATTTTGCATCAGATGCTTTAAGCTCCATCATTATTGTTCGTCTCTTTTCCTGGTCTTTTTCTAGGGTTGGATCAATAGCCAAGATTATCTTGGAGATAGATTTGGAGGTTTCGTCTTCTGCCTTAAGAATCTCGTCTAGTTCTTCTTGTGATTTCTTGAGCTCATCAACAAAACCAGTTCTTTTTGCCTCTTTCATTGAGGTAATTATTTCCTGTTTTAGATCATCAGGACTCTCAAAGAAAAACTTGGCCAATTCTTCGTCTCTCTTTTTAAGCGCTAAATCAGCTCTTGCCTTTCTTGTTTTCTCTTGTTCTTCATAAGACATCTCTGACATAAATTCATCAAGATGCCCTTTCATCTCCAGATTAGACTTTTCATAAATTTGCGCCCTTTCATTGGCAGACATCTTCTTAAACATTTCCTCTCTGTCTCTTTTGTTCATAGTGGCCATTGTTTGGGCTCTTAATTGCGGCGGCAGGTTCATGGCAGTCTGAATCCTTTTCTCTCGATCCTTTTCATAATCACCAATCTTGGCCATACGTTCCATCCCTTTGAGCATAGGCATGGCAAACATTTTTCCTTCTGCTGCTGCCTGTCTCAGTGTTTCTGATTGAGCAACCCTGCTGGCTGTACGACCAAGAGTCACCTTTCCTACAGCTCCCAATGCCTGGCCCTTGGCCCATCTGCCCAATTTTATCATTGAGCCAGCACCATAGGCTCCCATTTGTTTTGCTGCAACCAAAGAACCAATGCTCAATCCTATTAATAAAAGGTAATTGACAATAATGCCGGTATGAGGGCTGGGGTCGCCAGTTGCTGTTCCAAATGCCTCAGAAATTCTGCTGGCTGCATCAACGCCGGTCATATTAATTGCATTATTAAACTGTTCAGAAGCAATAATATTGGCCACAATCCAGACAAAAAACAGAAAAATAGGGGCAAAAAATGCTTGATGAAACAAGGTAGTCCACCATCTATGAGCTAAAGATCTTGTGGCTGGCAAGGCCATTGCCAAAAAAGCCAAAGGAGCAAGAATCATTAAAAACAAAAGGACAATGGTCCGGATAATAAACAAAATAGTGGCAGCGAAAAAAACAAAAGCCAAGACCAAAATTAAAATAGACCCAAAAATAGTGTTGATGATTACACTTCTCATTGTTTGTTCAGAATTATCATTAGGATCAAAACCTTCCCATCCATCAACATTAAAAATATCGTTCATATGGGTTCCTTGCATCAAAACGCCGGTTATATCTCCATAATTTACAACTCCTGCTGGGGTTATTGTCTGAATACGATTATAAAATCCCAAAGCTAAGATATTAGAAGCGTCTATGACCACCTTTGTTATCATTAAGCTGAAATTAACTAAAAGGGCGATGATAATCACTCTAACCAAAAGATCTTTTATTCCATATCCAGATATTTGCAAAATCGTGGCAATAGCAATATATAAAAGAATAAAAATAAAAAAAAGATTAACTAAGTCGCGGCTTAAACTCCAGCCAACAGTTACTGCTGGTATTTCAGAATAAGTATTGTTTAAAAGTGTTAATTTTAATGTTGAACTAAATAATTGGGCAGTAAGCCACAAAACTCGTGCCACCAGCCAAAGTATAATATTGCCAACAAAGGCAATAATCTTCACAAAAGAACCCCATACAAGGTCAATAAGAACATCTCCAAAAAGCCAACCAAAAATAGAGGCATGGGCATAATGAACCAGAAAAGGGCCCAGGGCAATTACTAGAATTATTCCCGATATTAGACTATAAGATAAGAATTTTCTTATCATAAAAAATTTAAAAATCTATCATTCTGGATTAACTAATGTATCTCAAACCCTGATTAATCAATTGATTGACTAAGTCAGTCAATATGTCTCCAATTACTTCTTGAAGCTCATCAGCATTGGCTATTCTTTCCATTGGCATTCCCAAGGCCTTGCTAAGATTATCAACAATCACTTTGCCCGGAGTGGTGTTTTGCCAGTCAATACAATTACCTGCATTATCTTCTTGCGCACATTCCTTGAGAGTTAAAAATCCCTGTCCCTGCTGAAGCTCATTCTTCCCTCTTTCCATAGTAATCTGACTTCTTCTCTGCCATTCATCATGAGAACGGAGATAGGCATCATAAGGATTATTAGAAGGATTATCCACCATTTGCAGCCAGCTATTCCAACCGCCAGCTGAAAAATCTCCGTAAAACTGCTGAAGATTAGGTAGCTGATTCCTGCTCATTGTTGTTTGAAAAGAATTAGGAGATGTTGCATAGGATTGATGAGCCTGAAAAAGCTGGGTCATAGTATTGGCAAATGGAGAACTTGTCTGACTTACTTCATTTAAAAAGATTCTGGTAGATTCATCAAAAAGATCAGTAAAATAACTCTGGGGATTGGTTACAAAAGTGGGACTGCCATTAAACCCTGAATTAATCCAATTAACAGTCATCTGCGTGAAAATTTCCAAAATTTTTGTGGTCGCAACCCAAGCCAGCAAATCCGTAACCCACTCTTTTAGTTGCAATTCAGTGGTCATTGCAAGGGTGATGGTATTGACAGCCAAATTAGCTCCGATTTCAAACACAGGCACGGCTGCCTCTGCTCTCTGGATATTCAAAAATTCAGATGTCAGCAAAACCACTGTTATCAAAAGGATGATAAATATTTTTTTTATTTGCATATATTTAAATCATTAAAATTAATTATTAAAAAAATTACCTGGTTCATTTTCCGTAAAGACAATTCCTCTGTTTTTAAAAAAATCGGCTATTGCCCTTTTGGTTGAATAAATTTCCTTGGCAGCTGTGGTGTATAAATTCAATCCAGCATATCCTGCTAAGGGGTCGTTATTTATTTGCTTCATCTTCTCCACGCTCGTCCTGATCTTAAAAAAATTATTAATCAAATTTAAATGCAATTCAGCAATATCTGAAGGGGCTGCCAGTTTAAGAAGGTCATTGATAATTTTATTGTAGGAGTCAATAAAAACATCAAATTCTTCAACTGGCTCTTTTTTGGTGGTAATGCGATTAAGAACAGTCAGTTCATTTTCTGTAATATTGATTGAATCCCTGTTCATTGTCTCAACAATTTCATTGCCATAATTTTTTAAATTCTGGGTGCTGTTGTCTTTAATGATTTTTATATTGGCAAGAGAGTATTCATTTTTAAAATCGTCTTGAGTAATCGTCTTCAGAGCTGCATCTACAAGTTTTTGCTGTGTCTCCTCATTCCAGTTTCCCTCTTGTTTGAGAAGAAAATAGGAAGAGAGAAGACTTCTTGCCAGAGACTCTGTTTGTGAAAGATTCTCTGGTGGATTTTGCAATGTTGTTGCATTTTCACCCAAATCTTTTTTCACATCGCTTAAAGAATCATTGGGTCCGGGTTTGAGGGGATTTTTATTAAGTCTTACTTCCTCGCCATCAAAAAGACCGTCGCTGTCTGTGTCAGGATTATCAGGATTGGTTCTCCATAAAATTTCCTCCCAGTTTTTTAATCCATCATTGTCAGAATCTATTTGGGCTCCCTTGATCATTGCGAGATTGGATTCCTGATTTTTGAGAAAAGGGTTTTTTTCTCTTACCTGATCCCATTTTTTAAATAACAAAAACGCCCCTCCTCCAATGATAAGAAGCAAAAGTAAAATAAGAACAAATTTTTTTGTAGGAAGATAATCCAAAATATATCGGCTTAAGGCCGTTTTTAAACCTCTGCCTTTTTAAATTATAGCACTTTTTTTGAGAAAAACTTAAAAAATTAACCTGGCTGTGGATATTTTAATTCTCTTTTCAAAAAAGTGCTATAATTGTTATTAAGTTATGTCCAAAAAGACAAAACTCATAATCATTGCCACAGTTGTTGTCTTAATTCTTTTAATTTTGGCCCTGTTTTTTATTTTTAATAGGGAAAACAATATTAGCACCAAAGAACAAATTCCGGCAAGAAATGATATTTACAGCAGTGATCAGCAAAAAAATGAAATCTTTAAGAGCCAAGCTCTGCAGCGCTTTTTTGAAAAAGGAAAAACTTTTTCCTTTACTTTAATAGGAAGTCAGAAACAATTGAGGAGACATTGCCTGAAAACAAGCCAATTGAAAGTTCTAAGCTGATTTACAAGGTCTCGCCGCTTGATCCTCAGCTTGAACAAAAAATTTTCCAGAAAATGTATCCTCAATCATATAGAGACCTCCTTTCTCACTGGCAGGATATGCTTGTAGATGAAAAATCTATTAAAACTGAAAGCCGGGTTTCTTTTCAAAATCAAGAAGAGATTTTTGAATTCGCCCAAAAAGCAATAATCTATCTTAAAGATCATAATATGATACCCCAAGAAGATGCGGACCGGTTTCTTGCTACAGGCCTTGCAGAATGGAAAAAGATAAACGAGATTGAGGCTGCAAATTATCGGAGCGGCCTCCTGCCTTTAAGCATCAAACAATCCCCTCATTTTGTCTCATCCTCATGCAGAGGAAATAATCAAACCCAATCCTCTTCCAATCTTTTTGATTTAATTAAAAAAATAGTCTTTGGGGAAAAAACAGAAGCGCAGATCTGCGCTAAACCCGGTGCAGGCATAGGCCCTATACCTGGAGTCAATCTTTGGGCACCTTGTTGTGCTTGTTTTTGCGGAAAGGCTCCTTGTGGATGCTTAAATGCAGTTTGTGCATGCTGCAATGCTATTTGGGATCCAATGACCGGAATCTGCGGCTGTGATATATAAAAATAACCAAAACCAACAATCCTGATAAAATTATAGGGGTATCGCCTGTGCGAGTTGTTAAGGTTTTGCTGTTCTCCAATCCTGCTGCAACCAAACTAATGGATGGAAGTTGGCCAAAGAACTTTTGAAAAATAAAACCCCTTGTATTTATTGCATATATTGGGCCATCAAAAGTTGACTGCAAAAAGTATCTTTTATTGGACATAGCCACAAATCTTGCCATTAATTCCAACTCTCTATCCAGACGCTGATTGCCTCGCCATAAAGAGTGGCTTGAAGAATTAAAGATAATTTGGGCGCCATCATTAACGAGAAGACGAGAAAACAATGGCGATAATAATTCTGAACATAAAAATGCCCCTATTTTCATCTTGCCCAAACTAACTGCTTTGTTTCCTGCGCCGCTTGCTAATTCTCGATTGGCCGAGAAGGATTTTATGTTATTTTCTGCATGGATAATTTTTGAGAAAATTTTTAAGCCCAAGGGCAATACTTCTCCAGCAGGAATTAAGAAATTTTTTTCTTGCCTTTTTATCAAATTTCCTTTTTGGTCACGGTAAACAATCTCGCTTATTCTTCCTCTCTCTGTAAATGACATTTTGTTAGCAATAACATAGCCGTTTCTTTCTTGGTTCGGAAAAATTTTTTCTAAAACCGGCCTTTCCAATTCTCCATACAAACTTAAAAAAGAGAGTCCTTCAGGGAAAAGAACAATGTTCGGCTGATTATCAGAAGTTATTTTTTCATCATCAAGTATTTTTAAAAAACCTTCGCGATAAAAAGAGGCATCGCTTGCCGGAATACTAAGAAGCATCACCTTAATTGATGATTGACTGTCAATATGATTCTCTTTAGAAAAAAGATGGACATAAAAATAACTGACACCAAAGAAAATCATTAATAACAAAATTATAATTTTTAATTTCCCGTTCTTAATTAATAAAAAAATTATAACATTCATCATTGCCACAATAAAACTTAATCCATAGAGGCCAATGCTACGTGATAAATAAAAGATTGGCGTGTCTGCCAAAATATAACCAAGATGCGAAAACGTCCAAAAAGGACCGAGAAGTGCGCCCTTACCCCAGGTAACTATGCTAAAAATCCATGCCCTGAGATATTCTGTAATCATCCATATGACTGGGATTGATAAAAGCATCTGGTACTTTTTCCAATCAAAAACCTTAAGAAATTTTACAGTTTACAGTGCCAGCAAAAAGCCCAAAAGCAAAAGCACTGCTAGTAAAAAGGATAAACCATACAAAAAAAATAAATAAATAACCCTTTAAATCGCTGGTTAAACCAAGTGTTTCATTAGGAAAGATAGAAAAAAGCCAACGGAACGAAATGCCAAAAAAAATCATTCCCTGAAGCCATCCTCCCCAAAAGGCTCTTTTCCAATTCTTTGACCATTCAATAAATAAAAATAAGGGGATAAGGCCAATTAGGACAAGGATCCAAAAATTAGATTTTTCAAAGGCCAAATCAAGAAGAAAAGAAGAGGACAAAAACAAAACAAAGAAGATGGTAAATTTTTTCATAATTTCAGGGTTTTTAGAAGGCATTTCCAATCCTTGGGAGATAAATTTTCTGCCCGGGCCCTTTCTGAAATTTTACACTCTCTTAGATACCGAGTGTCTGACATAAGATTATTCTTTAATAATTTACGCTTGCTGGAAAACCCTTTTTTTACGAGATTAAAAAAGTTTTTTTCATTGATATCTCTAAAAAAATTTTTGGAGATATTATCTATAAGGAGAATTGCGGAATGCACTCTTGGTTTTGGGGAAAAATATTTTGCTGGAACATTACATATAATTTTTGGCTTGCCGTAGACTTTAATACTGATGGAGAGAATACTTTCTTTCCCGCCTCTGGCCACTATTCTTTCGGCCACTTCTCTTTGGACCATAAAAACTATTTTGGATGGCTGAAAATCTGATTGAAGAAATTGTCTAAATAATTTTGAAGTTAAATAATACGGGATATTTGCAACAATTTTGAATTTTGTCCCAACTTGGCGAAATTGGTTTTTAATTTTTAATATATCTCCATGAATCACCTTTAATTGTGACATTTTTATGCTATCGCTGAATTTTGTCCTTAAATATTCTGCTAATCTTTTATCTTTCTCAATGGCTATTACCTTGCCGCTATGTTTAATTAATTCTTCAGTCAAAATTCCCCTACCAGGCCCAATCTCCAAAACCGCGTCTTCTTCTTTTAATTCAGCGGCTTTAATGATATTTTTAATGATTTTCTTTGATTTGAGGAAGTGCTGTCCTAAAATTTTATTCGTTTTCATCATTTTATAAATACTCTATAATCTCTTCCTTTTTAGGAAATTTCTCTATTTCTAAAAGATGATCAGGTATATCTGAAAGAAATTTAGAGGGCAAATTTAACTGTCTGGCTCCAAAGATTGTGCGCGAAACACTAAAGGATAAAAAAATTTTTTCTTTGGCACGCGTCAAGGCAACATAAAAAAGCCGCCTCTCTTCTTCATTTTTATCAGCAATATTATCTCCATGTCCGGAATGGGGGAACAAGCCTTCTTCAAGCCCGATGATAAAAACAATTTTGAATTCAAGTCCTTTGGCGGCATGAACAGTCATCAATTTTACTGCTTCCTGTTTTTTTATTAAAGCATCTTGCTCGCTCATTAAGGCAGCATCAGCCAACATTTTTTCAATCCCTTCCAAGGGACGAAAATGATCATAGCGGCTGGCAATAGTTACCAATTCTTTTAGATTTTCCAACCGTTCCCTATTCTCATCATTCCCTTTTTCCAACTCTTTCTGATATCCTGATTCTTTTAGGGTATAACGAATTAGCTCCGAAGGTTTTGATTTTTCGGCTTTTTCTTTTATTCCCCCCAAAATTTTTAAAAAAGAGTTTAGTTTTTCTTCTGCTTCTTTAGGTATTTTTTTAGAGGCAAAATAATTCAAAATTGTCGCCTTACCCAACCCCCTTGGAGGAATATTGATTATTCTCTTTATACTTAGAAGATCTTTCGGGTTAAGAGCCGCTTTGAGGAAGGCAAAAATATCTTTCACCTCTTTTCTCTCATAGAATTGAATGCCCAAAACCTGATAAGGAATGCCGTGTTGTAAAAATTTCTCTTCAATAATTCTTGACTGGAAATTGGCCCGGTACAAAATTGCTATCTCTGATGGTTCGATTTTTTTTAATAATTCTTTGGATTTGTGAACAATAAATTCTGCCTCCTCTTCCTCTGTCATTGCCTCAAAAAAAGAGAGGGTTCTGCCTTTTTCCTTTTTAGAAAAAAGCCCCTTGGGTTTCCTTAGTTTATTTTTTTCAATCACCCTTGCCGCTGCTTCTAGGATATTTTGAGTGGACCGATAATTTTCTTCAAACAGAATTGTTCTGTGTTCAGGAAAATCTTTTTCAAAATTTATAATGTTTCTAAAATCTGCTCCACGCCATCCATAGATTGCCTGATCAATATCACCAATGGCGCAGATATTTTTATGACCTGCTGCTAAAATCTTTGAAAGTTCATATTGCGCCCTGTTTGTATCCTGATATTCATCAATAAGAATGTATTGCCAAAAATTTTGATAGTGCTTTCTTATATTTTCATTTTTTTGAAAAAGCATCACCGTCTTTAAAATCAGATCGTCAAAGTCTAGAGCCTGATTTCTTTTTAGGTGGTCTTCATATCTTCCCCAAATCAAACCAATGGTTTTTGGAAAAAAATCCTCTCCAAGAGTGCTTCTAAATTCTTCCATAGTGATGAGGTCGCCTTTATAACGTGAGATAATGGATTGCACTCTGCTTGGCTGAAATTGCCTGACGTTAATATTCAATTCTTTCATTGATGATTTAATAATTGAAAGACTGTCTTCGCTGTCTAAAATAGAAAAATTTTTAGGCACATTCATATCCTTTCCGCTCTTTCTTAGAATAAAAACACAAAGAGAATGGAAGGTGCTGACAAATGGAGCAATGTGTAACTCATGACTCATAACTCGTAATAATTTATTGATTCTTTCTTTCATCTCTTCTGCTGCCTTGTTGGTAAAGGTAATGGCCAAAATTCTGTTTGGCTCAATGCCTTGTTTAATCAACTGAACCACCCGGTGGCTGATAACCCTTGTCTTACCAGCTCCAGCACCAGCCAAAACCAAAAGTGGGCCTTCTCTATACAAAACTGCCTCTTTTTGAGCCTCATTGAGTCCTTGTAATAAATCCATACAACTATCATATAACATAAGAAGATATCTGTGGATAACTAATTAGACTTTAAAAAAGAATCTGCGGTAAAATTAATAATGTGTTTCAAGCGGTTTATCCCTACAAAACCTTATTTTAAGCCGTTTTTTCGGATAATTGCTGGGGACACCTTATATTTAGGCTTATTTATACAAACTCAAAAAGCCCCTCTCAAAGAGATAATCCAGATGCTAAATGCGAAGAAAGGGGTCAAATATTGAAATTCATTAGGAAATTCCTAGGCATTTTGATGACTGTATTTTTGTCGTCAACTGTGTTTTGTTATTCTCTGCCTGCTTATGCAGGTATTTTTTCGTTCTTAGACAGTTTTCTGGGAACAGACAATGCCTCTAATAATGAAAGAATTTTTAGTTCCCAAAATATGTCTCTTTTGGTCGGATCTTTGTCGCCAGATTCTACTTATGGAATTGGAGGCGGTGATATAACGATTGTGAACCAAAATGCTCTTTTGCCTGATTCTGGGCCTTTGGGCACTGCTGCAGATATACCTGATGCCAAAAGCAAAAAAACAGACAAAATCAGTCTTTATGTAGTCAGGGAAGGAGACAATATTTCCCAGATTGCCAATATGTTTGATGTTTCTATGAATACCATTCGTTGGGCCAATAATCTTCGGGTTGGTGAGGCTATCAAACCAGGACAAATCATTGTCATTCTCCCAGTATCAGGCATCAGATATACAGTGAAAGACGGTGATACTCCTCAGGGCATTGCCAAAAAATTCAAAGTTGATGTTGATGATTTATATAACTTTAATGACATAAATCCAAAGGAAAAACTTGTTGCCGGCAATATCGTTATTGTTCCGAATGGCGAATATATTGAAGAAGAACAAAGCAATTCCCAGACACAATCTTCGGGTTCCAAAAAAATTGTGCCTCAAAATTCTTCCACTTATAGCGGCTATTATCTAAAACCTGTTAAGGTAGGTAGAAGATCACAGAGTTATCATAGTTATAATGCTGTTGATTTGGCTGATTCCTGCGGCACACCAGTAATGGCCGCAGCAAGCGGTGATGTCTTAATTAGTAAGGATTACGGATGGAACGGAGGTTATGGAAACTATATTGTTCTCTCTCATCCAAACGGCACACAAACTCTTTATGCCCATTTAAGTAAATCCATTGTCAGTATGGGGTGGCACATCGTGCAAGGACAAATCATTGGTTATATCGGTTTAACAGGAAAAACAAGTGGTTGTCATCTCCACTTTGAAGTTCGCGGTGCAAGAAATCCCTTTTAAACTTGTGTCTTTATTTTGGTCTATATTGCAAAGCCTCTAAGATATGTTGTTCTTTTATTTCTGTTGATCCTTCCAAATCAGCAATGGTGCGGCTGATTTTTATTATTCGATGATAGGCGCGAGCAGATAAGTCTAGACGCCTGGCAGCTTGATTGAGAATATTGGTCACATTGCCAGATAATAAGCAAAATTTTTTCAACTCTTTTACTCCCATCTCACTGTTGGCGAGAATTTCTTTATGATACCCGCTAAATCTCTTTCTTTGGACTTCTCTGGCTTTTATTACTCTTTGCTGAATCTCTTTTGAAGATTCTCCTGTTGTTCTAATATCTGATAATTTCTCGTGCTCTATCTTGGGAACTTCCAGCCATAAATCAATTCTGTCCATAATTGGGCCTGAGATTTTTCTCTGGTATTTCATCAGGGCACCCTGAGAACAGACACAGGGTTTTGTCTTTGATCCCAGATTGCCGCAAGGGCATGGATTCATGGCACAGATTAAGATAAATCTTGCAGAAAAGGTCAAAGATTCTTTTGCGCGAGAAATATTGATATTCCCCTCTTCTAGGGGTTGGCGCAAAGCTTCAATCACTCTTCTTTCAAATTCAGGGAATTCATCCAGAAAAAGAACACCGCGATGACTTAAGGTAATTTCACCAGGTCTTGGATATGCTCCACCTCCAACTAAGGCCACATAAGAGGCAGTATGATGCGGACTGCGGAAAGGTCTTTGGGTTAAAAACGGCCCCTCCAATAACCCCGCCACACTATGAATCATGGTTGTTTCTAAAATTTCATCAAGGGACAAAGGCGGCAGAATTCCGGCAAAGGCCTTGGCCAACATTGTCTTCCCTGTCCCAGCTGGTCCATACATTAAAATGTTGTGCCCGCCAGCTGCTGCAATCTCCAATCCTCTTTTTGCCGTCTCTTGACCTTTGATATCAGAAAGATCCAAAAGTATCTCTCTTTGTAAATCATCAAAATTAATTTTTGTTTCGGGATGATTATTTAAGCTAAAGTTCTCCTTGGGACTAAAGTGACGGTATATCTCTTCTAAGTTTTTGCAGCTGAATATTTTTACGCCCTTTATCAGAGCTGCTTC
>JBFMFK010000004.1:0-48781 GCA_040752125.1 Patescibacteria group bacterium | reverse complement strand
AGAATTCTAAATCCGAGATTCTAAATTCCAAACAAATCCCAAATACTAAATACCAAATACAAAATACTTCCCGATCAAAGATCGGCCGCAACGATCCATGTCCCTGCGGATCGGGTAAGAAATATAAGAAGTGTCATGAGAAATAAAAATCTGATATAATGGTAGTAATACTGATTTCCAAATACATCGGCCTTACTTTTTCATAAGCGGCAGGACGTCAGGCGTCCTGCTTTTTCATTTATAATTTAAAATAATCTGATAGAATTTAATAATGAGCCCGTTTGAAATTCTGCCTCATACTGCGGATATTAGATTGAAGGTAAGCGGAAAGAATCTGCAAGACCTTTTTGAGCAGGCTGTTTTAGGGATGGCACAGATTTTGAAACAGGATATTTCAAAATCTTATTTTAAATATCAAATCTCTAAAATCAAAATTAAAGTAAAAGCTGATAATGAGACGATTTTACTGATTGATTTTCTTTCAGAAGTTTTGACTGCCTCTTACGAAGAAAAAACAGTTTTTTATAAAGTGAATTTTTTAAAAATTACAGAGAATGAATTAGATGCGGAAATTTTTGGGGGAAAAATAGATAGTTTTGATGAAGACATAAAAGCGGTGACCTATCATGAAGCAAAAATCAAAAAGATTAACAGTGGATATGAAACTATAATTGTTTTTGATATATGAAAGAAATTCAAAATTCAAAATTCAAAATTCAAAAGTTAGGTGATTATCTATGGGAGATACCCAAGGAATTCCGCAGTAATATGCGAGTGCCGGCAAGATTTTATGCATCAGAAAAGATACTTGAGGAGATTTTTCGAGATAGATCTTTGGAGCAATTGGTCAATGTGACAACATTACCGGGCATTCGGGGGTTTGCCTTGGCAATGCCCGATATACACGAAGGTTATGGTTTTCCCATTGGCGGGGTAGCAGCAATGGATTATGAAGAGGGCGTAATCTCTCCTGGTGGTATTGGCTATGATATAAACTGCGGGGTGCGTCTTTTGCGTTCAGATAAAAGTTTAAATGAAATTAAAAATTACACAGAGAAGCTTGCTGAGATGCTTTATAAAGAGATTCCTTCAGGGGTGGGCAGAGGCGGCAAATTGAAATTAAATAACCAAGAATTAGATGAAGTTCTTGGAGGTGGAGCAAAATGGATAATAGAAAAAGGTTTTGGCAATAAGGAGGATTTAAAAAATATAGAGTCAGAAGGAAGCTTAAAGGAGGCTGATGCTTCAATGATTTCTGAACATGCAAAAAACAGAGGAAGGGATCAGATTGGCACCATGGGTGCAGGCAACCATTTTGTGGAAGTTGATGTAGTGGAAGAAGTTTTGGATAAAGAAAAGGCAAAAAGTTTCGGCCTTTTTAAAAATCAGATTGCGGTTTTGATTCATACTGGCTCACGTGGCCTGGGGCATCAAGTAGCCACTGATTATATAAAAATTTTTGTGCGGTCTTTGAATAAATTTAGCATTAAACTTCCTGATTTAGAACTGGCTTGCGCACCCTTTAAATCAAAAGAAGGTCAGGCTTATTTTAAGGCAATGTCTGCTTCTGCTAATTTTGCTTGGGCAAATAGACAGATGATCACTTGGCATATAAGAAAAGTATGGAAAGAGTTATTTGGAAGCAACCAACTAAATCTCGTGTATGACGTTGCGCATAATATTGCAAAGATAGAAGAGCATATTTTTCCGACGAAGTCGGACTTCGCCGTCAAGACGAAGTCCGACTTCGTTGTTGTGCATCGCAAAGGAGCGACAAGATCTTTTCCAGATCAACCCGTAATTATTCCGGGGAGCATGGGCACGGCCTCTTATGTTTTAGTAGGTACAGAAAAAGCAATGCAAGAATCTTTTGGTTCCACTTGTCATGGAGCGGGTAGAAGGATGTCTAGACATGCGGCTCTGCGCGAAGTGCGTGGTAGCGAATTAAAAGATGAATTAGAAAAAAAAGGAATTATCATACGAACTGGTTCAATAAAAGGATTGGCTGAAGAAGCACCGCTGGCCTATAAAGATATTGATAATGTGGTAGAAGTCGTCCATAATGCTGGCATAGCCATAAAAGTGGCGCGATTAAAACCGCTAGCAGTCATAAAAGGATAAAAAATAAATGAAAAGTTGAAAGTTAAAAGATATTATTTATTTAATGAAGTATATACCTACAATTGGGCTTGAGATTCATGTGGAATTGAAAACTAAAACTAAGATGTTTTGTAATTCTTTGAATGATCCTAATGAAAAACACCCTAATATTAATGTCTGCCCAGTTTGCATGGGACATCCCGGCACTTTGCCTGTAATTAATAAAGAGGCAGTAAAAAAAGTATTAATGTTGGGGAGAGCCCTAAATGGCAAGATTGCTGATTATTCAAGATTTGACCGAAAGAATTATTTTTATCCAGATTTACCCAAGGGTTATCAAATAAGTCAATATAAATACCCACTCGTTCTCGGCGGAGAATTGAATGGAGTAAGAATTACCCGCATTCATCTTGAAGAAGATACAGGGAAGTTAATACATACAAAGGATGGTTCTTTGGTTGATTTTAATCGTGCCGGAGTGCCTCTAATGGAATTAGTGACTGAGCCAGATATAAAATCAGGTGAAGAAGTAAGAAAATTTGCTGAAGAGTTGCAATTAATTCTACGCTATTTAGATATTTCAGATGCTGATATGGAAAAAGGCCAAATGCGGGTGGAAGCAAACATAAGTTTGCTTCCACAATTTCAAATCTCAAACCTGCCCGACGGCAAGGTGGGTCTCAGATCTCAAAAATTAGGAACTAAGGTTGAAATAAAAAATCTTAATTCTTTTCGCGCAGTGGAGCGGGCGATAAATTACGAAATTGAAAGACAAGAAGAAAGTTTAAATGAAGGCAAAAAAGTGATTCAAGAAACGAGGGGATGGGATGAAAATAAACAAAGAACATTTTCCCAAAGAGAAAAAGAGGAATCGCATGATTACAGATATTTCCCAGAACCAGATCTTCCACCATTGCAGCCATCATCTATTATTTTTCAATTGTCAACTATTCCAGAGTTACCCCAACAAAAAAGAAAAAGGTTTAAAGAAGAATTTTCTTTAAAGAAGGAACAGATAGAAATTCTGATTAAAGACAAGAAATTTTCAGAATATTTTGAAAGAGTAGTTTCAGAATTATCAAACAGAAATTTTATCCAATTGGCAGTTAATTATTTGACAACTGATCTGCAAAGCTTAATGAAGGAAAAATCAATTGGCTGGAGCGATGAAGATGTTTTGTTGATAACGTCAAAAGACTTTGCAGAGCTTATCTTTTTTGTTGGCAACAAAAAAATAACCTCAAGAGTTGCAAAAGATGTTTTAAAAATAATGATTGAAACCGGGAAAAAACCAAAAGATATTATAGAAGAGAAAAATTTAATGCAAAAAACCGATCAATCACTGATAGACGAGATCGCAGATCAGATAATCAATGAAAATCTTAAGGTTTTGGAAGACTATCGTGCAGGCAAGGAATCTGCCTTGCAATTCTTGGTAGGCCGAGGCATGAAATTAACCAAAGGAAGCATTGATCCTGAAATATTGAAGAATATTTTAAGAAAAAAAATAAACGAGCAAAAAAAGATTGAAATATAAGGCTGACTAGATTCAAAATCTTAAACTGTCAAGTTTTCCACAAATTTCGCTCTAAGTTTGCTAAAATTTAAGGCCATTTGGAGTATAATAAATTCAATGAGCGAAGAAGAAATTTATTTTCCAGATGGCAAATACCTCTCGTTAAAACGAGCTAGTGAAATTACTGGATATGCTAAAGATTATATTGGCCAGCTTTGCCGTGGGAATAAAATAAAGGCCAGACGTTTAGGACGAGATTGGTTTGTTGAAAATGAAAGCCTTATGTCTTATAAGACCAAACCCAAAATACATAAGAAGGAAAAGATGTCAGAAAAAGAAGAGACACCAGCTGTCCCACAAGTTGAAGCGCCAAAAATATCTGAAGAAAAGACAGAGATAAAAACTGAGCAAGTTTCCGCTCTGGAAGAAAAAAAAGAAGATAAAAAACAGCAATTAGAACAAAGAGCAGAAAATCAAGAGAGTCAAGAAAAAGAAAAGCTAGAGGTAAAAGAAAAGACAGACGAAATCCCCCCCTCTTTTAAATATTTTCTGAATAAACAATCAGAACAAAAAGAAGAAGAGAATATCGAAGAAAAAATTCCTGTTTTTAATCAAAGAGCACCAGTGTTGGATGAATGGGATAAGGAAATTTTAGGTCTAAGTGAAAGAAAAGAAGAAAAAATTGAAATCCCGGTAAGAGTGTCGGTGATGAAATCTAAGGCTGATTTCGTAAATCAAGTTTTCCCCATCACCTATATTTCTGAAAATAATGGTGATAAGAAAGATAAGAAGATTGAACCAAAAATATCACCGGAAGAAATTAAAAATATTGAAGAAAATATTCCAGTTCCTTATTCACGGTCTTTGATTCCGCTTGCCTCTGCAATGGTTGCCTTTGTCTTGGTATTTGGCTATTTTATTTATTCCAATCAAATTCCTCGTGTATACGGTGAAATGAAATCAAATTATGCTGGACTATTTGATACCACAGCCGCAGTTATTGACGGCATCAGTGTCATACCAACTCTTTTTAAAAGCGGGACAACATATTATGAAATCAACACTAATTTAACTAGTGATTCTAACGCCATTTTTTCCAGACAAATTTTAACAAAAGAAATTAGTACCAGAACTGTTAAGACAAAAAATTTAGAAATGGAAGATGAAATTACCCATGAAATTTATTGTGCGAAGATGCTGAATAATGAAATCAAAACTTTTGGAAAAAGATGCGAAGATGTTACTGCTGAAGATATAAAAAATATTATGTCAAGTTCAACTGAAGCGACAAGTTCTCCTGAACAGATATAAATATCCACACTTTGGTTTTTATATAAACTAAACTATAATGATTACCATATGAAGATAGCGATAAACGGTTTTGGTCGAATAGGTAGAATATTTTTCAGGCAAATCTGCAGTTATCATGATATTGAAGTGGTTGCAATTAACGATTTGACTGACAGGGATAATCTAATTTATCTTGCTGAGCATGACTCTGTTTATGGAAGGTTTCAGATTCCAAAAACAACACTTCAAGGGATTAAATTTTTTCAAGAGAAAGAACCCGCTAAGCTGCCATGGAAAGACTTGAAAATTGACATTGTTGTAGAAGCAAGCGGTTTTTTCACTTCTTATGAGAAAGCAAGGCCACATCTTGATGCTGGCGCAAAAAGAGTAGTAATCACAGCGCCTGTTAAAGACGCAAAAGACGTCCAAGAAAAAGTTTTAACATTTACGCCAAATATCAATTTGAATGATATTGCAAAATACAAAATTACTTCCAATGCGTCCTGCACGACCAATGCCACTATCCCGGTTGTTTCTATAATGATGAAAGAAATTGGTATCAAAAAGGCGATTTTAAGCACTATCCACGGATATACTTCATCGCAGGGATTAGTTGATAAACCAGATGCCAAAGATTGGAGAAGAGGAAGAGGAGCAGCAATAAACATTGTGCCCTCCAGCACTGGCGCAGCTGAAGCAGCAGCAAAGGTTTTGCCGGAAATATCAGGCAAATTCGATGGCATAGCGTTGAGAGTTCCTGTGCCGTCTGGATCAATTATTGATTTTAATTTTGTAAGTAAAAGGCCGACCTCTGTTGAAGAAGTGAATGAAATTTTCAAAAGGGCTAGCCAATCAAAAGAATGGAAGGGGATTTTAAAAATTGCAGAAAAAGGAATTGTTTCCTCTGATATTTTAGGAGAACCTTTCGGATCAATTGTGGATCTTGAATTTACCCGTGTTATAGACGGCGATTTAGTAAAAATACTTTCATGGTATGACAATGAATGGGGTTATTGTGCCATGCTGATTAAACACATCGAACAATTAAAGAATTATCTTTAACTGTTCGAAGAAAATTCAATGAAAATTGAAAGTTTAAAATTGAAAATTTATCTTGGTTCTGACCACGCTGGTTTTGAACTAAAAGAAAAACTGAGGAAATATTTAAAAGAGCTTAAATATCAAGTAAATGATCTTGGCAATGCTCTCTATGAAGAACAGGATGATTATCCTGATTTTATTTTTCCAGTGGCGAGAGCTGTGGCTCGTGATCCCAATCAATGCAGGGGAATTATTTTGGGCGGATCAGGTCAAGGTGAAGCCATAGTTGCCAACAGAATTAAGGGAGTGCGCGCTATTGTTTTATATCATTATGACAAAGACATCATTCATTTAAGCAGAGAACATAATGATGCCAATGTTTTGTCGGTGGGGGCGCGTTTTATTTCCGAAGGTGACGCCAAAAAGGCAGTAAAATTATGGCTGGAAACGCCATTCTCTGGAAAAGAGCGTCACAAAAGAAGAATCAAAAAAATTGACCAATGATAAAAATTATTCCTGCAATCAATGCTGATAATTTTGAAGAGATCAAAGAGAAAATAAAGCTTCTTGAATCAATAAAGCTGGTTGATTGGATCCAATTAGATGTTGCTGACGGAACCTTGACGAAAAATACTATCTGGCATAATTCCTCTGACCTTCTGAATTTAAAGACAAATTTAAATATTGAAGTTCATCTGATGATTAATGATATTGAAAGACGTGTAGAGGATTGGCTTTTGCCAAATGTCAAAAGGGTAATTTTTCACATTGAGAAATGCAAAGACCCTGATTTTGTGATAAAACGATTAAGAGAAGCCTGCAAGGAAATTGGCGTGGCCATAGGGCCTGAAACCTCTTGGACCAAATTATCTCCATTTAAAAACAGAGCAGATATTTTCCAAATCTTGGGCGTCAAACCAGGCCTGCCGGGTCAAAAAATTCAGGAGGAAACTTTTGAAAAAATAAAAAATTTAAGAGAGCATTGCCGCCTCTGCATCATTGAGGTAGATGGAGGGGTAAATAAGGAAAATGCCAAGAGGGTTGTTGATGCTGGAGCCAATATTTTAGTAGCGGCAACAGCGATATTTTCCTCCATGGAAGCAAATATAAAGGATAACATAAAAAATTTGTATGGCTCACTTGAGTGACAAAGAGATAAAAAAATTAGAGGAGATAACCTGCACCTTGAGAGAGGATGTAATTTCTATGCTTTTAGAAGCAGGGTCAGGACATTCGGCAGGACCATTAGGCATGGCAGAGGTTTTTACGGTTTTGTATTTTACAGATGCTATCAAACAGAATCCTAAAAATCCTGAATGGTTGGATAGAGACAGAATCATTTTATCAAATGGCCACATTTGCCCAATCCAATATGCAGCAATGGCAAGAGCTGGATATTTTCCTGTTGAAGAATTAATGACATTAAGAAAATACGGCTCTCGACTTCAAGGTCATCCGCACAGAGAAAAACTGCCTGGTATTGAAATTTCTTCTGGTCCCCTGGGATCTGGTTTATCGCAGGCCGATGGAATGGCTTATGCTTTTAAATTAGACAAGAAAAAAAATCAAATTTTCTGCCTGATGGGCGATGGCGAACTTGATGCTGGTCAGGCATGGGAGGCGGCGATGTGGGCAGGTAAAAATAAACTGGACAATCTTACCGTAATCATAGATAGAAATAATATCCAAATTGATGGATTTACTGAAGATGTGATGCCCTTAGAACCGTTAAAAGAAAAATTTGAGTCATTTAATTGGCATGTGATAGAAATTGATGGTAATAATCTCTGCGATGTCTATGACGCTATAATGGAAACAAGAGCGATTTTTGAAAAACCAGTCTGTATCATTGCCCATACCATTCCCGGCAAGGGAGTTGATTTTATGGAATTTGATTTTTCTTGGCACGGCAAACCTCCGAACAAAGAAGAGGCAGAAAAGGCATTGGCGCAATTAAGAACATTAGGAGGAAAAATAAAATCAGAACATGAATAAAGTGAAATTAAATCCAAAATTGTTTGACAAAGATGTGAAGCAGGAACCAACAAGATTTGGCTATGGCAGGGGATTGGTTATGGCAGGGAAAGAAAATCAAAATATTGTTGCTCTTTGCGCTGATCTGACCATCTCTACCAAAACAGATGATTTTAAAAAAGAATTTCCAGAGAGATTCGTGGAAGTTGGAATAATGGAACAGCATATGGCATCACTTGCCTCAGGAATGGCGGCTGCGGGTAAAATTCCTTTTATTGCTTCATACGCGATGTTTTCTCCGGGAAGAAATTGGGAGCAAATCCGCACAACAATTTGTTATAATGACACCAATGTTAAGATTGCCGGCGCTCATTCAGGAGTTTCTGTTGGTCCTGATGGCGCCACTCATCAGGCAATTGAAGATATTGCTCTTATGCGTGTGATTCCAAGAATGACAGTGGTCATTCCTTGTGATTCAATTGAAACTGAAAAAGCGACTATGGCGGCAGCACATCATCAAGGTCCGGTTTATATAAGATTTAGCCGAGAAAAAACTCCTCTTATCACAACAAAGAATACATCATTCTTAATCGGCAAGGCAGAAATCTTTAGAGAAGGAAAAGATGTTGCCATTATTGCCTGCGGGCCACTTGTTTATAATTCTCTTGTGGCTGCTGAAAAATTAGCAAAAGAGGGAATTGATACAATGGTGATCAATAATCATACTGTCAAGCCGATGGATGAGAAAACGATTATTGATGTCGCTAAAAAAACCAAAGCTCTTGTCACGGTGGAGGAGCATCAGATTAACGGCGGCATGGGTTCTGCAGTGGCAGAAATAGTGGTAAGAAATTTTCCTGTGCCAATAGAATTTATAGGAATTCAAGACAGATTCGGTGAATCAGGTGAACCAAATGAGTTGATAGAGAAATTTGGTATGGGCTCAAACGATATTATTAATGCAGTAAAAAAAGTAATTGCAAGAAAATAATGGATTTGTTCAATAAAAAAAATTACGATTTTATTGGCATAGGTGATATTGTTACCGATGCCTTTATAAAATTAAAAGAGGCCACAGTTGAGAAGGCCGACGATTCTGGATATAAAAAAATCTGCATGCGTTTCGGTGACAAGATTCCTTACGAAGAGGTAATAATAATTCCTGCGGTGGGGAATAGTGCTAATGCGTCTGTAAGTGCCGCAAGACTAGGATTGAAGACAGCCTTTGTGAGTAATATCGGAGATGATTATTACGGACTAGAGTGTTTAAATGTGTTAAGACAGGAAAAAGTTGGAATAGAATTTGTAAAGATTAACAAAGAAAAAAAGACCAATTATCATTATGTTCTGATGTTTGGTGCAGAGAGGACGATCCTCATCAAGCATGAGGAATTTGATTATGAAATGCCTGACATCGGTGAACCAAGATGGATTTATATCTCATCCCTTGGAGAAAATTCCTTGGATTTTCATTCGCAAATAGAAAAATATCTCAAGGATCGCCCCAATATCAAGTTAGCTTTTCAGCCCGGTACCTTCCAGATGAAACTTGGTAGAGAGAAATTGAAAAGTATTTATGAGAGATCTGATGCTTTTTTTTGCAACAGAGAAGAAGCGCAAAAAATACTTGAGGTGTCTGAAAATGATCCCAAAAAACTTATGCAGATGCTCCAGGGACTTGGGCCGAAAATTGTCGCTGTTACTGATGGTCCATCCGGAGCCTATGCCTCTGATGGGAACAAGGCTTGGTTTCTTCCAATGTATCCTGATCCAAAACCACCGATTAATCGCACTGGTGCCGGAGATGCATTTTCATCTACATTTACTGTAGCCCTGGCATTAGGCAAAGGCCCGGAAGAAGCATTGATGTGGGGACCAATCAATTCAATGTCAGTAGTGCAGAAAATGGGTGCGCGGGCTGGCTTATTAAAACAGGAAGAACTTTTACAGTATCTTAAAAACGCGCCAGCAGATTATAAACCAAGATTAATATAATGAAACTCGATGAGATTTTGAGAAAAGCCACGGAAGAGCATTGGGCGATAGGGCATTTTAATATTTCCAATCTCGAGCAATTAAGGGCGATCATGGAGGCGGCGAAAAAACTTAAGTCACCGATTATGATCGGCGTCTCTGAAAGGGAAAGGAAATTTATCGGCCTAAAACAATGTGTTGCCTTAATAAAAGCATTTAAAGAAGAATACGATCTTCCTGTTTTTCTCAATCCCGACCATTCTCATTCAATAGAATCTGCCGTGGAGGCCTTTGATGCGGGATTTGAATCTATTCATATTGATCTTTCTAATTCTCCCTTTAGAGAAAATCTAAAAGGAACCAAAGAAGTTGTTGATTATGTGAAATCAAAAAATCCTGATGTTTCAATTGAAGGTGAGCTTGGATATTTGCGCGGAGAATCAAAAATTCAGAGAGATATTATTGAGATTAAATCAGAAGACCTGACTAAGCCAGAGGAGGCTGCAGAATTTGTTGAAAAAACCGGCATTGACAGATTTTCCGGTGCCTACGGCAATATTCATGGAATCAGCGTTAATGAACCAGGGCTTGATATCCAAAAGATAAAAGAGATCAGAAGAATCCTACCAAAACATATTTCCATGGTTTTGCATGGCGGATCGGGAATTCCTGATAATCAAATCAGATCTGCAATCAATGCTGGTATTGCCAACATTCATGTGAATACTGAAATCAGAGTAGCCTATACTGAAGCATTGAGAAAATTTTTAACTAACAATCCTGATGAAGTTGTACCTTATAAAATTTTTCCGTCAGTCATTGAGTCAGTGCAAAAAAAAGTCGAGGAAAAATTAAGATTATTTGGAAGTATGAATAAAATATGCATTTAAGAATAAAAAACCCTATTTTAAAATCTTTATTTGCTCTACCTCGACAACCGTTGTCGAGTTATAATTAATCAATAATTATCTCATTTATTGCATCAAAAGTTTCTTCTGACCATTCATGTAGAAAAGACTCGTATCCCATTTTGTTTTTAAATTGTTTTTTTATTATTTCTGTTCCTGAAAGAATTTTATCGTTATAATTTTTTTCTAAAAAATTTTTTAGACTTGAATAAGGATAAGCAATAAGTCTATTTCTAATTTTATTCCAGTTTTGAATCTTGTGTCTTCTCCATTGTTTTCCTGAAATAAAATCCAATGGATTTAAGTGGATATAGAGTGAAAGATGGAGTAAGTATTCATTTGTTGTGATGTGTTTTGATTTAAAAAGACTTTCAAAAAAAGGGCCATGCCTGTTTATTTTTGTGTTTATATATTTAGCAACTGAAATATTGCATCTGTGGATAAAACTAGTAATGCCTCCTTCCAGCCTTTCTTTAAGAAGTAAATGGTAATGATCAGGCATAATTACATAGCAAACAACGTCAACAAGTTTTTTGCCATTTTTTGCAATTTCTAATGCATTTTCAATAGGGGCATTTTTATTGTCCCTTAAAAATTGAAGAGCTTGGCTGGCTTGCGTGGAATTTGCAAGTAGCAATGCTTTTATTAATCTTTCGCAATTGCTTTTTTCTCTAAAGAACGGGGAATTAGAAAGAGTTCGATTGTAAATATGATAATATTCATTTGTTGTAAATTTTTCTTTCCGAAGCATACCTTAATTATAATCTCCTCGACAACCGTTGTCGAGGAAAGGAAAGAGGTGAGAGGTGAAAATTGTTTTTATTGAGTGAATAAGTTAAAATTAAATTATATGAAGATTTATATCACGCGGAAAATTCCGCAGAGCGGAATTAATAAATTAAAAGAGAGGGGTTATGAAATTGATATTAATCCCAAAGATGAAGTTCTTTCTAAAAAAGAGCTCATTAAGGCCTTAAAACAAAAGCCGTATGATGCTCTTTTCTGTCTTCTGACTGATACGATTGATGCCGAAATTTTTGACGCAGTGCCAACAGCCAAAATTTTTGCCAATTATGCGGTTGGATACAATAATATTGATTTGAAGGCTGCTCAAGAGAGAAAGGTGATGATAACTAATACACCCGGGGTATTAACAGAAACTGTGGCAGAACATACCTTTGCTTTAATGATGGCGATTGCGCATCGTCTATCTGAAGCAGATAGGTTTGTGAAAAGAGGAAAATTTCAAGGATGGGGGCCAATGCTTCTTTTAGGAGACGATTTGTCGCATAAAACTTTAGGCATTATCGGATTAGGCAGAATTGGTTCGCGAGTGGCCTATCATGGGGCGCGCGGGTTTGATATGAGAGTGATTTATTATGACATAAAACGCGATGAAAATTTTGAGAAACAATTTAATGCCCAATATAAAGAAATCAATGATTTGCTAAAAGAATCAGATTTTGTATCAATCCACGTTCCTCTTTTAGAAAGCACCAAGCATCTGATAAACACAGAAAGATTAAAGATAATGAAACCAACTGCCTATCTGGTCAATACATCGCGCGGACCGGTCATTGATGAAAAGGCGCTAGTTGAAGCTTTGAAAAACAAGATTATAAAAGGGGCGGCCCTAGATGTTTTTGAAGAAGAACCAAAGCTTGCCAAAGGATTGGAAAAACTTGATAATGTTATCTTGACTCCTCATATAGCTTCAGCCACATTGGAGACCAGATCAAAAATGTCTGAAATGGCAGCGGATAATATTATTGCTGCCTTAGAAAACCAAGTTCCTCCAAATCTTGTAAAAATAGGTTAGATGAGATAACATTTATTCTATATGACTCTGCAGATATATGCTGAAAAACGCAATGTTTTCGGGAAAAAATTAAAATCAGCAAGAAAGGAAGGCAAGATCCCTGCTGTTTTATATGGCAAATCATTTGAAACAAAATCTCTTTTTGTTCCAGCAATGGATTTTAGAAGGATTTGGAAAGAGGCGGGAGAATCAGCTGTCATAGAGTTGAATTTGGCTGAAGAAAAAAAGAAAATTGATGTTCTCATCAAAGATGTTGCCCTAGAACCGATTAATAATGAACCTATCCATATTGATTTTTACAGAGTTGAAATGGATAGGCCAATTACTGCTAATGTACCTATAATCTTTCAAGGCGTTTCTCCGGCTGTGAAAGAAAAAGGAGGAATTTTGGTTAAAGTTCTCCATGAACTTAAGGTAGAGGCCTTGCCAAAAAATTTACCTAAGGAGATAATTGTTGATATTTCCCACCTGAAAGAGATAGAAGATCAAATAAGCGTAGGAGATCTTAATCTTCCTCCAGATGTGGAGATTTCTGCAAAACCTGAAGAGATAGTGATTCTTGTAGAAAAGCCTCAAGAGGAAGAAATTAAAACGGAGATGAAAATAGAAGATATTGAGGTAGAGCAAAAAGGCAAGAAACTCACAGAAGAGGGAACTGAGGAAAGTAAATAATTTTTTTGAAAATTTATCCATGCGCATCTTTCTTTTGATTATCCTTTTTCTCTCATCATTTTTTTCTGCGCCGCAGTTTTTTCTTTCCGCAGAAGTTGATTCTGCTACAATTGCACAGCGAAGGGAGCAACTTGAGCAAGAGTTGAGGCAATTGGAGAGTCAGATTGATCAATACCGCAGCATCATTCAGGAAAAACAAAAACAGTCTACCACGTTAGAACGCGATATTGATATTTTAAATGCTAAGATTGAGAAAGCACGTCTAAGCATCAAGGCCAGAAATATTATGATTGCTGAATTAAATTCTGGCATAAAAGAGAAAACAGAGGTCATTGGATCTCTAATGGATAAGATTGACCGAGAAAAGGCATCTCTGGCTGCTGTTGTCAGAAAAGCAAATGAATTGGATTCTATGTCTTTGATAGAAATTGTCTTGGGATATGACAAACTTTCTGATTTTTTCGTTGATTTTGATACTTTTGAATCTATTCATAGAGACATTCAGGATTCTATGGATAAAATTAGAGATTCTAAAATTTCCACTGAAAAAGAAAAAGACGATTTAGAAAATAAAAAATCAGAAGAAACCCAGCTTAAAGCCATGCAAGAGCTTGAGAAAATAAGATTGGAAGAAGCTGGAGTTGAGAAAAAAAATATTCTCAAGCTGACTAAAGGCGAGGAGAAGAAATATCAAGACATTGTTAATTCTAAACAGAAAGATGCAGCCAAAATCAGGACCGCGCTTTTTATGTTAAGAGGCACAGCCGCCATTCCCTTTGAAAAGGCAGTGGAATACGCCAATCTTGCCAGTAAAGCAACTGGGGTCAGGGCTGCTTTTCTCTTAGGTGTTATTGCAGAGGAGTCAAACCTTGGAGAAAATGTCGGAACAGGTAATTGGAAAGTAGATTTATCAAATTCTAAATGCAAAAACCAGCGCACTGCTTTTATTCAGATAACCAATGAATTAGGTTTGGATCCAGATGCAATGCCGGTTTCTAAAAAGGCTTGGTATGGTTATTGCGGAGGAGCAATGGGTCCGGCCCAGTTTATGCCCACTACTTGGCAATTATACAAAGATAGCATTGCCAGCATCACCGGTCATTATCCTCCCAATCCCTGGGATCCAAAAGATGCATTTGTTGCCGCAGCCCTCCTTTTGAAAGACAATGGTGCTGCAAATGGTGGCTATGCGTCAGAGAGAAAGGCAGCATTAAAATATTTAGCTGGTTCAAATTGGAGCAAACCAGCGTATAGCTTCTATGGAGATGATGTAATGGATTTAGCTGCAAAGTATCAAGGCCAGATGGATATTTTGGCAAGTCTTTAATTTAAGATTTTTAATTTATCAACAATCTGATCAAGATTGCCCTCCATCATTTTTTCAATATTGTGCCAAGATTTTTGGATGCGATGATCAGTAACTCTATCCTGCAAGAAATTATAGGTTCTGATTTTTTCAGCTCTCTCCTGAGTGCCTATCTGTTTTTTTCTTTCTTCCGATGTCTTTATTTCTTCTTGTTGGTGTTTTATTTCAGTGAGTTTTAGATTAAGGATTGCCAGAGCCTTTTCTCGATTTCTCTGCTGAGAACGTTCACTTTGACATGCCACAACAATTCCTGTCGGTTTATGCGTTAGCCTTACTGCTGTTTCAACTTTGTTGACATTTTGTCCGCCCGGTCCTCCTGATCTAGCAAAGGAAATTTCCAGATCTTCGGGTCTTATATCTATCTTTTCCTGTTTTTGTTCCAGCAAGATAGCCACAGAAGCCGTGGAAGTATGTATTCTTCCAGACTTTTCTGTTACTGGCACTCTTTGAACACGATGGACGCCACTCTCATACTTTAATTTTTCATAAACCCTTTCTCCAGAAATTTCAAAGACTATTTCTTTATAGCCACCCAATTCGCTTTTTGATTCATCTATGGTTAATATTCTCCAGTTTTTTTTGGCAGCATATTTAGTATACATATTTGCCAAATCAGCAGCAAAGAGAGAGGCTTCCTTACCTCCGGTGCCAGCACGAATTTCTAAAATAATTGAATTGATGTTCATAAGATACAATAACCAAACAAATTCAAAATCTCAATACCCAAACTATTTGGTTATTGTTTCTTGTTTCTTAGTGATTGACGAGATTTTTCTCTTCTAGCCTTGAATTTTTCCACTCTTCCAGCAGTATCAATCAGTTTTTCTTTGCCCGTAAAAAAAGGATGACAATGGCTGCAGATCTCAATTTCTATTTTTTCCTTTGTAGAACCCACGATTAGTTTATTTCCGCAAGTGCATTTTATTTCTGCCCGTGGGAAGTATTGAGGATGGATATTTTTTTTCATATTGTCTTATTTTACACACTCTCTATTAAAAAGCAACTTTTTTTATATCCACAGTTTGTTTGTTCAGACTTATAAATATGCTAAAATAAATATCAAGATGTCTGACTCCAAATCTTTATTAGTGAAAATCGGTATCGGTATTTTAGGCGTTTCTCTTGGTATTTTATCCTTTTGTCAGATTGCTTCGGCAGCAACTTTTTCTGTCACTGGCTATGCCTGGTCAGACACAATTGGCTGGATTCAATTTGACCCTGCTTTTGGAGGAGTCCAATTTAATAACACAACATTTGAATTATCTGGCTATGCCTGGTCAGACAATATCGGCTGGATAAGTTTTGACGCGACAGATGCCAATCATCCATCTGCCGAAGTTGATATGCCTTCCGCGTCTCTTACTGGCTGGATCCGAGCCTGCGCTGGCACTATAAATGGTGATTGTAACAGTGCCTCCAGAACAGACGGTTGGGACGGCTGGATCAGTTTGAATTGTAATAATAGCGGCAGTGGTTGTGCAGTATCTAATTATAAAGTGACAGTAGGACCAACTGGTGAACTTGATAATTGGGCATGGGGATCTGATGTAGTCGGCTGGATTGATTTTGAAGGGGTGGTATTGGGTGGTTTTGTAAGTGGTTTAATGGTAGATCTCTCGGTTAATCCCATTAGTGGCGATGCACCTTTAGATACTACTCTCAGGGCTGATGTTGCTTCAAGCATGCCTGGTTTACCAATAGATTATTATTTCTGGTGGGATTGCAGTAATGTCAGTTCAGATCTTGCAACGGTCATAGCTGCCTGCGGCGATCCTTCTAATAGTTCCATAGGTATACAGTTTCTTGATCAAATTAGTGATTTTAAAATTGTAAATCATACCTATAATAACCCCGGCGGTTATAATCCAAAAGTTATTGCCTATCAGACTATAGGTTTTCTGGATACAGATAACGAATCTATTACAGTCAACAGTCCCTCTGTTCCAAATGATCCAACTAATCTTCTCGCCTCCGATGCTAGTTGTGAAGAAATCAGACTTAGTTGGACAGATAACTCTAATAATGAAACAGAATTTAGAATAGAAAGAAAAACTGGTGCTGGAGCCTTTGGCCAAATAGCAACAGTTGGAGCAAATGTTACTAATTATACTGATTCAACTGTGGTTGTGGCTAATAATTATACCTACAGAATGAGAGCATGCAATGGTATGGGTTGTTCTGGTTATTCTAATCAAGCAGGCCCCATCAGTCCGATTGCCTGTGCAGGCTTGCAAGATTTCAGAATAATCAATGTAGGTGATAAGCCGCTTTTGTGCACTCTCAGAGGCAGCTTGGGAGTAACATGTTCTACAGTACAATTGATCATTGATATTATGGGAACAAGTTTTAATTCTGATGTTGCCTTGACTTCAGATATTTCAACTGTCATTCCTGGCGCCACAGATGTCTTTTCTGATTCTTTATTAACTTCATCAGAATATAATGTCGGCTCTTCATTTACTTCAAACAGTATTCCCAATAATACACCTAGAGGGCTTTATTACATTACTGTTACAGGTACTGGCGGCGGTCTTATAAGAACAATTTCCATTCCCCTTAATTTATCATCCATTAATCGAGGTTGGCGTCAGCTTTGAGCCTGAAATAAAACCTAAATAAACATCTTTTCTTTGTTTAGATTCAAGGCGGTCTTGTAATCTCTTAACTAATCTGTTATCTTTAAGAAATGTTGGCTGAAAAAAATAAATTAGAGGAAATGACGAAGGCAGGAATGCATTTTGGTTATTCGCGTTCCAGAAGACATCCCCGGATGAGCCCCTATATTTTTGGTGCGAGAAATAATATTGAGATCTTTGATCTCGATAAGACAGTCCAAAAATTGGAAGAAGCTAAAAATTTCGTCAGAAATCTAGGGAGAGAAAACAGGAAGATTCTCTTTGTTGGCACCAAAATTGAAGCAAAAAAGATTATTGAAGAATTTTCTAAGACTATTGATATGCCTTTTGTTAGTGAAAGATGGCTGGGTGGGATTTTGACCAATTTCAAGGTCATTAGAAACAGAATGAATTATATGGATGATTTAATTAAAAAAAGAGAATCTGGAGAATTAAACAAATACACAAAACAAGAAAGATTGAAAATTGAAAAAGAGATTTCTGATTTAAAGAGAAACTTTGGAGGTTTGGGAAAATGGGAATCATTACCAGCTGCATTAATAATTGTTGATTCAAAAGAGGAGAAGAATGCAATTGCTGAGGCAAAGAAAGTTTCTATTCCTATTATTGCTATTGTTAACAGCGATTGCAATCCAGAAGATGCTGATTATCCGATTCCAGCTAATGATAATTCTCTTTCTAGTATTCAGTATATCATCAGCGAATTGACAGATGCTTACAAAGAAGGCTTAAAAGATCAGGCTAAGGAGAAAAATGAATAAAATTAAGATATGATTTCCACTGAACAAATCAAAGAATTAAGAAACAAAACAAATATTTCTGTAATGGCCTGTAAAAATGCTTTGGAGAAGGCAGGAGGCGATCTGGAGAAGGCTCTCCGGATTCTTAGAGAGGAAGGAGCTGAAATTGCAGAAAAAAAATCAGAAAGGGCTGTAAAGGCAGGAATCATTGATTCTTATATACACGCCACGAAACAGATAGGCGTTTTGATAGAAATTAGATGTGAGACTGATTTCGTTGCCAAAAATGAAGACTTTCAGAAATTCGTCCATAATATTGCCATGCACATTACTGCTTCCGCTCCAACATCTGTTGAAGATCTGCTTGACCAGAATTATATTAAAAACCCTCAGATTACTGTTAATCAATATCTAAAAGATACCATCCAAAAATTCGGAGAGAATATTGAGATAAGCCGTTTTATACGTTATTCTCTAAAATAAAAATATGTCAATTTACATTTTAATCTTTCTAATGTTATTTTCAGGATCAATTATGACAATAATGATAAGCAGACATCTTGTTGAACTTAGAAAATCTTCTTCAGGCGAGACGACTGAAACGATTATTTTACCAAAGGTTTCCCTTAAAGAAATCAGCAAAGAATTTTTAATCAAGGCCAAGTTTTTTCTTCAAAAGAGATTGATTCCAGTTTTCTATCAATGTGCTGAAAAAATTATTTTCAAAATCGGGATCGTAGTGAAGAAAATTGAACAATTTCTTTTGAAAATAGACAATCGTATAAGAGGAAAATACAGAATAATCAATAGTGGTTCCAACGGTAACGGGTCAAAGTATTGGGAGGATATCATAGAATTTAAAAACAACTTAAACGGCAACAACAAAGATAGTTCTCATTAAATCTCCAAGACAATTTGCCACCTTAGCTCAGCGGCAGAGCAACTGTTTTGTAAACAGTAGGTCCTCGGTTCAAATCCGAGAGGTGGCTATGAAAAAACGCATCTATCTTGATCATGCAGCCACAACTTATATTGATTCTAGAGTCAAAAAGGCAATGGGTGAATTTTTGATTGAGAAATTTGGCAATCCCAGTTCCATTTATAAAGAGGGAAGAATTGCAAAACAGGCGATAGAAGAATCACGTAAGCGCATCGCGAAAATAATAGGAGCAGAATCTGAAGAGATAATTTTTACCAATGGAGGAACAGAGAGCGACAACTTGGCAATTTTGGGAGTGGCCAAACGGCTTGCTAGGAAAGTTAAACCGCATATCATCACCACGAAAATTGAGCATCATGCAGTTTTAAATCCCTGCAAATTTTTGGAAAGGCAAGGTTTTCAGGTAACTTATCTTGATGTTGGTCAAAATGGCATCATTAATCCAGACGATCTTCTAAAGGTTCTGCGGCCAGAAACAATTCTTATTTCAATAATGTATGCCAATAATGAGATAGGTACTATCCAGCCGATTTCTGAAGTATCTAGGATCATCAAAAATTTCAGAAATCGGCAGATTTCAAATAAATCCAAAATACTAAATACTAAATACAAAATACCATTATTTCATACAGATGCCTGCCAGGCACCTAGTTATCTTGATATCAATGTTAAAAAATTGGGAGTGGATTTTATGACCTTTAATGGTTCAAAGATATATGGCCCAAAGGGAATCGGAGTTTTATATATAAAAAAGGGAATAGAAATTCAGCCGATATTATTTGGAGGAGAACAGGAAAATTCATTGCGGCCGGGCACAGAAAATGTTCCGGGAATAATTGGTCTGGCCGAGGCCTTAAAAATTAGCCAAAAAGAGAAGACAAGAGAATCCCGTCGTCTGACTGCATTAAGAGATTATTTTATAAAAAGACTGCTTTCAGAGATTCCTAATGTTTTCTTAAATGGCCATCCCAAAAAGCGTTTAGCCAACAATATCAATGTTTCTATTCTTGGTGTAGAAGGAGAATCAGTAGTTTTATATCTGGATAAGGCAGGAATTTCCTGTTCAACTGGTTCAGCCTGTACATCTTCAAAATTGGAACCATCACATGTGATTATGGCTCTTGGAAGATCGCATCAGTATGCACATGGTTCAATCAGATTCACTCTTGGCAAGAGAACAAAAAAGAGCGATATTGATTATACAATGAAAATTTTGATAAAATCTGTTAATAAATTAAGAAATATTTCAGCAGTTAAGATTAAGATATAATGCATTATGTCATCATCAGATGTAGACAATTGGTATTATTCTAATAAAGTCAAAGAGCATTTCTTCAGGCCCAAAAATTTCTTAATGAGAGAACCAAAAACGGGCGAGTTTGATGCTGAAGGAGAGGCTGGTAATTTTGCCTGCGGCGACATAATGAAAGTTTGGATAAAAATTGATCCAAAGACAACAAAGATAAAAAAATTCAAATGGCGGACATGGGGATGCGCTTCAGCCATTGCAGCCACATCGGTTTTTTCTGAAATGGTTACTGAAAAAGGCGGAATGAAACTAAAAGACGCCTTAAAAATTACCTCCCTTGATATTTTAAAACGTCTTCACGGGCTTCCACCCAGAAAGGTTCACTGTTCTGTTTTGGTTAATCTCGCTTTTAAAAATGCAGCAGAAAAAATTGACAAAAAATAAGCTTAATGGTAATATCTTAAATTAACAATCAGGTATGGAAAATCTCACAAAAACACAAGTTATTTTATTAGTTCTTCTCGTCAGTTTTATAACATCTTTTGCTACTGGCATTGTGTCTGTCACACTTATGGATCAGGCGCCTCCGCCATTAACTCAGACAATAAATAGAGTTGTTGAAAAAACTATTGAAAAAGTTGCACCTGGAATACTTGAAACACCTTCTCCTCTTGTACCCCAGCCAATGTCTGCCTCAATCGCTTCTTTAGAAGAAGCAATAGCTGATGTTGCTCAACGTGTTTCTCCAGCAGTTGTAAGCGTGGTGGCAACTAAGGATATTCCGGTTATAGAACAATATTATGTCAATCCATTTCAGAACGATCCCTTTTTCCAGCAGTTTTTTGAAGGGTTTGGTTTTGAAATTCCTCAATATCAGCAAAAAGGTGTGGAAAAAAAACAGATTGCCAGCGGAACAGGATTCTTTGTATCTCCGGACGGCTTGATTATCACCAATAGACATGTTGTGGAAGATAGGAGTGCCGATTATTCAGTCATCTTAAATGATGGCAGAACATTAGATGCAAAAGTTTTAGCCAGAGATCCTTTCCAAGATATTGCCATTCTTAAAGTAAAAGCAGATGGATTTAAATTTTTGTCTTTAGGAGATTCAGATAAGTTAAAAACTGGTGAATTTGTTATTGCCATTGGTAATGCTCTTGGAGAATTTCAGAATACTGTTTCCTTTGGGATAATTTCCGGCCTTAACAGAAGTGTCACTGCCAGCAGTGCACTTTCTGGCGAGGAAGAATTGCAAGGGTTGATTCAGACTGACTCTGCCATCAATCCTGGAAATTCTGGCGGACCGCTGATCAATTTGGGAGGCCAAGTTGTGGGAATCAATACGGCAATGGCCCAGGGTGCTCAAAATGTTGGCTTTGCCTTGCCCATTAATATTGCCAAGAGAGATATTGATGATGCGAAAGAATTTAATGAGATAAAATATCCCTTTATGGGCGTGAGATATCAAATGGTAACAGCAAAGATAAAAACAGAAAAGAATTTACCCGTTGATTACGGTCTGCTTTTAACAAAAGGTCCCAATTCTGAACCAGCAATTGTTAAAAATGGACCAGCTGACAAAGCAGGATTAAGAGAAGGAGATATTATTTTGGAATTTAACGGCACAAAATTAATAAACAATAATATTCTTGCTTCATTATTAAATAAAAGTAGAGTCAACCAGAAGATTACCTTGAAGATATTAAGAGGGAATCAACAATTAGAGGTGACATTGACTCTTGAAGCAAGACCAGAAAATCTTTAGAGTTTAAATTAGAGTTTAAAATTGTATGCCACCATTTTCAAATTTTACATCCAAAGCTCAAGAGGCTATACGTCGCGCTCATGAGATTGCAATAGAGCGCGGTCAAAATCACGTAGATGTTTTACATTTGCTCGCCGCTCTAACAACCCAAGAAGACAGTATGGTCATTGCTATTTTGGAAAGAATGGGAGTGGATGCTCTTTTTTTGTCAGATTCAATTTTTGATCATTTGAATGAAAGCGAAAAGACTTCTATTCTGACGCCATCTTATCAGATTTATCTTACCACTGAATTAGCTAAAGTTTTGGAAGCTTCTCATCGCATAGCAAGGATGATGAAAGATGATTTTGTGTCCACAGAACATCTTTTTATGGCTATTCTTGAAGTTCCATCAATGGCAAGAGATATCATTAATAAGTTCAGAATTGATAAAGAGGGAGTGGCAAGAGTCCTCAATGAATTAAGGCAATCCAATGTTGCAGAGGCAGGACCTGTTCAGAAGTCAAGATCTTTAGAAAAATATTCCAGAAATCTTACACAATTAGCAAGAGAGGATAAGCTAGATCCAGTTATTGGAAGAGAAAATGAAATCAAAAGGATAATGCAGATTTTGAGCCGCAGGACAAAAAATAATCCGATTTTGATAGGAGAGGCTGGTGTTGGCAAGACGGCAATTGTTGAAGGCTTGGCAAGAAGGATCGCCCAAGGCGATGTTCCAGAATCTCTTCGTGAAAAAGAATTAATCTCTTTGGATCTTGGTGCCTTGGTGGCAGGAACAAAATATAGGGGCGAGTTTGAAGAGCGCCTAAAGGCAGTTTTGAAAGAAATAGAAAAGTCTTCCAACATTATCATCTTCATTGATGAGATTCATACTTTGGTAGGTGCAGGCGCAGCAGAAGGAGCTATTGACGCATCCAATATGTTAAAGCCTGCTTTGTCAAAAGGAGAACTTCACGCTGTCGGAGCCACAACATTAAAAGAATATCAGAAGTATATTGAAAAAGACCCCGCCTTAACACGAAGATTCCAGCCAGTTTTTGTTGAAGAGCCGTCTGTTGAAGATACGATTTCTATTTTGAGAGGATTGAAAGAAAGATATGAACTTCATCACGGCATAAGAATAACAGATGATGCAATAATATCAGCTGCCACTCTTTCCAGTAAATATATTTCAGACAGATTTTTACCTGACAAGGCAGTAGATTTGATTGATGAGGCGGCGTCGGCATTAAGATTAGAATTAGATAGCATGCCGGAGGAATTAGAAATAGTGAATAGAGAAATAACCAAGCTGGAGATTGAAAAAGAGGCATTGAGAAAGGATGCAGAAGGAAAGAATGAGGAGGCCATTAAGGCAAAAAAGAGAATAAGAGATATAGAGAAAAAAATAGGGAATCTCAGAGAAGAAATTTCAGCCCTAGAGTTAAAATGGAAAAATGAAAAAGATGCTATTACTTTAATCAGGCAGTATAAAAAAGATCTTGAGAAATCAAGGGTAGAAGCAGAGATGGCGGAGAGAAGAGTTGATCTTGCTCATGCAGCCGAGCTTCGTTACGGAAGAATACCAGAGATTGAAAAAAATCTTGAAAACGAAGAGAGAAGATTGAAAAAGCTTCAAGCATCGAGGAGAATTCTTAAAGAGGAGATAACAGAAGAAGATGTGGCAAATGTAGTTTCCCGCTGGACCGGTATACCTGTTCTGAAGATGTTGGAGAGCGAATCGGAAAAATTACTAAAAATGGAAAGCATTCTTAAAAAACGAGTAGTGGGGCAGGATGAAGCAATTGATAAAATAGCCAATGCCATAAGAAGATCAAGGGCCGGCATTGCCTATGAAGACAGGCCCATTGGATCATTTATGTTTCTTGGGCCAACAGGCGTAGGTAAGACTGAACTTGCCAGAGCCTTAGCTGAATTTATGTTAAATGATGAAAAAGCACTTGTCAGGGTTGATATGTCAGAGTATATGGAGCGACACGCCATTTCTAAGTTTATTGGATCGCCGCCGGGTTATGTTGGTTATGAAGAAGGAGGCCAATTGACGGAATTGATAAGGCATAGACCTTATTCCATTGTTCTTTTTGATGAAATAGAGAAAGCTCATCCTGAGGTTTTTAATATCTTGCTTCAGATATTAGATAATGGCCGTCTTACTGATGCCAAAGGTAGGCATGTCAATTTTAAGAATACGATTTTAATTATGACTTCAAATATCGGATCAGAATATGTCAGGAGATTGGAAAGGATTGGTTTTACAGTTGATGAAAAAGGTAAAGAGGAAGAGTTACAGATCAAAGAGAAGATTATGAATGCTTTGGAAAACAGATTTAGGCCAGAATTTTTAAACAGATTAGATGAAATAATCTTCTTTAATAATCTTACGCCAGCAGACCTAAGAGATATTGTAAATATTCAAATCGATATAGTGAGGAAAAGATTAATAGAGAAAGATATCAATTTTAAAATTTCTTCAGAGGCACTTTCTTTTTTAGCAAAGGAAGGATATAATCCTCATTATGGCGCCCGTCCTTTGAAACGTTTTATCCAGAACCACATTCTAAACCAAGTGGCCAATCTAATCATCGCCGGCAAGGCAAAAAGAAACGACACTGTTTTTATTAATTTGAAGAATGAATATTTAAAGGCAGAGATAATAGGAAAAAGCAAGACAAAAAAAGAATCTAAAGAAAGAATCAGGGTGTAGTAAGTTGTGGGCAGGGAGGGATTTGAACCCCCGAAGGCCGTTAGGCCGCCAGATTTACAGTCTGGTGCGATTGTCCACTCCGCCACCTACCCCTAAATTGTAAGTATAAGATATAAATTAAAATGGCGCAAGAAAAATTGATAAAACTGCAATGCACAGTTTGTAAAAGAATAAATTATTGGAGCAGAAAAAACAAAAAGAAGGTTGAGCGGAAGATAGAACTCAAGAAGTTTTGTAAGTGGTGCAGGAAGCATACGCTTCATAAGGAGGTTAAAAAATAGGGAGCTTAGTTAAGTGGTATAATGGCGGTCTCCAAAACCGCAGTCGGGGGTTCAATTCCTCCAGTTCCCGCATCTATGGCCAAGATCTTATTTGTCATTGCAAAAGAAGATTTCAAGGATGAAGAATATTTTATTCCCAAAGAAATTTTAGGGAAAGCAGGTCATCTCATAAAAACTGCCAGTAATCTAAAGGCCGGCCAGATTGCTGTTGGTGCATCTGGCAGAAAGACAAGTATTGATATGAATTTAGGAGAAATTAATACCGATGATTTTGATGTTATCATCTTTATCGGAGGTCCAGGCGCGATAGAAAACTTGGATAATGAAAATAGTTATAATTTGTCTAGGGAAGCATTTAAAAAGAAGAAACTTGTTTCAGCAATCTGCATTGCTCCAGTGATTTTGGCTAAGGCTGGAATTTTACAAGGAAAAAAAGCGACTGTTTGGAATTCCCCGATAGATAGAAGTCCGATTGATATTTTAGAATCAAATGGGGCTAATTACACAAGAGAGAATGTAGTAGAAGACGGCAATATAATTACTGCCTGCGGCCCATTAGCTGCCGCAGAATTTGGAGAAAAAATAAATAAGTTTTTATTATCTTATAAACAATAATCTTTCAATCTCTTTATAATTTTTAATCCATTTTGTTTCTGGCTGGTATTTTTTGAACCAGATTATTTGGCGTTTGGCATAATGCCAGTTTTCTAAAATCATTCGCTCTATCATCCCCTGCTTTTTTATTTTGCCTTGCAAAAACATGGCTGGATATTTATATTCAAAACCAAGTTCATAAAGTCGTTTCCAAGAAAGACCTCTGCCAGTCGGCGGATTACGCAAATTTTTTACTTCGCGGATCAGGTCGTCACGAAACATTTTTTTCACTCGTTTTTCTATGCGCTTTTTTAATTCTTTTTCCGGAAGTTTAATGCCTAGCACAAGAAAATCTATCTGTTCAAGCGGCATTTGATTTTCTCGCGTCTTAACCCGCAAGCGGGCTCCGACGCCGCCTCGAAAATCATATATCGCTTCAGCTATTTCTATAGCTCTTATTAATCTTCTCGGATTATATCTGTCAATATTTTTCGCCCGTTTTGGGTCTAATTTTTTCAGCGTCTTGAATAATTCCTCTGTAGATTTTTTCTCTAATTTTTTTCTTAATTTCCAATTAGGTTTTATCTCCGGAATATCAATTCCACCAGTGATGACACTGATATAAAATCCTGTCCCTCCGCAGATAATCGGAATCTTCCGGCGAGAAAAAATATCTTTAATTGCCCCCTCCGCACATTTTTTGAAATCAATCACAGTATATCTTTTCTTCGGCGAAACATAATCAATACAATAATGCGGAATATTTTTATACATAAAGACCAATTGCTCTTTTCCGCATATACGGGATTTGGCAACTCTTCTTCTCCATTTCCCATTTACTTTTCCTGTTCCAATATTCAGTCCTTTATAGACCTGCCTTGAATCAGCAGAGACAATTTCGCCATTTATTTTTTTGGCGATTTTTACCGCCAACTCGCTTTTTCCACTAGCTGTAGGGCCAAGAATCATGATAATTTTTGTTCTTGACATATTTATTAATATAGAATAGATTGTCTTTAGAATAATGTAAAATCATATGAGGAAGATAAAACAATATTAGATATCTTGAATAGAGGAATGATAAATAAAAGTTATAAATAATAAAGAAAAAATCAAAGGGTAAGAATTCTTACCCTTTTTTATTTTACTCGGTAGTATTTTATATATCTTGCGCGATCGCTTATTTTGTATAGAATAGATATATATGCCTAAGCATAAACCAATAAAATTCGAAACAAGTTTAGAACCAAATTTAAGAAAATATATCGTAAGAATCTTCAAGGAGAATCCAAAAGCCAAGACAGCGCTTCACGCCACTTTAGGACTCATTGCCCTTGGCGGAATACTGACATTTGGCGCGGCATTTCCCGCTCTTTTAAGTGAAATTGGGAAAATCCGAAGCCGACAAAGACGAGAAAGTTATAAAAATTATCAACAATTTTGGCAAAGTTTCAATTATCTTAAAAAGAAAAGGGCCTTAGAATTTGTAAAAGAAGAAAATGGGTATTTAATATACAAATTCAATAAAAACGGCAAAGAAAAATTAAGAAAATTTGTAATTGATGAATTAAAATTAGAAACACCTCAAAAATGGGATAATAGATGGAGATTAGTAATTTTTGACATACCGGAAACATGCAAAAAGTTCAGAGAAGCATTAAGGCGTAAATTAAAAGATCTCGGCTTTTATCAATGTCAAAAAAGCATCTGGATATATCCTTTTGATTGCACAGAGGAAATTGAGTTTCTAAAAGATTTTTTCAATATCAAACCGTTTGTAAAACTTTTTATTGTTAATGAAATTGATGATGGAAAAGTACTGTATCATTTTAAAGATTTTATTAAAAAAAGAATTTAAAGAATTCAATTAAATTTTTATTCTATATACTTTAAGCGATCGCTTATTTTGTTTAGGATAGAATTTTTATTGACTCCACTTGAATTGACTCCACTTGATCGGTCTAAAAATTACAATTATTTTACTCAATTATTATTGATTAAATCATTCAATATTTTCCAGCGCTGTTTTTTTTCTTCTAGCGAAACATTATTTTTTAATTTTGCGGCCGCAGTGCCCCGGCGAGGAGAATATCTAGAGATGTAGGCCTTGTTGAACTTTAATTCTTTGCAGAGTTTAACAGTGTTCTGGAATTGCTTTTTTGTTTCTCCTGGGAAACCGACAATAATATCAGTGGACAAAAAAATGTCAGGAATCGCTTTTCTGATTTTTTTCACTAATCTTTTGTAATATCCGACTGTATATGGTCGGTTCATTGCTCTTAAGATTTTATTATCGCCTGATTGTAGAGGCAGATTAAGAGAGTGCACAACTTTTTTGCATTCCTTCATCGCTTTTATCAAATCATCAGAAAAATCTTTCGGATGGGGCGACATAAAATAGATTTTGAAATCCCCGGGGATATTATTTACCTTTCTCAATAAATCAGGAAAATTAGGATAAGAATTTACATTTTGACCCAACAACCAAATCTCTTTATAATCTTTTTTAACTAGATTACTGACTTCTTTTACTATTTCCTTGGCTGGCCTTGAACGTTCTCGGCCGCGAGTATACGGAACAGCACAAAAAGTGCAGAAATTATTGCATCCAGTCATAATGGGAATATAAGCAATGGGAAAATGAGAATAATTCGGTATTAAATCAAAATATTCATCCGGATGCCAGATTGCAGCTGCTTGATTTTTTAATTTTTTTCGATCAGTTGGAAGAATACATCCTGTTAAAATAATTTTTTTATTTTTAAATTGATTTACTTTTGCGTAAAGGCGGTCTATCGCTGATTGCCGCACCGAACAAGCATTGAGCACAATCAGATCGGCACCATCCGCCTTTTTGGCTTTTTTATATCTCATCGTCTCTAATTGGCTAGCAATTCTTTCTGAGTCCGCAACGTTGGCCTGACATCCATAAGTAATCATGTGATATTTTTTAACATTTGACATGGTATAATATTAACAATTTTATGAAAGAATGCTACTTGTATAAAAAAATAAATGAGCAGACTTTGCAGTGTCAGACTTGTTCGCATTTTTGCAAAATTCAAAAAAATAGAACTGGCATCTGTGGCGTCCGCCAGAATATCGGCGGCAAGTTATACGCTTTGAATTATAGCAAGGCGATGGCAGTTAATGTGGATCCTGTTGAAAAAAAACCACTTTTCCATTTTTTGCCGGGAACTTTATCTTATTCCCTTGCTACTATTGGTTGTAATTTTAGATGTGCCAATTGTCAGAATTATGATATTTCCCAAATGTACGGAGCAAAAGGCAAAGTTGAAAAATACAAAAAAATTTATTGGGGTGCAGATTTAGCGCCAGAAAAGATTGTAGAAGAAGCAATCAAAAATAAATGCCCGAGTATTTCTTATACTTACACTGAACCAACGATTTTTCTGGAATATGCTTTGGATACAATGAAAATCGCCAAAGAAAAAGGATTAAAAAATGTCTGGGTCTCAAATGGGTTTATGTCAGATAAAACCATTGATATGATTGCTCCATATCTCGATGCTATTAATGTGGATATTAAATCTTTTGATGATGAATTTTATAAATCTATTTGCGGCGCCCGTCTAGAGCCAGTGCTTAATAATTGCAAAAGATTTGTTAAGGAAAAAATTTGGCTGGAAATAACTACTTTAATTATTCCCACACTTTCTGACGATGAAAAAATGCTCCGCAATATTGCTAAATTTATTAAAAATAATCTGGGCGATTTTATTCCTTGGCATATCAGTGCTTTTTCCGGTATTATTTCTTGGAAGCTTCAGCATCTAGCCGATACCTCTATAGAGATAATCAAAAAGACCTACCAAATCGGCAAAGAAGAGGAATTGAAATATGTTTATTCTGGAAATGTACTAGAGCAGGGAATGGAAGATACTTTTTGTCCTTTTTGCAAAAAGCCGATTATAAAACGAATTGGTTATTATGTGGTTCGCCAAGACAAAAAAGGCGAATGTTCTCATTGCGGTAAAAAATTAGACGGTGTTTTCTAATTCTATGATCACTTTTGCTGCCATTGTTCCGCATCCTCCCTTGCTTTTACCTGATATTAGTTCAGTGAATGATCGTAAAAAAGTAGAGAAGACTCTAAAGGCCCTAGAAATATTGGGAGCGGAATTTAAAAAAATAAGACCTGATTCTATTATTATTTCTTCACCTCATCCTGATTGGGGAATCAACGTTCCGTTGCATTTTCTAGCCAAAGATTTTAACGGACAAATACAAACGATTTTAACTGGACTAGAGCCTCCACAATATTATTTTGAGGAAGGAAAGAAATTCTACAAATTGAAAATTGAAAACTATAAATTGAGAACTGGATTAATTGCCTCTGGTGATTTATCACATTGCTTGAAAGAAGAAGGACCTTATGGTTTTCATCCTCATGGGCCTAGATTTGATAAGACCTTAATAGAATATTTAACAAAAAAAGACATTGAAAATATTCTGAAACTTAATGAAAAATTTCCTGAAGCAGGAGAGTGCGGTTTGCGTTCTTTTTGTTTTCTTTTGGGAATTTTGGAAGCTTCAAAAGTTAATTGGGAGGCAAAGATTTTATCCTATGAGGGACCGTTTGGTGTCGGTTATTTGGTTGCACAATTATATGGATAAATATGTAAAATTGGCTAAAGAAACAGTTGAGAATTACATCAAAAAAGGAGAAATTATTTCTCATCTGGGAGATTTACCAGAAGAATTTTATTCTCGAAGGACGGGTGTTTTCGTGACTATCTCTAAGACAGGACAATGTTATTTCACAGTAGAGAAACATAAATAGATACTCCCGATATGCCGAAGGAGGGACTTGAACCCTCAAGGTCGTAAGACCATACGATTTTGAGTCGTACGCGTATTCCAATTCCGCCACTTCGGCAATTTTAACTTATTTTTATCTTAATCAACTTGCTTCAGAAAATCAATTAGCTTATAATTTAATTTTATGGATAATCTTAAAAAATATCAAAGCGTCTTTTGGATTGAGGTTGACAAGATAAAACCAAATCCGATGCAGCCCAGAGCTATTTTTAATGAAGAAAAACTGCAAGACCTTTCGGAATCCATTAGACAATACGGCGTTCTTCAGCCGCTTATAGTCAATAGAAAAGAGATGGAAGTTCCCAGTGGTACGATTGTTGAATATGAATTGATCGTCGGAGAGAGAAGATTGCGTGCAGCCAGAATGGCGGGTTTAAATCAAGTGCCGGTGATTATTCGTGAAGATACAGAAGATAAACTGAAACTGGAATTAGCCATCATAGAAAATCTTCAACGCGAAGATTTGAATCCTTTAGAGCGCGCCCGGGCCTTTAAAAAATTAATAGAAACCTTTAATTTAAAACATCAAGCAATTGCAGACAGGATAGGTAAGAGTCGCGTTTTTGTGACAAACACTCTTCGCCTTCTGAAGTTACCTGAAGAGATGCAAACAAGTTTAAAAGAGGGGATATTGAGCGAAGGGCACATGCGACCATTATTGATGCTCGCGGGAAGAAAAGAAGCGCAGATGAATCTTTTTAAATCAATAGTAGAAACTAAAATGTCTGTAAGAGAGACAGAAAGATTATCTAGGATAATTGCCAGAGAAAGAGCACGCAAAAAAGAATTATCTGATGCAGAGACTCAATTTCTTGAGAACCAACTTTCTGAACGTTTGGGCACCAAAGTGCAGATAGAAAAATATGGTGAGAAAAGAAGAATTTCTATAGATTTCTTTTCAAATGAAGAACTTGAAGAATTTATAGATAAGATACTCAGCAAAGAAAAAAAAGAGCAAGATTTTTCGGAAGATAATGATGAATTGATAGACAATTTCACTGTTTAAACATAAATTTCTTTTTTGAGGCAATTTTTATTTGTTTCCGTGCGAGAGAAGTCTTTGCATGCTCAAGCCATTCTAGGCTTGGCTTTTTATTTTTCTGGATTTGTATCTCTACGATATCACCATTTTTCAGAACAGAATCCAGAGAGACATATTTGTTATTAACCAGCGCGCCCACAGCATGATTGCCAATATCGCTATGAATAGCGTAGGCAAAGTCAATCACGGTTGCTCTTTCAGGCAGGTCTATGACATGTCCTTTGGGAGTGAAGCAAAAGACTCTATCATTAAAAAAATCCAACCTTAATGATTCCAAAAAATCCCTTGTGTCAGAGGTGCCAGTTTCACTAGTGGACAAATCTTTCTGCCATTCAATAAGCTGATTGACCCATTTTAATCGCGGGTTAAGCACCCCCCCACTCTTTGGTTTGCCTGACTCTTCATAGGCCCAGTGGGCAGTAATACCAAATTCTGCTTCTTCATGCATCTTTTCAGTCCTTATTTGGATTTCAATAATCTTACCTTCATCTGCAAAGACAGTGGTATGCAGACTCTGGTAACCGTTAGGTTTTGGCAGAGCTATATAATCTTTTATTTTTTTGGGCAATGGTTTCCAGAGGTGATGTATTATTCCAAGAATTTGATAACATTCTTCAATAGTTTTAACAATAATCCTTAAGGCAATAAGATCATAAACAAGATTGATGTTATTATTAATTTCTGGTCTTTGAAGTTTTTTAAAAAGACTGTATAAGTGCTTAACTCTTGAGTCAATTTTAAAATCCTTAAAATTATGTTCTTTTAATATTTCAACTAATTTATATTTTATTTTAGCCAAATCAATCTCGCGTCGTTTATAGTTCTCTTCCATTATATTTTTTATTTGTTGATATTCTTCTGGATAAATGAAAAAGAAGGCACGATCTTCAAGTCTGCCTTTGAATTCTCCGATTCCGAGTCTGTTTGCCAGAGGTGCATAAATTTCTAAGGTTTCCATGGCGATTCTTTTTCTTTTTTCTTGGGGCACATACTCTAATGTTTCCATATTATGAAGCCGGTCAGCGAGTTTGATCAGGACAACACGGATATCTTTTGCCATTGCCAAAAACATTTTTCTTAGACTTTCCACTCTTCTTTCTTCCTCTTGTAGTTTTAACATCCCCAATTTACTGACGCTTTCCACTAAAAATGCTATTTCTTCTCCGAATTCTTTTTTAATTATCTTATAATCTATATGAGTCTTCTCGCCCGTTATCAAACAGTCTTCGCAGACATCATGCAAAAGTCCTGCAGCCACAGTCACAGCATCAATTTGGAGCTTGGCTAAAATTTTTGCAGTTTCAAAGGGATGAATAAAATAACTTTCTCCAGAATATCTTTCTTGACCTTCATGTGCTTTTCGACTGAATTCAAACGCCCTGGAAATAAGCTCAATATCTTTATGGCTCGGATTTTTTAAGAGACTTATAATTTCCTTGACATCCATGGCATTTTCTAGTATACTCTTTTTTAGAAAAAATTAAAGGAGGGGGTAAATAAGAAGAAGAAATTCTACCTGAAGATAAAAATGACAGAATAATCCTATACCACATTTAGTATTATTATCTGAGCCGATAGTTTAATCATCGGCTTTATATTTTTTTTGATGCGGATTAGTCCATGAGGCAAAATCACATTGAGGATATCTAGAACAGCCATAGAAAATTCTTCCTTTTTTTGTGCGCCTGATTATCACATCACCCTCTTCACATCTAGGGCATTTCATTCCTATAGTTTTAGGTTCTTGTTTTATATTTCTCGTATTTTTGCATTCTGGGAATCCAGAGCAGGCTATAAATTTTCCAAACCTACCTTGTCTGATTACCATCGGCCTTCCGCATTTTTCGCAAGTCTCATCTGTTTTCTCTTCATGATTCTGTTTCTCCACATCGCGATATTTTTTTTCGAGATTTTTATGGAAAGGTTCGTAGAAAGTCCTGATAATCGGAATCCAATTGATCTTGCCTTTTGCAATTTCATCTAGATTTTTCTCCATTTTTGCAGTAAAGCCGACATCAATGATGTCTGGGAAATGTTCTGCCAATAGATCATTTACGATGGTGCCAGTTTCTGTTGGCACAAATCTTTTTTGCTCGTTTTTTCTGACATAATTTCTTTCTTGGATAGTTGAAATAATCGGTGCATAAGTTGATGGTCTTCCAATTCCGTATTCTTCAAGCGCTTTTACAAGCAAGGCCTCTGTATATCTTGACGGAGGTTCAGTAAAATGCTGGAGAGGCGTAAGTTTTTTAAGTTCGAGAACTTCTCCCTTTGATAATTGAGGAAGTATGTTTTCAGAAAAACTATTGGGATAAATCTTGAGCCACCCATCAAATTTTAAGATTTGTCCACCAGCCCGAAAAGTATATGATTTAGATCCCTCACCCAGAGTACTTGGAGGCTGAGCCTCCAAGTCAACTGTAATAGAATCAAAAATCGCTTCTTTCATTTGTGATGCTATAAAACGCCTCCAAATCAAGTCATAGATTTTCAATTGCCGGCTATCAAGATTTTTTTTGATGACATCGGGAGTATTAAAAGGTTCGGTAGGTCTAATGGCTTCATGCGCCTCTTGAACATTTTTTGACTTTGTTTTAAATCTGCGCGACTCTTCCAATGCATAGTTTTTCCCCAGATTTTCTTTGATAAATTTTTTTGCAGACCTTAAAGATTCTTCAGAAAGATTAACAGAATCAGTTCTCATATAAGTGATATAGCCGTTTTCATACAATTGTTGGGCAAGCATCATCGTCTGTTTGGCAGAAAAATGAAGCTTGTTTATTGTTTCTTGCTGGAGAGTGCTTGTTGTAAAAGGAGGATTTGGATTTCTTTTGGTTTCTTTTTTTTCTACTTTCTCAACTTTGTATTCTGCATCATTTAGATCTTTAATAATCTCATCAGCTTCATCTTTGTTTTGAATAGCGAATTTATCTAAGAGTTCGCCATCTTTTTTAATGAGTTTCGCCTTAAAAGATTCCAACGATTCTAACGTGCCACGTTGACGTGGCACGTCAACGTGGCACGTTGACATTTTTTGAAGCAGGGCTTCAATACTCCAATATTCCCGCGGTATAAATTTTTCAATCTCTCTCTCTCGGTCAACAATTAGTCTAACAGCTACTGATTGCACTCGGCCGGCTGACAGCCCCTTAAAAACTTTCTTCCAAAGAAAAGGAGAAAGCTCATAACCAACCAGACGATCTAATATTCTCCGTGCCTGCTGGGCGTTTACTAAATTTAAATCTATATCTCTTGGATTTTCCAGCGCTTCTTTTATGGCATTTTCAGTAATTTCATGAAAGACAATTCTTTTTGTAGATTTGAGATTGTCCAAATTAAGAACTTGGGTAAGATGCCAGGCGATTGCTTCTCCCTCTCTGTCTTCATCAGTTGCTAAAATAACTTCTTTTGCTTTTTCTGCCTCTTTTTTTAATTCATTAACTCTTTTTCTTGATTTAGTAGGAATTATATATTTTGGTTCAAAACTATTTTCAATATCAATGCCAAGATTTGATTTCGGAAGATCTCTGATGTGTCCATATGATGATTCAACTTTAAAATCACCGCTTAGAAAGCGGCTTATGGTTTTTGCCTTCGTCGGTGATTCAACAATAATTAATTGCATCATTGTAATTATATCAAAGATTAACAAAATTGAACTAAATTTCAACTTTTATTTTTCACACTCTATAAATCTCTCCGCCGGATTCTTTAATGAAGCCGTTGATCTGCATCAAGGCAAGGACAGAATTTATTTCTGTTGCTGTCATATTGAGTTTTCTTATTAAATCATCTTTAGTCATCGGTTCAGAAAGTGCCTCAATAATTTTTTCTTCAAGAGGAGAGAGTTGAAAGTCTATTTTCAAATTTTGTTTTTCAAAAGGTATATCAAAAGCATCAAGGATATCCTCAGAAGAAGTTACAGGTGTGGCACCCGCTTTTATCAGTTGATTTGTTCCTTTGGAATTTTCATTAAAAATAGAGCCGGGCACGGCAAAAACATCTCTGTTAAACTCAAGGGCAAAATTAGCTGTTATTAATGTCCCGCTTCTTTCCGCTGCTTCTATGACTAAAACACCGTGAGCAATACCAGCGATAATTCTATTGCGAATAGGAAAAGTATGCAAACCAGCCGGCATCTTCGGTTCAAATTCAGAGAGTAGGCATCCGCCTGATTCCACTATCTTTTCAGCCAGTCTTTTGTTTGAATGAGGATGAAGTACGGAAAAATCAAGTCCTGAACCCGGCACAGATATTGTTAAGAGATTATTTTCAATGGCTATGCAATGGGCGATTGAATCAATGCCAATCGCCAATCCGCTGACAATAATAAATTTGTATCCTCTTAATCCAGAAATAATCTTTTCGCACGCCTCTTTGCCATAGTTGGTGAACTTTCTTGAGCCGATAATCGCAAGAAAAGTGTAATTTTCATCTGGTAATTCTCCTAAAATATAAAGTTTTTTGGGCGGGGAGGGAATTTCTTGCAAAAGTTTCGGGAATTGCTTAGGTTTTAAAGTTTTTATTTCCATTTGTTTTATTTTAGCATCTACTCTTTGAAAACCAAATTTGCACGCCCCTACCTACGATTTGCAAATTTTGTTTTCTTTGCTTATTATATTATTAATGCTAGATATAAAATTTATTCGGGAGAATTCAGATTTAATTAAAGAAGCAGCCAGAAAGAAAAGGATAAATTTTGATGTAGATAAACTTATTGAAATTGATGACACCCGTCGTGAGCTTTTAAAATTTGTTGAAGAAAAACGAGCCTATCATAACGCCGTATCTAAAAGAATAGGATCTCTACGAGGAGAAGAAAGAAATTTAAATATCCGGGCAGCAGAGCAACTTAAAGAAGAACTATCTGATAAAGAAAAAGAACTAAAAAGAATAGAAGAGAAATGGTATGAGTCAATGCTTCAGGTGCCCAACATTCCTGATCTATCCGTGCCCGAAGGTGAGAGCGATGTTGATAATCAAGAAATAAAAAAATGGGGTGAGATTCCGCACTTCGATTTTGATCCCAAAAATCACATTGAATTAATGGAGTCTTTGGGATTGGTAGAATTGGAGCGAGGATCAAAGACAGCAGGATTCAGAGGATATTTTTTGAAAGGTGATGCAGTGCTTCTCGTTTTTGGCATTATGCAGTTTACTCTGGAGAAACTTATTGAAAATGGCTTTGAGCCCTTGATTGCACCCTCTTTGGTAAAAGAAGAAAGTTTGCTGGGTACAGGCTGGCTACCCCAGGGAAAAGACGAAGTTTACAAAACACAAGATGATCTTTATTTGTCTGGCACTGCAGAGGTGCCAATGATGGGTTTCCATATGAATGAAATTTTAAAAGAGGAAGACCTGCCAAAAACATACGTTGCTTTTTCTCCATGTTTCCGCAGAGAAGCAGGAAGTTATGGCAAGGATACTAGAGGACTCTATCGTTTACATGAATTTATGAAAATAGAACAAGCGGTTCTTTGCGAAGCAGAACATCAGGAATCGGTCAAATGGCACGAAGAGATTACCAGAAATTCTGAAGATATAATGCAGTCTTTGAAAATACCTTATCGTGTTGTCGTGAATTGCGGGGCTGATCTTGGACTTGGGCAAGTGAAAAAATATGATATTGAAGCATGGGTACCTTCGGAAAGGCGATATAAAGAAACACATTCTTCTTCATATTTTCATGACTTTCAGACGCGTAGATTAAATATCCGTTACAGGGATAAAGAAGGCAAGATTCGTTTCGTCCACTCATTGAATAATACAGCCATTGCTGTCCCCCGCATTTTAATTTCTCTTTTAGAGAATTATCAGCAAAAAGATGGTAAGGTAATTGTACCCGAGATTCTCCGTAAATATCTGAATAAAGATATAATTTCTTAGTTGCCATTAATCAGATGAAGCGGGACATATTGGCAAAATCTAGAGAAAAGAGAAGAAAAAAATTTCTTCTTAAAATTTTGGCATTCTTTATCTTATTTTTAATCTTGGTCGCAGGCATTGTTGTCACTTTTTACGTGGATTATTTCAAGATCAAAAATATATCCATTTCAGGCAATTCTTTTATTGGTGCAGAAACATTAAGATTAAATATCGGAGAATCTCTAGATGGCAAATATTTTTATCTTTTTCCAAAATCAAATATTTTTCTTGCATCTAAAGAAGAAATAAAAAATCACCTCCTTGAAAATTTTCACAGGATAAAGTCTGTCTCTGTAAGAAAAGATTTGCCGGATTCTATCCTTGTTGAGGTTAAAGAGAGGAAACCCGAAACTTTATTCTGTAAGGATTATAATTGCGCCTTTATTGATGAAGAGGGATATATTTTTGAAGAATCACCGTTTTTTTCCGGTAAAATATACCTGAAATTTTTTGATGAAAGAGAAGGGAACTTTTTTTCAATAAAAAAACAGCTTCTTGCTCTTGAGGAATACAAGAAATTACTTGATTTTACCAATCTTCTTATAAATGATAACATAGAGATCACAGAGATTGTTTTGAAAAAAGATGGTATATATCATCTGAAAAGCGATGAAGGATGGTATTTAATTCTAAATAACAGCAATAATCCGGAATCTGCTTACAATAATCTAAAACTTACCTTGGAGACACAAATAAAAGAAATGCGTAGAGGTTTAGAATATATAGATTTGCGTCTGCCAAATAAAGTTTTCTATAAATTCAAATTATAATCAACCTATAATCAACCTGCCACGTTGACGTGGCAGGTTGACAGAATAATCTCTAAAACTTGTAGATGAAAATTGAGGTGCCGGCGCGGCTGACTGGTTCTTTGTCTTTTAGCCAATAATAAGTATCATCCGGCTTTCTATAAAAACCATGAACCGGTTTGGCTTGAGCACCTTGAAGGAAAGTTAAAGATATAGCAAACCATGTACCCGGAGGTGGTTCTCCTCGTGATGACCACCAGGGTTCAAATCTGCCGAATGGCGGAGTCCCAAAATAATAACTGGGATTTCCTCCGCCAAAATAATCAATGGCAATTTTTTGGATGTTATTTTTTTCTATAAAATCTTTCAGTCGTTTTAAATCTTGACCCCAATCATAATTAGAATCCACTGCAATTTTATATCCATTTCTGGTACCGCCTCCCAATTCATTATAATAAGACAGATAAAAGGGAAATGTCATAATATTTTCCAAAAATATCCAAAGCAATAAAGCAAAGACAAGAGAATATTTTTCCAGTTTTTTGATATAACTATGATAGAGATATTTCAGCCATTCAAAAAAGTTGCCCGGAGTGTCAAGTGAGTAACATTGCGCCCACCTTACTATCTGGCGGGAAACTAAAAGATACATAAATGGGAAAATTGGCATGATATGCCGTATGCCGATATTCAAGGAACTGGATATCGATTGTCCCATATATATAAAAATAAAAATCATTGCTGCTGTTATTGCAAAATTATCATGTATCCATTCAGCAATAATTTTTAGAGTTTTCTCTTTGGCCTTGATAATATTTTTTATTGCAAAAATTAGAGCTATAAATGCCAAAATGAGAAACGGCAATGTTTCTTTCACTATATAAAGCAACGGGAAATAAATATGTGATCCAGCAGCAGAAATTGTGCCTAAAAAATAAGAATCATTTCCTCCAGCAGCCCGCTGGATAACCATAAGAAGTCCTAATAGATATTGGCTAAACGGCCTTAAAATCGGCTTATCTGCCATCCAGACTGTCATCTCTGCTAGTTGTCTAACGCCGAAGGAGCTAAGAATAAACTGCGTATCTCGGATTTGCCTTTCCAGAGGATAATTTAATATATGAAACTGATAGATTGGCCAGATCACGATCGCGCCGATTATTCCTATCAAGATAACCTTGGCCAAGATTTTCAAAGACCCCCCCATTATTTTTTTGGCATCTAGCCGATTTTCCACAAGGACCCAGAGGATGGCAAGAATAAAATAAATCGGAATCAGCACCACTAAAGAGAATTTCAAAAGCTGAGCAACGCCGAATGCTATGCCGGCAATGATCAGATTTTTCTTTGTCTGGCTTCTAAGAAAATTGATAAATGTGGCAAGTCCGATGAAAAATCCGAATGAGGCCCCTAAATCAGTGGTAACATATCTTGAGTGTGCAATGAAAGTTGGCGATGTGGCAAAGAGAAAAATTGTCATCAGCCCAACCTTGTTGCCGTATAATTTTCTTGTCCAATTAAAAAGGAGCCATCCAAAGATGATTGCCAAGAGCATAATAGTGAATCTTGAAAAATGAATTATCTTGTCGGCATCATTTCCTGATTCATAAATAAAAATTCTTCCCATATCCCATTGTCCGTTAACATCCTTGGTCCAAGTAGGAACATTTGTAGGGAAGTTTAAATTCAGAAACAGCAATGGAACGGCAGATAAATCTTTTATCAATGGCGGGTGCTCCGGATTTAATCTGTAATCCTGAAGAGCCATATAGGAATAGCCAGAAGGTATATGAGCAAGTTCATCCATAGTTGCAGATTCATTCCACTGCGAGGCAAACATAAGGATAAACATCCATCCTAAGATTATTACCGCTAAGATTTTTGCCATTTTATCGCCCATATTATTTTTTTTGCATTAAGACTCCATCTAGAGGATAAGTAGTAAGGCCGGATATATTATCTGCAAGTTTTTTCCTCAACATATTATCAATTTCAAGCATGTAAATTTCTATATTTTTTTCTTTTTTTGCCACTTCAATAAAGATATCAAGGTTCTGCGGAAGAATATAATAGATATTTTTTTGTCTTTGCTGTTCTTGCAAAAAAGTGTCTGTCAGAAACATTATTGTTTGGGAAGGCATTGGCACACCCCTGACATCAACTCCATTGGCGTTTATTATAACATATTTTTTTGCATCATTCTGATTTTTATTTAAATATCTTCCGATCTCCGCATAGTTTCCAGCAAAGGCATAATAAACATTCGGATTATAAGCCCATCTTAAGAAATATTGACTAAATGTATTAAGGCCAATTGCAAAAAGTACTGCAAAAATAAGAATCTTCCCTTCTTTTTTTATGCGCAAAAGTTGATTTTTTGAATCTGGGAATTTTATGATCCGTGCATCAAGTTGCTGATTAATTTTTTCAATCAGCCAATTGAATCCAAGTGCGGCAATTATCATTGTTGGAGGAATGATTACGATTGCTCGAAGAGCATGGGGAATACCTTCTGAAGAAATGATGACTGGAAGGAGCATAATTACAAACCAAGCAATGAGTAATCCGTAACTCATAACACGTAATTTTTTTATACTTATTATAAAACCAATCAGAAACGATATCGCTAGGGGCCACCAGAGTTCGGGAGCGCCTGCGAAATTGTGGCGCCAATTACTATCGCCACTAAAGAAGAACATTCCAATTGTTAAAAAAATATTTTTTCCGAGTTCATATAGAGGAAACTCAGTTGAAAAAATTGATACCTGCGATGTTCTGCCGAAAAAATCCTGGGGATTGTTTAGATAATAAAAACCAAGGGGCAGTCCGGCAATAAATGCGCCAAGAAGAAATAGGATAATTGGCTTATAATTTTTGTTTTTTATTAGAAGTAAAAACGGTAGAACAAGCAGAAGTGGGGCAATACGATAGGCAATATAAGAGTGGAAACCAAGGCCAAAGAGCAATCCTGAAAGGATTGGCAATAACCAATCACCAAGAGACAATAACCAATTTTCGGAATTTGTTTCTTGATTATTTGAATTTGCGTTTTTAGTTTTGTTGATAGTCTTAAACAATAACCAGAAGGAGAAAACTAAAAACGCTGGTGCCATAATGGCCCGGAAGCCGATGCGTGAAAAATTAATGTGCCAAAAACTCGTGGCAAGAAAGAATGAAGCAAAAAGAGCTACGGAATCTTTTTTGAACAATTCTCTTGTCAGGAAAAATATTCCCAAGACCGTTAAGATGCCAAAGATAGTGCTGACCAATCTTAATGCCCAGGGTTCATTGCCGAAAATTCTTACTGATAAAGATTGAATGTTGATAAACAATCCTTCGCGGCCATTGTTTTCAGGATAAAAAACTTTGTAATTTCCAGTCTTGATGGCTTCTAGAGCATTGTTGCCATTCATGGCCTCGTCAGGATAGAGGCCGGGGGGGATAGTGGAGAAGTGCCACCAGCGAAAAAATGCCGCTGTGGCAATGATGAGAATAAGAAAAAAAAATACTCTTTTTTGCATTAATGGGATTTTAACACAGCAAACCGTTAAAATCCCCAGAACTGTGTATAATTTACTTTGATTGGCAAAGATTTTTTCTTATAATATTTAATATAAATCTGGTCGAGGAATATTTTAAAAAATAATTTTAATAACATGGGTATTTTCGAGCCAAATAAACCAAAAGTATCAAGTAAAGAATTCAAAGAGGTTGAGTCGTTTTTAAGCGTCAAGGGTCTTTCAAAATTGCAAAGAAACAAGGTCAAAGAGATTTTTAGAGGAGATCTCGATGAATCCAGCGGCTTTGGCGGCATCGATGCAGAAGAAGTGAAAAAAGGAATAGAATGGATGAGAAAAAATAAAAGTGTTCATGGAATATCAAAAGAGAAGATAGATAAAATAGAAGAAGCCTTAAGAAAAAAATTATAATCCATGCAGATTGAGGGAGAAAATAAAATAGGATCATCGCAGGAGGAGATTGAGATACTAAAAAAAAGGATAGCTGAACTGGAAAGAATTTCTCCTGATAAAGGTAAAGGTGAGATAATAAAAGAGGTGATCAAGGAGCATTCAGAAAAATCTCCTGAGAATTTACTGTCAAAAGAATTGCAGATATCTAAAGAAGAAGCAGAAAAACACAAGGAAAATATAATCAATTTAAGTACTGAACCAGAACATCAAAGACACATCCAAGAACTTCTGCGGATTGCACAGGATAAGGGAATTTTAAATGCAATCTCTATTGTTAGAGATATCAATGATCCCCATCTTGAAGATGAATTTCATGATGCCTTAATACCTTTCATACAGTCTCATAATGTTTAATTTAATATTCTATTTATTCGGTATTTTAATTCTTACCTTAATCTCTGCAATAATTGCTTGGTTTTTTATTTTTCGGTTGGGCGCCAGATCAAAACTTCATAATGCTCTGAACTTAATTTTGTACGAGATTACCTTCCCGCAGGAAGGCGGAAAAGAAGACAAAAAAGACTTTAAAGAGTTGATTGCTGCAATGGAACAATTTTATACTGGTATGACTACGGCCGGTCAGTATTTTGTTTTAGAGATTGGTTTGCCATTCACAGGTGATGAGATTGTCTTTTACACTGCAGTTGATAGAAACAATAGCCAGATTTTTGAAAAACAGATTCATGGATTTTTCCCAGATGTTAAAGTTATTGTTAAAAAAGAAGATTATAACATTTTTAAGCCGCAGGGATATTCTTTGGGTTCAGTGGCGCAATTTAAGAAAGATGATTTTTTACCCATCAAAACTTACGACAAATTTGAGACTGATCCTTTACAGGTTATCATCAACACTTTTTCCAAATTAAAAACTGAAGGTGAAGGAGCATCGTTGCAGATAATCGTCTCTGCTAGCAAAAGATTGCATACCGAACATGTGAAAAAAGTCGCTTCAAGAATGAAAGAAGGAGAGAAATTTTATGAAGCAATAAAACCCAAAGGATTTGGAGAGGCACTGGTCAAAGAAGGAAAGGGATGGGTTTCTTCGCCGGATATGAAAAAAGATACCAAACAAGAATCTTCAAAAACAGTAGATGAAGAAATAGTTAAGCTTTTGGAATCTAAATCATCACGTCAAATAATGTCTGCCAATATTCGTCTGTTAGTTTCAGCAGAAAATAGGCAACGGGCCCAATCTATCCTTTCAGAGCTGGAAAGTGCCTTTTTGCAATTCAATGAGCCGCATGGCAATGACTTCTGGTTTAAACGCTTATCAGGAAAAAAGCTGAAAAATCTTTTTTACGAATTTTCTTTTAGGATCATTAATAAAAAAGATGCCATTCATTTAAACGTTGCAGAACTAGCCTCTGTTTTTCATTTTCCTTTAGAATTCGGTTCTTCTGTGGCACCGCAACTGAAATATGTGAAAACAAAAGAATCAGCTCCGCCATTAAATCTGCCTTCTAGCGGATTATTGATAGGAAGAAATATTTACCGAGGCGAAGAAAAAAAGATCTATATTAAAGATGATGATAGAAGGAGACATTTCTATGTTATCGGTCAGACAGGCACAGGTAAATCAGCCATGTTGAAGAATATGGCTGTTCAGGACATAGAAAACGGCAAGGGCATTTGTTTTATTGATCCCCATGGTTCAGACCTACAGGATATATTGGCAAGAATTCCCCAAGAGAGAATTGAAGATGTAATCTATTTTGACCCCTCAGAAATTTCAAGACCGATGGGATTAAATATACTTGAATATAATGCTAATTATCCTGAACAGAAAACTTTTATTGCTCATGAACTTTATGGAATTTTCAGAAAAATCTGGAAGGATATACCCGAGGCCTTCGGACCGATGTTTGAGCAGTATTATCAGAATTCAGTTCTTCTAGTAATGGAAGATCCGGTTTCTGGAAATACACTTTTAGAGATTCCGCGCGTTTTAAGTGATAAGAATTTCAGGGATCATAAATTATCTCGATGCAGAAATCCTGTTGTCGTTGCCTTCTGGAGGAATGTGGCAGAAAAAGCTAGTGGAGAAGCTGGATTGCAGAACATTGCACCATACATTACTAGTAAATTTGATACCTTTCTCACAAATGAGATTATGAGACCTATCATCGCCCAGGAAAAATCTGCCTTTAATTTTAGAGAGATAATGGATGAAGGGAGAATCCTTTTAATTAATCTTTCTAAGGGTAGGCTCGGCGATATTAATTCAAAATTAATAGGTTTGATAATGGTGGGCAAATTGCTAATGGCATCTTTATCTAGGGTGGACATTCCGGAAGAATCAAGAAAAGATTTTTATCTTTACATTGATGAATTCCAGAATATTACCACTGATTCCATTTCTACAATTTTATCAGAGGCAAGAAAATATAGATTAAATCTTGCCATTGCCCATCAGTTTATCGGTCAGCTCGACGAAAATATAAAGAAGTCTGTCTTTGGCAATGTTGGATCAATCGCCTGCTTCAGAATAGGATCAGAAGATGCGGAGTTCGTTGAGAAGCAATTTGCGCCAATTTTTAATGCACAAGACCTCATAAATCTGGACAATTACAATGCTTATCTTAAAATTCTTATTGACGGCCAGACTTCAAGACCTTTCAATATAAAAACTTTGCCATTTCAAAAAGGGAATTCAGCCCTGGCTGAAAAAATCATTGGAATTTCTTCCCTTAAATATGGCCGTCCTCGTTTAGAAATTGAAGAAGATATTAACAGACGCTATCAATAAATCTTATCCACAATCAGACCTGTATTACTTCTTTAAGAAGTTTATAATATAAATAGATCTTAAAAAAGGGGGGTGAGCTGATGAAAAAAGGAGAAGAATTTTTTTGTCAATACGCTCAAAAAAATATTATTACTTTTGTAATAGGGACAGAAAATCAAATCAAGATTTGCCCAAAAGTGCTTTTTGGATGCGATGGTTATGATTGCTCTTTTTTCTATAATTACATCCATTTGACTACTCAAGAGATCGACCAGATAGTTTTAGAAGAACTTGCCCAATTTTTAGCCTAGAGCCTCTTGTTTAAAGCAAGAGGCCCTTATCTTTTATCAATTTATGTCAAAAATAAAAAAACTTGATTTACTTTTGGCAGCTATCATCGGCGAAGCAGCAGCCTGGCTAATGATTTTGATTGCTCGCAATCTTGCCATTGAAGTGCCGGGTATTGGGGTCGCTTTACATTATTTGAACTATTTACCACTAGTATTCCCGCTCCTTTGCGTTGCTGGTTTTTTTCTCGCTTATTTGTTAAGCAAGGCAATTCCTCTTATCTATCAATTTGCCAAATTTTTTTTAGTCGGCGGGTTAAATTTTTTAATTGATATGGGTATTTTGAATTTCTTAGTTTTTTACACTAGTATATCAGGAGGGCTGACTCAGTCAGGGTTTAAAGGAATTTCTTTTTCAGTAGCAGTTATCAATAGTTATTTATGGAATAAATTTTGGACCTTCAAACGTGTTAGTACAGAAAGTGTCAGTAAGGAGTTTTTTCAATTTGCAACAGTTAGTATCATTGGTCTTTTAATCAATTTAGGAGTAGATTATGTTTTTGTGAATATAATAAACCCATTTGGAGGAATGCCCTTAAAAACTTGGGCACAGTTTTCTGCTATGATAGCGGCAATAGCCGCTCTCTTTTGGAATTTCATCGGTTACAAATTCATCGTCTTCGACACTAAACCGACCCGTAGGGTCGGTGAAACTATTCAAGGATAAAATTCTCCATTTTATCCGCTGATTCTATTGACCAACTTTGCAGAAAAGACTCATATTCTTTTTCATTAGAAAATTGTTGTTTTAATATGTCTAAGTCGGATAAAATTAGATCCTGATGATTTTTTACAAGAAACGCCTTTATGCTTGTCCAAGGATAATTAAGCAATTTCTTTTTGGCTGAATTCCAATCTTTTAATTTATGAATTCTCCAGTTCTTATTGACAAGAAAATCCAAAGGATTTAAATGAATATACACAGAAAGATGAAGTAAATATTCATTTGAATCTATATGTTTTGCTTTAAATGTATCTTCAAAAAGAGGTCCTTTTCTATTATTTTTGATATTAATATATTTTGCGATTGAAGTATTACATTTCAGGATAAAATTCGTGATTCCATTTTATATCCTTAAGTGTGGCATCTTTATTATTTCTCAAAAACTGAAATCCGTCCGATGATTTTGTAGAGTTGGCAATCAAAAAAGCCATTAACAGTCTTCTAGCACTTGAATTATTTTGAAATTCAGGAGTATTAATTATCGTGCGGCTAAAGACATGATAATATTCTCCCGGCACAAATACTTCTTTTCTTATTGTTACCATATTTTTATTATAACCGACCCGTAGGGTCGGTGCAATCGGTGCAATGGTGCAATAGAATAGAAGAAAAAGAGAAATTTTGGTAAAATGAAAGCCAATGAGCAAGTTGGCACTGTACAGAAAATATAGGCCACAGACTTTTGAAGAGGTTTTGGGACAAGACCATATCGTGACTATCCTTAGAAATGCAGTCAAGTTTAATAGAGTCTCGCACGCCTATCTTTTTGCTGGTTCGCGCGGGACAGGCAAGACAAGCGTGGCAAGAATCTTAGCCAAAGAGATTGGATGTGCAGATGTTGATTTGATAGAGATAGATGCTGCCTCTTCACGCGGGATAGATGATATCAGAGCATTGCGTGAATCAGTGTATTTTGTGCCTCTCCAAGGCAAAGTGAAGGTATATATAATTGATGAAGTGCATATGCTGACAAAAGAGGCCTTTAACGCCCTTTTAAAAACCCTTGAGGAACCGCCCAGTCATGCTGTTTTTATTTTAGCTACAACAGAGATTGATAAAGTGCCAGAAACAATTATCTCAAGATGTCAGAATTTTTCTTTCCGAAAAATTCCTGAAAATATTTTGAGAAAATCCATTTCTTCCATTGCCAAAAAAGAAGGTTTTGAGATTGATGATGAAGCTGCTGGCCTTATTGCCTTGTTTGCCGATGGTTCGTTTCGTGATGCCGAGGGTTTGCTTGATCAGATTTTGTCTTTAGGAGACAAAAATAATGATAAAAAAATAAATGGGGGAGAGGTGAGAAATTTCTTATCAGCGCCCCCTAGAGAAATGGTAGAAAATCTGATAATATCATTAATAGAAAAAAATATTGAAGAGGGAATAGATATTATTCAAAAAGCATCGGAAGGTAATCTAGATATAAGAATGTTCTTGAAGCTTATTTTAAGAGATATTAGATCTATGCTTCTTTTGCATCTAGCGCCGAAAAATTCAGATAATCTTAAGAAGATATTGGGTGACAGAGAATTTAGTTTCGTAAAAAAATACAATGATGCGCTTTTGCCAATTGAATTAGAATCTATTCTGAAGATTCTTCTTGACGCCTATGAATCGCGAAATTCTTATCTTCCTCAAATCCCGTTAGAACTGGCAGTTATTAAAATTACATCAAGACAATAATTATGCTACTTACTAATCTTATTTTAAATTTGAACAAAAGTGTTCTTTTGACAGTTCTGGCAGTTTTGTTAATTTTCTTATCTCTATTAATTTTTAAAATAATAAAATTAAAAAAGCAGAATTCTTCTCTTGAATTGGAAAAATTAAAATCTGAGAAATCGGCAAAAGAATTCATTGAGACAGAAAGAATGAAGACGGAGTTTATCACCACCGTGGCGCACCAATTAAGGACTCCGCTGACAAAAATAAAATGGGCTTTGCAGTCTGTAATTAACGGCGATGTAGGAAATGTTAATGATACTCAAAAGGAGATTCTTCATACAGCCTTTGATGCTAATGATAAAATGGTGGAGGTTGTAAACTCTCTTTTAAATGTAGAAAAATCAGAGGATGCTTATTTTGGATATAAATTTGCGAAGCTGCCGATAGAAAATATAGTTATGGATGCTGTCAGAAAATTTTCATTTGTAGCGAAACAGAAAAAAATCAATCTGGAATTTTATTCTCCCGAAGAGCAACTTCCTGAGGTGGAGGCGGATGCATATAAATTAGGAATGGTTTTGGAAAACTTGCTAGACAATGCTTTAAATTATACTCCCGAAGGCGGGAATGTCAGAGTAACCCTTGAAAATTTCGGAAGTTCTGCTAGGGTTTCGGTGAAAGATACAGGAATCGGCATTCCCAAAGATGATTTATATAGATTATTTATGAGATTCTTTAGGGCAAAAAATGCAATCAGTATTAAGACAGAAGGTACAGGCTTGGGATTGTATGTTTCAAAAAACATCATTGAGGCACATGGAGGAAAGATCTGGGCGGAATCAGATGAGGGTAAGGGAACGACATTTTATTTTACTATTCCTTTTGCAATTGAATTGATGGAGCCGGAGGCAATGATCCAAGATTTTGTGAAAAAGATATAAATTTATTGCCGGGTCGTCTAATGGTAGGACATGGGCCTTTGGAGCCCAGTATCTTGGTTCGAATCCAAGCCCGGCAGTCCCAGAACCATGCGGTGCCAGGTTTGTATTTAGAAAAAATAATTAAATCAAACCATGCGTTGTCCAATAGATACACAAGTTGCATAAGGCCACATACATATTGCACTCTTTAGGAAAGCAATAGTTGTGGCCTTTTATCATCATATTCATTGCGTATATACCGGCGTCAGGGGCTTTGTGAAGCTATATGAAGATGCCCTACGATA
>JBFMFK010000003.1:3612-92813 GCA_040752125.1 Patescibacteria group bacterium | reverse complement strand
GTATCGTAGGGCATCTTCATATAGCTTCACAAAGCCCCTGACGCCGGTATATACGCAATGAATATGATGATAAAAGGCCACAACTATTGCTTTCCTAAAGAGTGCAATATGTATGTGGCCTTATGCACCTAAGCAAAAAATAGTAAACTTTATAATAACCACGCAAAAATCAAAAGAGAAATTATATGAATAACCTAAACAAAATTGACAAAATCATTCTCTTTAATTTAGATAGTTTTGTTTCCAGCAAAGGTATTAAAAAATTAATAGATGAACTTCATGATAAAATAATTTTGATATGTGCCTCAAAAAGATTTGGTGGGAAATATGGTAGTTTTCTTAAACAATTAAAAAAAAGTTTAAGCAAATCAGGGCTAGATTTTGTTATGTATCAAAGCTTAAATCTAATCTATTATAAGATAGCAATATTTATTTTTGATATAATTAATAGGATAATTGGGCAACCTAAAAAAATTTATTCTTTAGGGCAATTAGCCAAGAAATATAGTATTCCATTAATCAAAGCCGTAGAGATTAATGACGAGGGGGTAATTTCATTGATAAAAAACAATAATCCAGGCTTAATAATTTCTTTTTATTTCGACCAAGTTATAAGACAGAAAATTATTAGTATTCCAAAATACGATGTTATAAATGTGCATACTGCTGTTCTGCCTAAGTGTAAGGGCCCATTTCCAATCTTATGTTCGATGTTAAATGATATAGAAGGAGGAATTACTATACATTCTATTGATGATGAAACTTTAGACAACGGTGCTATTTATAAACAAAAGTCTTATAATTTAGATAAGACAAAAAGCATAATGACGCTTGATAGCGAATCTATGATTGATGGAGCAGATATACTCATCCATTTATTAAAAGAAATAAAAAATAATAATATTAATAAAGCAACTCAAGAAGAGGAAGGGTTTTATATGCCGTTTCCCACAAAAAAAGATATTGAAACCTTAAAACAAAAAAATATAAAACTTTTTAATATAAAAGAATTCATTAAAGCATTTTAATTTATGATGGTTTTATATAAACTTGCTTTCATAATTACAGCGTTTGGGGCAGTTCTTATTACTCTAAATGTAATTTTAAAAAAGAGACAGACATGGACTAAATTTGATATTTTTTATGCACTGATGGCTGTTAGTTTAAGCATCTGGGCATTAGGCAGATTGGGATTGCTTTTATCTCAAAATTATGACACCGGATTATTCTGGGTGCGTTTTTTATATATTGGCTCTATCCTAGTCCATATCTTATTTTTACATACTGTATTAGTCTTCTTAGATTTAGATAAAAAAAGAAAATACATACTTTTTATTTTTTATGCTAATGCAGCCGTTCTTTTATTTTTTAATGTTTTTGATCTTTTTACTGGCTCAAATTATTTTATCAAAGATATAGTAGCGAAATTAAATTTTCAATATTTTGAGGTTCCCAACACACTTTATAATCTTCATTTGGTAGATTATATTTTTATTCCATTTTATGCATTAATTGAAATGGTTTTTGCATTGAAGAGATTATCAGGGGAAAAATTACAGCAATTAAGATTTATTATTGTTGCATCAATATTTGGTTTTTTGGGAGGAAACTCTGTTGTCCCATTAGTTTATGACATTCCCCTTGAGCCATTTCTTGTTATTTTGGTTCCTTTCCACTTACTCATTTTAACCTATGCGATAGCCAGGCATCATCTATTTGAAATTAGAGTTATCGCTACAGAATTACTCACTTTTGCCATTTGGATATTTGTCTTGATTCGGCTTTTCTTGGCGGAAACATTGCAAGAAAGATTAATTAATGGCGGATTGTTGCTTATTTTGATTATCTTTGGAATTTTGCTTGTTCGTAGCGTTCTGAAAGAAGTCCGGAGCAGGGAAGAGATTGAGAAACTGGCCAAGGAATTGGAGAAGGCCAATGTGCGGTTGAAGGAATTGGATCAGGCCAAGTCGGAGTTTGTGACTATTGCCTCTCATCAGCTGCGCGCGCCGATTACGGCTGTTAAGGGTTATGCTTCTATGGTGCTGGAGGGGACTAAATTATTTTCATCAATCTTAAAAATTTATTATATAAATTTTCACGCAAAATAAATTTACTTCCTTCTTTTTTAAACATGTTTGATTTTCCATCAATAAAATTCTTAAATTCTTGGGTTAAAAAATATATAGGTATAGCCTTATCATCTTCTTGGTTAAAATATCCATATATTATTCCGTCTTTGGGATAAATTTGAGTATAATTTTTTATTAAGTGAATAGGTGCTTTTAATTTATTAAGTTTTATTTTTAATTTTTCTTTTATAAAAGCATATCCAGCAGGAATATTATTTTCTATGCCCCAAGTGACAAGCGTATTTATTAGAAATAACATTATTAAGTTTCTTGGAAGATAAATTTTTCTGTCTTTGTCGGGTGGTATAATTACCAACCTGCCTAATTCTACTCTTTGGTTTCTCGGTATTTTTTTCATTTCTTCTGGTTCGTCGAACTTGAAACATTCTTTTTCTGTTGGCAAATATTCGTCTTTTATTAATCTAACTGTGCCTAAAACTTTATCGTCTAATTTTGCTATAAAATAAGTACATTTATTTTTAAAATCATACTCGTCTTTTTCTATGCCGTCCGGAAACAATTTTGGATCTATATATTTTTTGTAAGAATAGATATTGAATCTCAATCGATACATTTTTTCTATTTCATCAGGATTATCAGGAATGCCGAAATTTATAATTTTATCCTTATCCCCTATTTTAACTTGAAGTTGATAAATGGTTTTCATGATTTTATTGCACTGTTTAGTATGCCTTGATTAGCATAGACTAATTTTGTTTTTGATATATTAATAAAATTCAACTCTTTTAATAATTTTTCCTGTTCATTAAAATCAAATAGATTATTTTTATTGAATTTATGTTCTTTTTGAATAATGGCATTATAATAAAACATTTTTATAGTTGGCACAAGCATTTTAAAAATAAGTTTTATAGTATTAAAAATTCCTTCTTTTTTTATGTTTTCTTTTATTGTATTCAAATAAATTTTTATCGGTTTAAAATCTTTATGTATATTTGATATAACAATTTTACCGCTTGGCTTTAAAATTCTTTTTAATTCTAGTATAACACTTAATCTTATGTCCCGTGGAATATTATATAAGGTATTATTGGAGACAATTTTATCAAAATAATTATCTGGAAATGGCAAGGTTTTGGTCAGATCGGCCAAAATCATTTGCCCATTGGGATTTTTTCGCTTATAGATATTTAAGGCCTCTTGAGAAAAATCTAAGTTTATAACTTTCGCGCCTTCTTTTTCAAAAAGCAAAGCCAGATTTCCAGTCCCTCCTCCGGCATCTAAAACTAAATCTCCTTTTTTGATTTCCGTTTGTTTTAGAATTTCTTGTAAAAGTTCTTGATAGGGAATTACTAAATTCAAGACATCATAAACCTTAAAATACTCGCTCCAGAATTTATCGGCTAGCATATAACTATTATAACAGAAGATTTACTCTTGCAAAGATATTAAATATATGCAATATGAATATATAGAGAAGTTTCTTTAAAAAACCCTTAAAAATAAAGGATTTTCGAAAGAAAGGAGGTGAGAGGAAGTGAATGTCGCAGAGACACAAGAAAAATGGGGAGAACAGACAAAATTTGATTCTATACCCATACGTTCAATAGAGTCAACTATCAATAGACAAAAGGCCTGCATGGAAAACTGGAATGAATCACCATCACATGAACACGAGAATGACTCCGGACATAATTATTGATAGGGAACTCTTAGGACTTAAAAGGACAAAAGGGGTAAGGAATATGCTCTTATTCTATTACCCCTAAATCCTAAAAACCAAAGGAGGTGATCTTTAAGTGATTCCATCATCAATTGTTCCAATAATAAAGTGTGTTGGCTTCTCTTGTAATCTTAGATGTATCTATTGTTTTTATCATCAAGACAATCAATCGATTAAGAATTTAACTGTTATGAGAGATAATGTTCTTGATAAAATGATAAAAGAAATATTCTCTTTTAAACAGAAATCATATTCCTTTGTGTGGCACGGTGGCGAACCTCTTCTTGCTGGTCTTGAATTTTTTGAGAAAGTTATAGTTTATCAAAAAAAATATAACGTGCATTCTGCATTTGTAAGTAATCGTATTCAAACCAACGGCACACTTTTGTCTGATGAATGGATTGATTTTATTATCAAAAATCGTTTTGCTATTGGAATTAGTATTGATGGTCCAGAATTTATTCATGATAAGTATCGGAAAAATATTCAAGGGCAAGGTTCCTATAAGACGATTATTGGCAACATTCGTAATGCACAGGAAAAAGGTCTTAAAATAGCCGTCATAGCAGTTATAACATCTTTCAGTGTGCAATTTCCTGATGAGATCTATGAATTTTTTATTTCGAATGGAATAAAAAATATAGCATTGAATCCAGTCTTTGAGGTAAATCAAGACGGTAAGGTTTGCGAATTTTCGGTTTCAGATAAAGATTATAATTACTTCATTACGAGAATAATTGAACGCTGGGCAAAAGATGATGACCCCGAGATACGAGTACGCCAAATACAAGAACCATTAGACGGACTACTCTTGGGGCATAACACAATCTGTAATTATTCCGGAACATGTTCTCATGATATTTGTATATTCCCCGATGGTAAAGTTACTCCTTGTCATGAAATGGTTGGAGATCGTTCGGTAATATTTGGTGATATAAAAAATCAATCCTTACAAAGTATTCTTAGTGGGGCAGAATACCAATCTTTTCAATCTTTTACCTTGACTTTACCTAAAGAATGTCAAATATGCCAATGGGTCTCTGTCTGTAACGGGGGTTGTACTCATCATCGTCATAATCTGACAGAAAAATATATTTACTGCGGTTCGAGAAAAAAGGTATTCGAAATTTTAGAGAAGAAGATTCAGATATATAATAAACTCTTTCTAAGGGGGGAGAAATTATAAAGAAGCTAATTCTTTAAATCTCCCCTTTTTATATTTTTGTTCAAATTTTTTAAGAAACTCCCATGCTCGTTCAAGATAATTGACATCAATTGCCCTTTTTTCTTTTAAATATTCTTTATTAAAAGAGTAAAGAGCAAGAGCGGCAGATTTTCTTAATAGAGATGAATGTGAACGTTTTGTCCAATCTAAACATTTTATATCACGTTCAAGTTGATTACGTGATGGGAATTTGAATACCAATTCATCTATAAGGCCTTCTCCAATTATCGAAGATGTTATGAGTTCGTTCAAAACCGTATATAGATTTCCAAAATAATTAACAATCTTGAAATTATTATAATCTTTTTTAGGAATAGATTGAATAAATGATCTAAGCATTAAATTAAAATTATCTTGATAACAGATATGTGTTGCCTCGTGTATCAATGTCCTTAAAATCCAATCAATGCCTCTTTTCGAAATATCACCAATTTCCAATGTTATCCGTTTGGGACCAATATTAGCGCCCCCTCCGCCCCATTGATTTTTCGGTGCTATTAGCAAATAAACTGTAATTTTTTTGCAATTAGTTTTTCCAAAATAAATTTCTATTAATTCTAACGATTTTTTAATTTTTTTTACATAGTCTAATTCTTTTACAAGAACAATAAATCTTCTAAGATTGCAATGGTTTTCTCTCCAAATTTTTTGAAATTTCGGCTGAAATAATTTAATTACCTTTCTGACAATTTCTTTTTCACTTTTATTTATTTTTTTTTCAATATACTTTAAATTTTTTTTAATGACGGCATTTGCCAAAAAAGGGAAACTCATTTTGTTCTCTGATTTGCCTTGATATTGTTTTAGTATTTTTTTAAATAATTTAAGTACGACATTTTCTTCTTGTGTGAAATGAGGCAAGTTGTTTCGCCAGAATATATTATATTCTTTTCGGCAAGAAAAATGCCATTCCGCAAGATTGGATACAAAAAAGAATAGATTGCCGAATTTTGAATACTTTATATCAAATTTCATTAAAATTATTATACGCCTATTGCAAAAAATTGCCAGATACTGTATCATTGATATCAGATAATGAACCGAAGGGAGGTGATTAATATGCTGCCATTTCCACTTGATCCACTTGGTCCTGATATTTTCTGCATAAACACCTGCGGAAACAATAAAATGGAAGACCTTTTCCCGTCTTTTAATAAAGTCTAGGAGCTTCGGCTCCTGGACTTTTCTTTTTTGGGGTTGTTGATTCTCAAGTTATTTTAAATTAGAATGTAATTATGGTCTTAATTCCTTATATACTTTCGGCTGTGATAATAGGTAATTTCATATTGACTATCATTGTTTTATCTCGTGGGATAAAAGATAGAATAAATGAGATTTTTGGATTGATGTCTTTTAGTGTTGTTTTATGGAGTACAGGTATTCTCGGCTTTTATTTTATTAATCTGCCGGATTATTTAAGTTCGCATTGGATTATCATTACTCATTCCTCAGCCATTCTTATTGCAGTAATATTCTTTTATTTTTCATTAAATTTTCCGAGTCAATTAATAAAAAACAAATACCTTTATTATGCATACACAATTCCTTTTTTCTTCATTTTATATTATTTATTTTTCACTAATAAAATAATAGGTGAAGTTATAAATAGCACCTATGAGATAAATCCGGGCTATATTTTTTATAGTTTTTTTATTGTGGCTTATTTTTTTGGTGGCTACATTAGTTTATTCTTACAACATAAAAAATCTAAAGAATGGATCCCAAAAATTCAAGTTCGGTATGTTCTGGCTGGCTCTATTTTGGCTTCGTTTCCAGCCACTATTACTGATTTAATATTTCCTTATCTGGGCATTTTCAAATACACTTGGTTAGGACCAGTTTTTACACTTGTATTGATTTTATCTATCGCAATGGCTATTTCTAGATACCGGCTTTTCAACATCCGCGTCATTGCCACGGAACTTCTTACTTTTGCTATTTGGATTTTTGTGCTGGTGAGGTTGCTTTTGGCAGATAATATTCAAGAAAGATTAATTAATGGCGGATTGTTGCTTATTTTGATTATCTTTGGAATTTTGCTTGTTCGTAGCGTTCTGAAAGAAGTCCGGAGCAGGGAAGAGATTGAGAAACTGGCCAAGGAATTGGAGAAGGCCAATGTGCGGTTGAAGGAATTGGATCAGGCCAAGTCGGAGTTTGTGACAATTGCTTCGCACCAACTGCGGGCACCGCTGACTGCTATCAAAGGTTACGCTTCTATGATTTTGGAAGGGACGTTTGGCCAAGCGCCGGAAAAAATAAAAATGCCCCTAGATAGAATCTTTCAATCCAGCAACCGTTTAGTCACTCTCATTAATGATTTTCTTAATCTCTCAAGGATTGAAAGAGGGAAGATGGAATATACTTTTCAGAAATTTGACCTTAAAGCAGAATTGGTTGAAATTGTTGATGAATTCAAAGCATCTCTGATAGAAAGGAGGAAAAGTCTTGATTTAAGTTTTAGCGCAGAAAAAGAAAAAGATCAAGATTACACAATAATGGCTGATCAGGAAAAAATCCATCAAGTGATCAGTAATTTGATTGATAATTCCATCAAATACACCAAACAGGGCTTTGTGAAAGTTTCCCTTTATAAAGATACTGCTAGAGATAAAATCATGGTAAAGATACAAGATTCAGGAATGGGTATGGATAAAGATACACTTTCTAGAATTTTTGAAAAATTCACTAGGGCAGGGGATAAGGTTTTTCAGGTTCACACAGAAGGGCTTGGTTTGGGGCTTTTTGTTGCTAAAGAGATTATGAAAATACATGATGGCAATATGTGGGCAGAAAGTGAAGGAGTGAACAAGGGAAGCATTTTTTACATTGAATTTCCTGTAAAATTTTTGACTCCTGAAGAAAAACAAAAGATAGAAGAGGAACAACGAGAGAGAGAACAAAACATAGAAGGATTCGTCAAAAAAATATAATTATTGTTCAACTGTTCAACTTCAACTGTTCAACTTCCGATGTCGAACATCTATTAAATTATCTTTGGTATTTCACAAGACATAACAATAAATATCTGATATAATTGACTTACATCAGTTTATATTTATGAAGACGATCATTTTGCACTTTATTTTAGCCAGTATTACAGCCATAGCGAGCGTAGTGGCCTATCTTGGCTGGAGGGCCACAAAATATTCAGAAGATGTAAAAAGAGGATTTTTTCTCTTCTTCTTTTTCTTTATCGGTTACCATCTGTCATTGGTCTTTCCGTTTTTGATTTTTGGCGCAAATCTAAGAGCCATAGCATGGGGATATATTGTTGCGATAATTTTTATTTTTCTACTTTTAGTCCCTATATGGAGAATTGTATTAAATAGACTTTTTGGTTTAAGTATCAAGAAAATAAATTTTATAATCACTCTGCTTTTATTGGCAGGATTGCTAGTAACAATTATAGAGATCTATGATTTTCGTTTGCCGATATTTGATGAGTCTGGTTTTATCTTCTGGAATGCCAATATTATTGCTGCATTGATCACCTCATTTTCAGCAGCGATTTTAGAGACGGTGAGTATATTTTATCTTATAAAAAATTGGCCGAGCAATCTGAGTACTTTCAAAAAGATAAAAACAGCACTTTTTATGTTTGGCCTGATGATGTTTATCATTGCCTGTATTTATTTCCTTGCTTTCAATCTAACTATGGTCATTACGGCATTTGTAACCGTCAGCTTGGGTACTCTATCTTTTTTGATCACTCTTTTGATCCGTGATCAAACAGAATTGACACAATGAATCAATTATTTTTTATAATTTTTACGCTGATTATTGTCATATTAATAGGTGTGATTATTTTTATCTTTCTAAAGAAAGGTCAAGGCAAAGAGAAAGATGATAGGGCAATTCTGATACTCCAGGAGCAACTAAAGGAACTGCGAGGCACAATTCAGCAATATAGTCAATCAAGCCACACGATCATTAAAGAAATTACCCAAGAATTGACGAAAGTGGGCGAAGGCCAGAAGCAGGTTGTTGACATTGCCAAACAATTAGAAAATCTGCAAGATATTTTAAAAAATCCAAAACAGCGAGGGGTTTTAGGAGAATATTATTTGAAAACTGTCCTGGAAAATGTCCTTCCGCCGGGAACATTTCAGATGCAGTATGAATTTAAGGACGGCACAATTGTTGATGCGGTAATTTTTATTAAAGATCGCCTTATTCCCATTGATTCAAAATTTAGTCTGGAAAATTATAACCGTATTTTAGAGACAAAAAACGAAGACGAACACAAGCGCCTTGAAGATAATCTGCGTCAGGATTTGAAAATCCGTATTGACGAAACGTCAAAATATATTAAGCCTTCAGAAGGAACTATGGAGTTTTCCTTTATGTTCATTCCTTCGGAAGCGTTGTACTATGATTTATTGGTCAATAAAGTTGGCTCGGTGAATGCTCGAGATTTGATTGAATATGCCATCATTGACAAAAAAGTTATCATTGTTTCTCCAACCTCTTTCATGGCCTATCTCCGGACTGTTCTTCAAGGATTAAAGGCATTGCAGATTGAAGAATCTGCCAAGGAAATCCGCAGACGGGTGATTGAATTAGGACGCCATTTGTCCAGTTATGAAACTTATATGAAAAAATTAGGAATGCATTTGGGAACTTCCATTAATATGTACAATCAAGCTTATAGAGAATTGGGGAAGATAGACAAAGATGTTCTGCGCATTACCGGCGAAGCCATTGGCACTGAACCCCAACTCCTTGATAAACCCGATGATATATGATAACCTGATTTTAGAGTTTGAAAACAATAGAAATTTTTGAAAGGAGGTCTGAAGAGTGGATATAGTAGTGGCTCTAATAATAATGATAAGTATTCCTCGAGAACAAGGAGGCTAAAATTTTACGCCTCCTTTTTTATTCGTAAAGAATCAATTTATTATCCAATCTGCCATATATTTGCTATCGCTGGTATATGGTAATTGTTCTATAATTATTATAAAATAATTATAAAATTGAATTATGCCAAGAGGACCGGGAGAAATACAACAAAAAATATTGCTTTTGCTTTTAGGTGGTTTAGCTTTAGGACTTTCTGGCTCGCCAAAAAGATATTTTCAGATTCTTAAGGGCATGAGTAAAGAATGGAAAGAGATTGAAGTGCGGGCACTTAGAAGAGCAATAAAAAGTTTATATGAATCAAAACTGGTTGCGGAAAGACAAAATCTAGATGGGACTTTAACAATAATTCTCACTGATAAAGGAAAACAAAAAGCTCTCACTTATGATCTGGATAAAATGAAAATTAAAAAGCCACAAAAATGGGATAAAAAATGGCGAGTAGTGCTTTTTGATATTCCTGAAAAGAGAAAAAAGATAAGAGAAGCTTTACGATTTTATTTGAAACAATTGGCATTTTATGAATTTCAAAAGAGTGTTTTTGTTCACCCCTACGATTGTAAAAATGAAATAGATTACCTTATAGAATTTTATGATATAAGAAAATTTGTAAGATTCATTATTGCTGATTCAATAGATAATGAATTGCATTTAAAAAAACATTTTGATTTATTATAAATTTAAATAGAGCAGTACATAGATTACCATATACTTGCTATCGCAGATATATGGTAAATCCATTGTTGTTCCTATTGAATTGATTTTCTATAGATTTTAAACATTTTAGGTAAAAATTAGGTAAAAGCTTGTATTTATTTTAAATTTAATGTAATATCATACTTATATGAACAATGAAATTGCGGTTATACAAACTGGAGGGAAGCAATATTTGGTTAAGCAGGGAGATAAAATAAAAATAGAGAAAATAAAGGCCGTAAAAAACGGCGATATTGTTTTTGATAAAGTGCTTTTAGTTGTCAATGGAGAAAATATAAGAATCGGTACTCCTTTTGTAGAGGGAGCAAAAGTAGAAGCAAAAGTGGAAGAGGAAGGAAGGGCAAAAAAGGTAATAATATTAAAATATAAACCAAAAACCCGTTACCGAGTAAAAAGGGGTCATAGACAGAGATATATTAAAATCAAGATTTTGGATATCAAATCCTAATTTCTAATTATTGTCTATTCCTTAAAGCATTGGTCATTGTTTCGCTGTCAATAAACTCAAGTTCTGTTCCTGTTGAAAGTCCTCGTCCTAAACGAGAGACTTTTAATTGGAATTTTTTTGCCAAAGGCTCCAAGATTTTCTCTGCATAACGAGCGGTGTTTTCTCCCTCAATGGTGGCACTTGTGGCTATAATGATTTCTTTTGGTCTTTCTTTTCCTGTTTTGTTGAATAATTCTTTGAACCGTGGACTAGATAATCGGTTTTTTCCATTCAATGAAAGCATACCCCCGAGAACAAAATATTTTCCATTATAAGCTCTGGACTTTTCTATATTTTCTAGATCCACATCTTTTTCAACTACCATAAGCAGATTTTTTTCGCGGTTAATATCACTGCATATCTCACATCTGAAAGCTGGTTTCTTTGCGTCGAAACCGGGTTTCGAAAAAAACCTGAAGCACGAGTCGCATTGTTTTATATCTTTTTTTATTTCTAAAAAAAGTCCGGCCAAATTTTTTAGAAATTTTTCATCTTGGCCTGCCAAAAAATAAACAAAACGTTTTGCCTGCCGTGGGCCAATACCTGGAAATTTGAGAAATGCTTCGATAAGTTTATCAAACATATTAGTAGTCAGTAGCCAATATCTTAGCAGTCAGACAAATCTGACTACTGATTACTGACTACTCAAGATTATATTGAGCCAAAATCACCCTTTTCAATATTATAAAAACTAACCTTCTGAGGATCAAAATAAAGCTGGACACTTCCTATCGGGCCATTTCTATGCTTTTCTATGAGTATTTCAGCAATATTCTGCGATTGAGATTCAGGATTATATCTTTCATCTCTATAGATAAACATAACAACGTCTGCATCCTGTTCAATACTTCCAGAATCGCGGAGGTCATGTAGTTTGGGTCTTTTATCATGTCTTGATTCAACAGCTCTGGAAAGTTGTGAAATTGCCAGAACAGGAACATCTAATTCTCTTGCCAATCCCTTCAACGAACGGGAAATTTCTGTCATTTGTTGCACCATACTTTCAACTGTCTGTCTGGGCACCATTAACTGAATATAATCTACAATTAAAAGACCAAGACCATGTTCTGTCTGCAATCTTCTGGCCATGGCCCGCATCTGAAGAATATTATTGGATGGTTCGTCATCTATGAAGAGGGGTGCTCTTGAAAGAGTGTCTAATGCATCACTGATTCTCTGAAATTCATCTTCTGAAGAAATCCTGCCTGTCCTTAATTTCCAAGAATTGACATGTGCCTCTGAAGCTATCAATCTATCCACAAGTTGCTGAGCGGACATCTCTAGGCTGAAAATACCAACCGGAATATTGGATTTGCAGGCAATATTTTTAGCAATATTTAATGCTAAGGCAGTCTTACCCATACTAGGCCTGGCAGCTAAAATTATTAAATCTGATTTCTGTAAACCGGCAAGCATATTATCAATTTCTATAAAACCAGTCGGGATTCCCCGCAGCTCTCCTTGCGATTTATTCAATCTGTCAATCCTTTCCCATGCCTCCTCAAGCGCTGTCTTAATACTTTGAAATTTCTGGCGAATAGAATATCTGGCGATATTAAAAATTTTTTTCTCTGCTTCATCAAGAATATATTCAACATCTTCAGACTCATTGAATCCCAAATTGGAGATGTAATTTGATATCTCTATAAGGTCCCTTAAAATCTTTTTCTTCCTTACTATCTCTGCATAATACTTCGCATTAGAAGCCGTTGGAACAATATTGACAAGATCAGTAAGATAGGCATTCCCACTGGCTTCTTTTAGTAATTTTTTTTCTTTCAGTTTCGTAGAAAGAGAAAGGAAATCAATTGGCTCTTTATTGAGATACAGATCAATCATTGTCTGGTAGATAATATTATGTTTTTGATCGTAGAAATCTTCTGGTTTTAAAATATCAGCGACGATATTGATAGCATTAGAATCAAGCATCAGGGAGCCCAAAACAGATGCTTCTGCTTCAATATTGTGTGGCGGTATTCTTACGGTGCTCTTTGAAATTTCTCTAGCCATAGCAATTTTATCTTACCATATGCTCACTTCGTTTCAAGATATATCCTTTCTTTATATCTTCTATCTTGTATCCCAGCTCCAGTATCTTCTTGCGCAAATGGTCGGCTTCCTCCCATTTTTTCTCTTTTCTTAATGATTCTCTTCTTTTAGCCAATTCTTCCACTTCTCGCGGAATTTTTATTGGAGCAATATTTTCTTTTATTTTTAATCCTAGAACTCGGTCAAAGTCCAAAATAGTAGACAGCTTATATTCATCAGTTTTCAGTTTTGATTTTAATAATTTTTGGATTAATGCTAATGCTTGAGGAATATTTAAATCATCATTTATAGCTTTCAAAAAGTTTTCCTTAAATTTTTTATCAATTTTATTTTTGTCTATTGGCTGGTTACTAATAGTTAAAAGCTGATTATACAAATGTTCCAAGCTTTTCTGGGCTGATTCAAGACTCTTCCAAGAAAAATTTAATGGCTTACGGTAATGCGTCCCCAATGTAAGATAGCGGAAGGCAATGGGATTGAATCCTTTTTCTTTTATATCTTTCAAAGTAATAAAGGTGCCATCTGATTTGGCCATCTTTTTTTGATCTACGATCAAAAATGCTCCATGCAGCCAATAATGCGCCAGCGGATTTTCATACGCCGCCTCAGATTGAGCAATTTCATTCTGGTGATGAACCTGTATATGGTCTATGCCTCCAGTATGGACGTCAAAAGGTTGACCAAGATATTTTGTAGACATAGCTGAACATTCAATATGCCAGCCAGGAAAACCTTCCCCCCAGGGGCTTTTCCATCCAAGTTTATCGTTAAATTTCCATAACGCAAAATCAGCTGGATTTTTCTTTTCAGGATTGATATTGATTCTGCTGTATTTTTGGCTCGCTATTTTTTTTTGCCTGCCCAATTTTCCATAATTTTTAAATTTTGAAACATCAAAATAGATCCCATCGCTTGTTTTGTAAATAAAACCTTTTCTCTCTAATCTTTTAATAATGCCTATATCTTCCTTGATATGCTCACTGGCTTTCGGCATTAAAGAAGGCATTTTAATATTTAAATTTTTTATATCCTCCTTAAATCTTTCTGCATAAAAATCCGCCACTTCTTTCATTGCCTTTAGGGTTAATGGCTTATTCTCCCGTTTTAAGGCCAGAGTCATTTTGTCTTCGCCTTCATCAGCATCAGACGAAAGGTGCCCGACATCAGTGATATTCATAATATGCTTTATCTTAAATCCATTATATTCAAAAGTCCTTCTAAGTATATCTTCAAAGATAAATGTTCTTATATTGCCTATGTGGACGAAATTATAAACAGTTGGTCCGCAGGTATACAGCCCTATCTTTTTATTTTTGATCGGCTTGAATTTTTCTTTTTTTAGAGAGAGAGTATTATACAAATTGATATCTAGATCCATTTTTTATACTTGAAATATGAAAGCATTCCGGTTGCCACAACAACCATTATAATGATAACTAGAGGTAAAATTTTTGTGTCTATACCGAACAAGCCAATGATGACCGTTAAGGGGAAGGTAAAGAGAGCCATCATAGTCAATATTTTCATAACATCATTTGAGCGGTGCATGAGAAGGGAATCAAGAGTGTTCTGAAGAGCAATAATGGTTTCTATATGATTTTCCATTACATTCCAGAGTTTTTGATATTCGCCATTTATATTATTCAGATAATAAATGAAATCTTCACCGAAAAATTTAGGCGCCACTGCTTCAAGTGAATAAAAAATTTCTTTGTGAAAATGGATGATTCTTTTAAAATCAAGAATCTCTTTTTTTATATGCGAGATTTTTCTAACAAGGTCGTAGAGAGTGGATTTTTTCTCAAACATTCTTTCTCCGATAAAGTCTATTTTGGATTCAATTAAGTTTAATTGGGTTTCTGAAAAGTCATAAAGTTGTCTAATGATATAAAAGAAAAGGATGCCGCTATTCTTAGAGATATTTTTTTCCCTAATCATACCCTTTGCCTCAAAGATTTTGGCAATTTCATAGAGAGGAGTGATGGTGGTATAATGAGTTGTAATTAAAAAATTCTTTCCAAGAATAAAATCTATCTCGCAGGAACGATATTCTCTGTTTACATTATTGTAAATAGGGAAATGCAGAATAAGGTAAAGAGTATCTTTATAGGCATCAACCCTGGGACGAAAAGTAGGTTTGAGAAGCTCTTCGGCCACAAAGGGATGGATAAGAAATTTAGTCATTACTGATTTGATTTCTTCAGAGGTGGGACATTCTAGATCTACCCAAGTAAGATGATTATATTTACAGGTGGAAATCATATTATTGGATTTATTATATAATGTCTAATTTTGAAATAAAAGGACAATATAAAAAAGCGATGGAAACGCGCAGGAGGTTGAACCTCTAAACAGAGGTTCAACCTCCAAACATTGAAAAAAGAATATAAATCTGTGATAATAAATTAAATGAATCGGCCAATAAAAAAAGGTATCTATATTTTCATAATCTTTGCGCTTCTTTTGGGGATCTTTACAGGAGGCGTTTTTTTTGGTTATTCCCAGCGGCCCGAAATAGAAAAGGCAGTTGGAGTTATTAATAAAGATAAGGAAAAGCCAGCAAATATTGATTTTGAACCATTTTGGAAAACGTGGAATATTATTGATGAAAAATTCGCATCATCAGATGGGCTTGATAACCAAAAGAAGGTCTGGGGCGCCATTGAAGGAATGGTTAATTCTTTAGGTGATCCTTATTCAACTTTTTTCCCCCCTGGAAAATCCAAGATGTTTGAAGAAGACATCAGCGGAAACTTTGAAGGAGTTGGTATGGAGATTACTGTCAAAGATGGAGCATTGACCATTGTTTCTCCTCTTAAAAATTCGCCTGCGGAAAAAGCCGGTCTTAAACCAGGAGATAAAATACTTAAGATCAATGACGAGATGACTGTCAATATGACATCTGATGATGCTGCTCAATTGATCAGAGGACCAAGGGGAACAAAAGTTAAATTACTTATTGTGAGGGAAAGTAAAGACATTCCTTTTGAAGTAGAGATTGTAAGAGATGTTATCAATATTCCTGTTTTGAATACAGAATCTAAACCCGGAGGAATTTTTATAATTAAACTGTATAATTTTGGAGGGACATCGACAACCGCCTTCAGAGCGGCGCTTAGAGAATTTATTTTGTCAGGTAATGACAAGCTGATTCTTGACTTGAGAAATAACCCCGGCGGTTATTTAGAAGCGGCGGTTGATATTGCCAGCTGGTTTTTGCCTGCTGGGAAGATCATCACAAAAGAAACTTTTGCTACTGGCGATGAGAATGTTTATAGGAGTAAAGGTTATGATATTTTTAATAATTTACCTATAGTTATTTTGATCAATAATGGCAGTGCCTCTGCTTCTGAAATTCTCGCTGGCGCCCTTCAAGAATACAAAACAGCGAGGTTAGTTGGCGTTAAGACGTTCGGTAAGGGATCAGTACAGGAATTGATTCCAGTGACAAAGGATACATCACTTAAATTGACCATTGCTCAATGGTTGACTCCTGATGGTAAATCAATCTCCAAAGGCGGTTTAGAACCTAATATAAAAGTGGAAATGACAGAAAAAGATAAAGAATCCAATCGTGATCCCCAAATGGATAAGGCAATAGAGATATTAATGTCAACTTTAAGATTTTAGCATTTTGATAATCTTTGTAAACTCTTCAATATCTTTAAGCTTATTGTGCAAAATGTCATAGACAATATCATAATTTACTTTTTCATAATCATGAGCGATGATATTTCTAAACCCAGTCATTCTTGTCATTTTTTCAACTAATTCCTTCGGGATAATATTTTCTTCATTAAGAATATGGAAGCTTTCACTAAGAGTGCTGGGTTTGCGCAAGTTTTTAAAAGAAATAACCGCCCCTGCTAAATCAATGGCTGCTTGACTAACAAGATAGAGATATCTTTCTACAGCTCCTCTGATGTCAATATTTTCTTCTATTTCTTTCCTGGAATATTTTTGGTATCCTTCAAGAATCTTTAAATACTTTTGGATGGCACTTATTTTATTTTCAATTATACTTAAATTAGTCATGATACTTTTGTAAGATTATGTCTTTTAAGAATAGAAATAAAATCAAAATATTCATTGAAAATTTTTGGTTCAATTAAAATCTTATATGGCTCTTTTCCATAGATTAATTTACCTTCCTTAATGATATTATATTTTATTTCAGGTCCTTCTGTTGTGTCTAACATTATTATGTCAACCTTGTCTGTTTTTAATTCATTGGTTATTTCATCCATTAATTTAAATTTCAGTTCAAAAACTTTTTTCTTGTCTTTTTCATCTATATAAAAAGCGAAGTCATAATCACTGAGAGGACCTGTTTTACCTTTTGCCCTTGAACCAAAAAGATAAACAAGTTTTATCTGTGGATAAAATTTAAAAATCTTCTTAAGATTGCTCAGCTTATTTTCGTTCATATTTTTAATTATCGTTGATTTTCAAAGTTTTTGCAAGTTAATTCAGATATGCTATTATAATTTTAACAATGAAAGTTATTCTTCTCCAAGATGTGCCGAGGGTAGGCAGGAAATATGAAGTAAAAAATGTCAACGATGGTTATGCGCGTAACTTTTTGATTCCTAAAAAACTCGTTGTAATTGCCACAACAGCTAATGTTCAAGCAATAGAAAAAAAGAAGAAACAGATAGCTGAAGAGCGGGCGATACAGGAAGATATTTTGACGAAAAACATTGAGAGTTTGGACGGGATTAAAATAACTTATAAAACAAAGGCCAATGAAAAGGGACATTTATTCGCCGCTATTCAGCCGGAACAAATAAGCAAAATTTTGAAAGAACAGCATCATATTGATATCCCTTCAGAGATTATAGAATTAGAGCACCCGATAAAATCAATAGGAGAATATAGGATAAAGGTGAGAGATAAACAATTTATCACTATCGTAACATGACCAAATATATTTTTGTAGTTGGCGGTGTAATTTCTGGGGTAGGGAAAGGTGTTGCCTCTGCTGCCATTGGTAAGATTCTGCAATCTAGAGGATTTAATGTTACTGCCATTAAAATTGATCCCTATGTAAATGTAGATGCAGGTACAATGAATCCGACTGAACATGGAGAAGTTTTTGTTTTGGAAGAGGGAACAGAAACCGACCAAGATATGGGAAATTACGAAAGGTTTTTAGATATAAACCTGCCGGCGATTAATTATATGACAACAGGAAGTATTTATCTTTCCGTGATAAATAGAGAAAGAAACTTAGGTTATGGTGGCAAATGTGTTGAAGTTGTGCCCCATATTCCCCTAGAGGTAATTGAAAGAATCAAAAAGGCCGGCCAAAAGGCAAGGGCAGATTTTATCATTATAGAGATTGGCGGGACAGTTGGAGAATACCAGAATATCCTATTTTTGGAAGCCGCAAGGATATTAAAACTGAGGAAACCAAACGATGTTCTTTTTATTCTGGTAAGCTATCTTCCTATACCAAGCAAAATCGGGGAGATGAAAACAAAGCCAACTCAGTATGCTGTACGCACATTAAATTCAGCGGGCATACAGCCCGACATCATCATTGCGCGATCAAGAATGCCCCTTGATAAAAAACGCAAGGCAAAAATTGCAGTAAACTGCAGCATGCAGGAAGAGGAGACAATTTCTGCTCCAGATATAGAAAGTATTTATGAGGCGCCGATCAATTTTGAAAAAGAAAGACTTAGCGATATTATCTTGAAAAAGTTGAAGCTTAAGCCTAAAAAAAGAAACCTGAAGAGGTGGCAGCGGATGGTAAGATATCTAAGGGCCTCAAAAATACCGTTGAAGATCGGCGTAGTTGGAAAATATTTCGGAACCGGTGATTTCCTCTTATCAGATTCTTATATTTCTGTAATAGAATCTGTTAAGCATGCTCTTTGTTTTTATAAAAGAAGGCCAGCGATTAACTGGATTGATGCTGAAAAATTTGAAAAAGATCCTAAGGCCCTGAAAGATTTAAAAAATTATCAGGGCATCATTGTGCCCGGGGGGTTTGGGAGTAGGGGAATCGAAGGAAAAATAAAGGCAATACAATTCTGTCGTGAAAATAAAATTCCTTTTTTTGGTCTTTGTTATGGCATGCAGCTGATGGTTGTAGAATTTGCAAGAAATGTTTGCGGCTTGAAAAAGGCAAATACCACAGAAGTAGACAGAAAGACAAGATATCCTGTGATTGATATTTTACCTGACCAAAAGAAAAATCTGGAAGATAAAAATTATGGAGCCACGATGAGATTGGGCGCTTATCCAGCTATCTTAAAGAAAAATACCATTGCCTTCAACGCCTATAAAGAACATTTGATCTCGGAAAGACATCGGCATCGTTGGGAAGTGAATCCTGATTACATTAAGATTTTAGAAAAGAAGGGATTAATTTTTTCCGGCCAATCCCCTGATAAAAAATTAATGGAAATAGCAGAATTATCACGGAAGAAACACCCATTTTTTGTTGGCGTACAATTCCATCCAGAATTTAAATCGCGCCCCTTAAATCCCCACCCTTTGTTTAAAGAGTTTGTGAAGATAATAACAAAATCTAAGAGGGGATAACATTAACAATTTTATATCTCCGAATTTTTCTGTCAAATCTTGTTTTTCTTTTTTCTGTGAATTTCACAATGCCAGCATTAACAGCATATAAAGTATGATCTTTCCCCATTTTGACATTATTTCCGGGAAGTATCTGCGTACCGCGCTGGCGAACCAAAATAGACCCAGGCTTTGCAGAATGACCGCCATAAAGTTTTACGCCTAAAAATTTCGGCTGTGAATCTCTTAAGTTTTTAGCTGTACCACCAGCTTTACGATGAGCCATATTCCTTATATGTTAACAGAAACCGTAAAAAAATGCAAATCCAAAATTCAATCTTATGAAAAAGATATTCTTTTAGTAATGGTTATTATTCTTGTTGCCTTGATTAGTTTTGGCTTGGGCAGATTATCAAAAATAAGGGAAAATAGAGTACCTATAACCATAGAAAATTTGAGTGCCAACCTTATGATAGAATCGAAACCCGGTTTCGATTCGCACGGAAGTGTTGTGGCTTCTAAAAACGGCACTAAATACCACTATCCTTGGTGTGGCGGTGCTCAGCAAATAAAAGAAGAAAATAAAATTTGGTTTTCTTCCATAGAAGAGGCACGCAAGGCCGGCTATGTCCCTGCTTCCAACTGCAAAGGGTTGAAATAAAAGGTGGTTGAAAGATGCTGCTTTTTTATTTTTAATTTTTCTTTTGAGATTTTTTGAGATAATGTACATATACTTGCTATCGCAGATAAATGTTCACTTTATTTTGCGACATATTGTCATCTATTCATTACTATGGCATGGAATAGGGGATAGTTGACAAAATTTACTTCAAAATGTTAGGAATATTATTGGGTTCTTCGATTGCTTACGAGTTCTCAAATATATTAATCTTTCTGATATCCTAGCAGACCAGTTGGGGGAAAAAATCCGTAAGATTATTGCTTACAGCAAAATTGACACCAGAGTTGATTGGGTAATAGGTTCTCCTATGGCTGGAATTACTTTTGCCCACGATGTGGCTAGAGCCATTAGTGCACCTATCAATATGTGCGTAGAAAAAGACCCAACTGATCCAAAAGGTAAAAAAATGATATGGAAAAGAATGGCAATCCCAGAAGGAGATTCAGTCTTACAAATTGAGGAACTTACAACTACTGCTCATACCCTTAATGAGGTAGAGAGAGCAATAAGAGAAGGGAACCCAAATCCAGTTAATTTTCTTCCTTATGTTGGTATTCTTGTCCATCGGCCGCCAAAACTGCCAATTGATTATTATGGTAAAAGACTCATTGTTGCTTTGATAGAAAAAGAAATCTGGGCAGTGCCACCAGAAGAATGTGCTTTATGCAAACAGGGATCTAAACGTCTACGACCAAAGACTCACTGGAAAGAACTGACAGGTAAAAATTAAACTATTAAAAATTAAACTATAACCAAAAAACTAAAAGGCGATTGAAATAGAGATCGCCTTTTTATTTTTCCTCTGATTCGATTTTCTTTTTAGAGGCAGTGAGAGTTGTGATTTGCTTTTTAGTGCGCAAGGCGAGAATTTTTTCCTGAACTTCCTCTGATAGGGAAGAGAGGATTTTTTCTAGTTTCTTTTCATCTGCTGACAAAATTTCCTCCCATTTGCCAAGCGGCGTCAAAATCTCCTTTATTTTTTCCAGGTCATAAGAAAATCTCTCCTGAGTTTTTCTTGTTAAATAACCCTCGCTGCCGAAAACCCTGTCTATTTTCTGGTCATCCATAAAGCCAAAAATAATGGCCTTCAATTCGTCTAGGCGTTCATTATTTTGTTCATTTTGCGATTTTAAATCAAAGTATTCTTTCACAATCTCTTTTGCCTGGCCGTCATCCAGTTTGGCGTATTTCTGATCATACAAATGCTTCCACATCGGACACATAGATCTGTATCCGCACCATTCACAAAGCACAGAAGGATAGGCAGGAAAATCAAAATTGTTATTTATGCGCGTCTTGACCTCGTTGATGTTTTTTATAATCGTGTGTTTTGTTTTTTCTATTTGTTCTTCAGTGCGACTGGTAGAAATTTTTTCTCCATGCTTTAAAAAATAAAAACTTAACTTGATATTATTGTGAGATAAATGCGGCCACTTTTTAATCAAACCCAACTGATAAATTGATATCTGCAGATCTTGATCAATAGAATCTTTTGAGGGCATCCTCTTTTGAGTTTTATAATCTATGATTTCATAGAAATTTTCGTCATGATTTTTATCAATTCTGTCTATTGTTCCCACTAAAGTATGTTTTTCTCCAGATTTTTTGTCGGTTATATCAGCTTCAAAACGTGACTCCAAATCAACAACATTAAAATTCCACGGCTGATTATGTTTATAAAATCTTTTGAGCATATCAATACCTTCTTCATAATAGACTTTTTTCTTTTGTTCAAAATCAGGAGTATTAAAGGCCTGCAGTTTTTCGTCCCATAAATTACGAAAGAAGTCAATAACTTGATCAATGGTAGGGTAGAGAGGACTTCTTTCAAACATATATTTCAAAGAAGAATGCACAACAGAGCCAAAAATCAATTCTATATTTTTAGGAACTTTTATTTTGTCAATTTCCTGAAATTTAAATTTCAATGGACAGGATTTATATGTATCTAATGCAGTATATGATATTCGCATAATTTTAGGGGATTAAAATATAAAGTGTCGGACAATATACCTTTTGCGACACTTTACTCTATCTCTATACCATTTATTTTGCAAGTTATTTTGCAAGATCATTTTTCAGCCAATGGCTTTCTATATATTCAATAGACGGTTTAAGAAGCCCTTTTATTAATACCTCTCTGAAGAGACGTGTTGCAGACTCTTTTAAGTATCTGCCCCACCAGTATTTTATATTGTTCCAAATTTTTTCTGCCAAAGATCTTATACTTATATCAAGAAGACTGAAAATAGTGATAATAATTAGTATAGTGATTAAAAGCTTTATAAAACCTTGATTTTTCATTATTCAATATAATAACACGAATTTTAGAGATATGACAAGGGATTTAAATAACTATTGAAAGAAGCAACCGGTAAAGTCATCATTGTGCCGCATATTTTGCTTCTTATCTGATCAATTTTCACCCCTGGCGTGGCATAGACACTAAAATGAAGATGTGGTCCTGTAGTGTATCCGGTTGTGCCAGCATAGCCGATTATATTGCCAGCTTTTACAGATTGGCCAATAGAAACCCGGATTAAAGAAAGATGGGCGTATAATGTTGAGAGATTATTAGGATGACTGATTAATATCCATTTGCCAAAAGAAACTCCATAACAACTTTGATCAGTATCTCCAATGGCAGTTATTGTTCCATCACCAGCAGCCTTAACTGGAGTTCCAATGCTTGCCCGAAGATCTATCCCATTATGACCTTGACCATTATAAACCTGTGGATTTTGGGTTGCGAAGGGCGTATTACCAAAATATTGAGTGATCATTATAGAATCTAGTGGCCATTTCAAAACACCTGAACCGGCCCGGGGCAATGAACTAGGATCAATGACCACTCTTATTTGTTCTTCAATTGATCTTATTTCATCTTCTAATGCTTTCTGTTTAGTAACTCTATCAGCCAAGATTTTTTTGTAATTTTCTTCTTTGTTTTTTGTTAGGGTGAGAATCTGATTCTTTTGTTTTTTTGTGGAATCAACAATGATTTTCTGGTCAACAAGCTTGCCTTTCAAATCTTCAAAATTTTGTTTTTCAATTTCCCGCTCAGCTTTTTCTTCTTCTAAAAAACTTTTCAATTCCTTTAATTCTTTAAGATTGATGTTAAGCTCTTTTTGAAAATTTTCCATCCGTTCAATATCAGTGAAAAAATCTGACAATGTATCATTAGCCAGGGTAATTTCTACCAGTGATTGAGATTCTGCTTCATTCAGGCTTCTGATTATTTCAGATAACTCACCTTTTTTGCCTGTTATGCTGTTTTGTTTATCGGCAATCTCTATCTCTAAACGTTCAATATTAAAGCCAGTGCTTTCTATTTGTTTTTGAGTTAGATTAATATCAGAGATTAATTTTTTTTGAGTAATCTCTAAACGGCTGATTTCATTTTTAAGAGTAGTCTTTTCCTCCAGCGTCTGATCAAGTTGTTTTTGATATTTTTCAATCTCTTTCTGAATCTGTTCAATTTGCTGGTTTCTTTCTTGTATTTTTTTCCTTAATTGCTCTACTGTTTCTGCAGAAACATCTGAAACATTTAAAAAAGAGATTATTAAAAAATAGCCAGAAAATAATACAAAAATAAAAATCTGCAATAAATTTTTCTTATAATTTATTGATTGCATTTTGAATTCTTCTTATTGTCTCTGTTTGGCCTAGTATTTCTGAAATTATAAAAGGTTCCGGAGATTTTTCCAAGCCTGTTAAGGACACCCTAAGAGGCCATAAAACATTGCCTCTTCCTTGTTTTTCAGCATAATCCCAAATCAACTCTTTGATATTGTGCGACGTAAATTCTTTTTCACTTAATTTGCTTAGCATCTCTATAATTTTTTTAAGGTAAACCTCCACATTATTTAAACTTTTTTCATTTTTCCATAATAATTTTTCTTTTTCATAATTAGGCTCTTCAAAAAAATAATTTATACTCTCCCCTATTTCTGACAAGGTACTGATTCTTTCTCTTTCTAGTCCCGCTATTTTTCTCCAGAATTTTTTTTCATTTTCTGCTTTTTCTCGCCATTTTTCTGGAAGAAAATATATCAATTCAACGGCCAATTCTTCTAAATTCTTTTTCATAATATATTGCTTATTTATCCAGTTTAATTTTTCAATATTAAAAATTGCTCCGCTTTTCTGGACTTGCTTTAAAGAAAATTCTTTTATCAATTCTTCCAAACTGAAAATTTCTTTTTCCGTCCCAGGATTCCATCCCAAAAAAGCCAAAAAATTTATCAGTGCTTCTGACAAATAACCGATATCTTTGTATTCTTTTAAAGAAACAGCACCGTGGCGCTTGGAAAGTTTTGAACGGTCAGGACCCAAGATTAATGGAATATGGGAATAAATTGGGCTAGAGAAATCAAGAGCCTGCTGAATAAGAATTTGCCGAGGAGTGTTGGAAATATGATCTTCTCCGCGTATAATATGAGAAATTTTCATTTCGTAATCATCTATGGCGCCGGTTAGATGGAAAAGGGGCGTATTTTCATCTTTGGCAATTACAAAATCACCCAATTCTGTGGTATCAAATTCTATTTGACCTCTAATTAAATCCTGAAAGCTGATTTTTGTGCAGGGATTTTTAAATCTTATCACTGTTGCCCTGTTGCCCGTCACTTCTTTTGAAATATAAGCCCTCCTTTTTTTTATCAGATGATTAATATATTTTTTATAGATTTCCTTGCGTTCACTTTGCTTGTAAGATTTATCCCAATCTAAACCCAGCCATTTTAAACTACGAATAATATCTTCTTCACATTCTTTTTTAGATCGCTCTTTATCAGTATCTTCAAGGCGCAAGATAAACCTGCCATTATTTTGTCTGGCAAATAAATAATTAAAAAGCGCAGTTCTCGCACCGCCTATATGCAAAACTCCTGTTGGACTCGGCGCAAACCTCGTCACCACATCTTGACTTATATCTTTATCTATGCTATTCTTCTTTTCAGATTGAGCCTTGCTCATTAAGTATTATTTTAGCATATTTTTTGAATAAGAAGGAGGATTGGCATGGAAGAAAGGATTGTTTCTAAAAAAATAAGAAAACTAAGAATAGGATCTCAAGGTCCAGAAACTACAATTCAATCTGGTGATATAATGGTATGTTCTTTTTTAACAAAAAGATGTATGACAATAGGTTTCAAAAGAGATTATACACCTTTAATCTGTGACGATGGAGATGATAAGTGGTTTTTCTATGGAGATCCACATACTGCACGTAGTATTGCTCTTATGATTAGTGACATTTTTGGCTTACGTATTGAAGTTATATGTCAAGATAACGAATCATTGATTCTTCAGTTTCATTAAATCTTGCTCTTAAATCTTTAAAGCCGATCGGGATTTAATCCTTTTCGGCTTTTTTGTTTTCCATTTTCCATTTAAATCTAATTTAATCAACTAACCAGCTAGCCAGCTAAACTATGAAATATCGCTACGATCGTAAGAATACTTAATACTTATGCGCGATGCACAATTTAATATAATTTAAAATGCAATTTTAATTTTGCTTCATTTGTAATTTTTATTATTTCAGCAAATCTAATATAAGATCTTAAGTCAAAAACTTCGGTTATAAAATTAATCTCATCTTCGCAAGGATACGGATGAACCCAGACACTTTTTTGCAATTCATAAAAATCAAGGTCTTTTAATTTATCTCTTAAAGCATCCCTCCCTTTTCTAATTCGCTCCGGAATGTCAAATATAACCAATCTCCATTTACCATCCCATTGACTTGGTTTTTTAATTTTTATTTCATCAAAGTCATACTGAAGCGCTTTTTTCTTACCATTTTCAGTTAATATAACCTTGATTGTTCCATTACTTGATTCTTGATAATCTATCAGCCGTTCATATTTAAACTCATTCAGTAGATAATATAATCTGTCGCGTTCTATATTTTTCCAATCTTTTATAAATGCTTTCAGAATCTTTTTTTGACCTCTCGGAGAATAAGTCAATCCTAAAGCCACACCAGCCAAAAGCATTAAAAGAATCTTTTTTCTATAGGGACTATATCTTGCCATAGCTCAATTATACAAAAATACAACTATTAAGTATAGTTACGATCGTAGAAATACTTAATAATCTTAATTTTATAAATATAATGAATAATCTTATAAAATTCTAAATTGTATAAAAAAGATATTGGATGACGAGGAAAAAGATATAAAGCCCTATTAAAATTATGCCTTCACGAGAGGAAATGTTGGAGCGGGTGTAAACAAAAATATTTAATAAAAGCATGGCAGCAATCAAGAAAATTATTGCAAAGAAAAAGTTTATATTATTATCAATCTGGATAGGATTTACGATGCTTACCAAGGCAATAATGAAAGCCGAATTAAATGCCACACTTCCCATTGTATTGCCGATGCTCATTTGCGTATGTTTAAGCAGTGATGCCCTGATTCCAAAAACAAGTTCTGGCACGGTGGTAGCCAAAGCCACAAAAATTATTCCAAAAAATAAAGCGCTTATACCCAACCCAAATATTAGCTGTTTGCCGGCCCAAACAAGTGCAAAGGAACTTAAAAGAAGAATTATAATACCTAATAAAAATCTTCCTAGCCATTTAAAGACTCCGACGCTGATTTCGTGATTAAACTCAATCGATTTAATAGTTTTAGTGAAATATTCCTTCTCTTTGATTAAACTGGCTAAGTAAAGAATAAAAGCTAGAAGTAAAATAACACCATCGCTTCGGGAAATCATTCCATCTAATGACAAAAATATAGGAAAAAGAACCAAGAAAAAAATCAGCCAAAAATTTTCCTGAGAGATTTTACTTTCAATTTTTATACCTCTGTTTAATAACACGATTACACCCATAATAAGAGTGACGTTGATAAAATTGGCACCTATAATATTCCCTAACGAAAGCCGAGGAATGTCTTCCAGTGCCGAGGACAAGCCGACAAAAAGTTCTGGTATGGACGTGGCAAAACTCATCAAAAAAAACGCAATAACATATTCGGAAACCTGAAAAAATCGGGCTAATTTGGTAAGCGACCTGACAAGTGTGGCACCGGCCTTTATTAGAAAAATAAAACTTATGACAAATATCAGGATGTATAAAAACATAATGCTTCAAAATTATTGTTTTCTAAAGACGAAATATTTTACTGTTTCTATGGTCAAAAGATTCAAAAAGCCGATAATAAAAATAATCATTAATTCTAAAAAACTAAGCGAAACAACAGAAAGCAATTTTTGCAGAAAAGGAATAAATAAAACACTCAGCAAAAGAAAAATACTGACTGATAGCGAGAAAAGAAGATAAATGTTGGAAAAGATATTGATTTTCCAAACCGGCTTTCGCAGATTCTTGAGGGAAAAACTGAAAAATATTGCATCTATGGCCATAGCCCCAAACATAACCGTTCTTACTTTTTCCAGGGGATAATTTTTATAATCTAAGAAAAAAAATACAGAGATAAGCAAAAGACTGGTTATTGCCACTATTATCAAAATCATTTTTTTTATTCGTGTTGTCAAAATTGCCCTGCTGCATTCTTTTTTGGGGTCTCTTTTTAAAATATTCTCTTCAGCCTGCTCAAAAGCAAAGGCAAAATTCATAAAACCTTCCTCTATGATATTGACCCAGAGAATTTGCGCAGGCAGAATTGGCAATGGCGCGCCAACCAGAATGGAGCTCGCCACTAAGACGATTTCACTGAAAGACGTTGACAAAAGATAGGTAATAATTTTTCTTAAATTATCCATGATTCTTCTTCCTTCCTTAACTGCCTCCACAATAGTATTAAAACTATCATTTAAAAGAATTAAATCTGACGCTTCTTTTGCCACCTCGGTGCCTGAACCAAGAGCAATTCCGATATCAGCGTGCTTTAAGGCAGGCGCGTCATTAACTCCGTCGCCGGTCATAGCCACTATTTCCCCTCTTTGCTGCCAGAAATTTGAAATTCTCATTTTTTGCTGGGGCAGGACTCGAGCAAAAATATCTACTTTTCCGATTATCTCCTCGAGTTCTTTGTCGCTCATTTTTTCTAACTCATCTCCTGTTAAAACAAGTCCGTTTTTGCGTAAAATTCCGACTTCCTCTCCGATTTTTTTAGCGGTTTCCACATGGTCGCCGGTTACCAGCACAGTTCTTATAGATGCTTCCTTTGACTCTTGCAAATACTGCTTGGCATTCTCTCTTAAGGGGTCATGAAAGGCAATAAATCCTCCCAAGGTCATCTTTGAAAAAATTTCCTTATGTTTCTTCTCTTGCTCTCTGGGAAAAGAATCCCAATCTGCCTTTCTGTAAGCCACAGCTAAAATTCTCGCGCCTTTTGAGGTTTCTTCCAAAGAGGCCTTGTTTAATAATTTGAGTATTGGTTCGCTAAGAGCAATTTCCTTTTCTTTTTTGTAAATTTTGTTGCAAAACTGAAGAATAACTTCTGGCGCGCCAATGACAAAAATATAAGATTCCTGATTATTTTTTTTATATAAGGAAGCGGCATATCTTCTGCCCGCGTCAAAAGGTATAAAATCAATGCGCTTATGCTCTTTTTGCAAGACCAAAGGCTGGATATCTGATTCCAAGGAAGCCAGAAAAATTGCCCTCCCCATTGGATTTCCTCTAATAATCCATTCTCCGAGATTATCTTGAGGATTTTCTATAAATGCTTCAGTGGCTAGCAAAGCCATCTCTAAAACAGCCAATCTGTCTTTGTGTTCTTTTGGCTTTAATTTGTTTTCTTCGGAAAGCAAAGTAATGATTTTTTCCACATTCATCTCTGCCTTTGTAAGGGTGCCGGTTTTGTCAGTGAGAATGAGAGAAGTGGAACCAAGGGTTTCTGCTGAATCTAAATTTTTCAGCAGGCCGTTTTTGGAAAAAATTTTCTGCATTCCTATTGCTAAAACCACTGTCACTGCCACTGGCAGGCCCTCGGGAATAGCTGACACTGCCAGAGCTACAGCAGTTAAAAATATGCCAAAAAAGTTCTGGCCCCGCCACAAACCCAGGATGATCAAAACCAACAGCGACAAAACAACGATAAAACTCAGAAACTTAGCCAATTTTTTTGTATTTTTTTGAAGCGGCGTAACAACCGTATCTTCTCCGCTTATAAATTCAGCGATGCGGCCGACTTGGCTGTTGAAACCCGTATCTGCAACAACGCCTCTTCCCCACCCCTCTGTCACCAAACTCCCCATCCACAACATATTGCTCCTGTCAGTGATATGTGTTTTCTCAGGCAGAGATTTTTGATTGTCTTTTTTGACTGGCAGCCATTCCCCTGTTAAAACTGCTTCATTGGCTTCCAACCTCTTTGATTCTATGATGCGGGCATCCGCTGGCACCTGATTCCCCATTTGGATTTCAATAATATCGCCGGGAACAAGTTCGGAAGATTCTATTATTTTTTTTCTACCCTCCCTGACAAGGGTGGCGTATTTTTTCTGTGATGCTTGCAATTTTTCAAAAGCCCGCGAACTCCGACCTTCCTGAAAGATGCCCATTAAAGTATTTATAAAAACAGCGATGAAAATAACAGTAGTGTTAGCATATTCTTTTAAAATGAGAGTGATAAGGCCGGCGATGATTAAGATAAAAATAAGGGGGCTTTTTATTTGCTTCCATAAAAGTTTAAGATAATAAAATTTCTTTTTTTTCTCAAAAAGATTTTTGCCGTAATGTTTCTGCCGCTTTTGCGCTTCTTTTTCACTTAAACCATTGCTAAAATCAGTCGCCAATTGTTTTTTTATTTCTTTTAAATCCAAACTATGCCAAGCAATTGCCTGTCTTAACATTGGTCTTATTATAGCATTGACCTCTACGGGAGTCGAACCCGTGTTGCATGGCTGAGAACCATGTGTCCTAACCACTAGACGAAGAGGTCCCACTTCGCTGAAGCTTCGCAGGGCAAGCCTTATGATCTATTCAACCATTCTTTCTCCTGTCTGACAAGAAGTTCTTCTTTTTTCTCTGGATGGAGCATTATTTCTTCTGTAATTTTTTCCATCCTCATGCTTTGCGATCCCTTGATAAGAATCAGGTCACCTTCTTTTATCTTCTCTTGAACGGTCATCTTTACTTCTTCAGAAGTGGAAAATTCAAAAATATTTTCTTTTTTAACTCCTTCTATCTCAGCCTCTTCAGCTGCAAACTTTGAACGTGGTCCGATGAAGAAAAGAATATCTGCCGATTCTTTTGCCATCCTTCCCATTCTTCTGTGCTCCTCAATGGTATATTTCCCAAGCTCCAACATATCTCCCAAGACAGAAATCTTCCTTTTTGCAGGGATTTCCTTTAATAATTCTAAGGCAGTTCTTACTGCTATGGGTGAAGAGTTATAGGTGTCGTCCAAAATAGAACTATGTTTTATGCCCTCAAGGAGCCTTAGTCTCCCTGGAGGAGATTCATAATTTGATAACAGCTCTGCCATTTCCACCAGATTAAAATTTAAAATACTTCCAACTGCCATAGAAGCTAAGGCAGCATAGACGATTTGTCTACCAAAAGAACCATAGAGGCGAACCGGGATGATATTGCCCTGATAATCAACTTTAAAGGAAATGCCTTCCGGGATTTCTCTATCACCTTCTTTTCTGAAAATTATCCGATAATTTGACGCCTTGAAATCCGCCTCTTCCGAGAACCCATAAGTAATTATACTGGCGTCAATTTTTGATTTTAATTCTAAAATACCTTTATCATCACAATTCAGTATCGCAAAATTATCTTTCTTGAGTGCCTGTAAGATTTTAGCTTTTTCTCTGATAAGATCTTCTATTTCTTTAAAATATTCTATATGAACTGGAATTTCACCAAGGGCAGTGATAACTCCAATGTCCGGCCTGATTAATTTCAGCATCTTCCCCATATCCCCGGGTCTGTCAACACCGGTCTCCAAGATCAACCAAGAGGGATAATGATTTTTTGAAAAAATAACTTTCAAGCCTTTAATTAAATTAAAAATCCAGGCAAAAACATTATTCCATCCGCTTTTTGATCCTATGATAGTAAGCGGTACGCCTATTTCGTTATTATAGCTTTTTTCACTCTTCCTCACTTTTAATTTAGAAGAAAGAACGCGATAGATTGCGTCTTTGGCAGAGGTTTTGCCTACCGTTCCACTGATGGCAATTATTTTTGGTTTGTATTTTTTGAGAATGAGCCTAGCTTCAAACTGAAGCAGGAAGATGATTATCTTTTTGATTATTTTCTTTATCATTTAGTTTATTCTTTTGAATCTATTTTTATCTTTCTTTCCTTCAGATCAATTTCTTTTGGTTTTACTGCATTTTTAAAAGATTCCATTGTGATCTTCCCATCATTAGGACCACGGCAACTGTAAAGATTAAAAACTAAACAATGATATTCTGGATAGGTGTGGATAGCTATGTGCGATTCTTGTATCATCAGCATTGCCGTAAAGCCGTACGGCTCAAACTTATGAGACATCTGTTTTAGGACTGTTAAATTTTCCTTACTCGCCGCCTCTAGTAAGGCTTGTTCCAATTTTTCTACATCATTTAAGACAGCATCATCGATGTCATACATTACGCAGGTAATTTCATTGCCAATAGGACTGGCTATATGACTCATGTTTTCTTCAATACTCTGCCGGCTGATTTGCCGGTCAATTGATTTTTATCTAATTCTATAATGCCGTTAACGATGACATATTCAATGCCTCCGGAAAACTGAAAAGGATTTTCGTATGTTGAATGCTCACTCAGTTCATTAGGATTAAATACGATAATATCAGATTTTTTTCCTTTTTCAATAGTACCACGATCTTTTAATCCTAAGATGGCTGCAGGAAGACCTGTTGATTTATAAATGGTTTTCTGCCAATCAAGAAGATTCTCCTCTTTGACAAAAATCCTGAATGCCTTGGGAAAGGTGCCAAAAGATCTTGGATGTGGCAAATCCGTTGCTGTTGTAAAAATAGATGCGTCATATCCTATGCCGTCAGTAGCGATGGCGCCGTAATCTTCTTGGCTTAATTTTAATATATGGAATTTATTAATCACTTCACTAAAAATAGAAACAAAAAGATTATTTGACGCCAAAAGATCTAAAATTGTTTCTTCTGGTGAAAGATCGGTTATTCTGCTTATTTCAAGAATCGTTTTACCTGTATTGGCAATTTCTTTTAATGATGAGGTCACAGTGATTTTATCATAATGGAGTGTCAGATTTTCCAGAGATTTTATTGTTTCTTCCCTTAATTTGCTTTCTTTTGATTTTAAAACGTCTATTATTTGATCCCTGCCCATCTTCCTTAGCCATGACGGTAGAAGCATAAAAAGATTTGAGCCAGTTCTTTGATATGGGAAAAAATCAAAAGTGAGTCTTATACCCTCTGCACGGGCGTTTCGCATCATTTCTAAGGTGCTATCAAATAATGGCCAAGCACCTTTGCCTAAAATTTTAAAATGAGAAATATGAGTTTGCGTTTCTGTTTTTCTGGCAAATCCTATGATATTAGAGAGTGCTGGCAGGATCTCCTTGCCTTCATCTTCAAGATGATGTTTTGTAAATCCTCCAAATTTTTTTAATGATTTTAATAATTCTTCAATTTCATCTTCTGAAAGACGTGTAGGTCCAAGGCCCAGACTAGTGGATAAACCAAAAGCACCCTCTTTAAGGGAACTTTCCAGTAGCATCTTCATCTGATTAAAATCTGTTGAATTTTCTTCTAGAGTTTTAAAGCCAACCAGTGTTCCAAAATTAAGAGAGAGTTGGCGGTTATCTAGTTCAGCAAGCATCTCGCTTACGCTCTGCCAATTAACATTGACTCCAGAGATTCCTATTCCCCTTACCAGGGGTGCAATGGAAAGTCCGCAATTTCCCCCCAAAATTGTGGTTATGCCCTGTCTGAGCAGACTTTCCAGTACAGGATTAGTAAAAATTGTCCATCGAATGTCTGAATGGTTAGTAAGGTCAATAAAGCCTGGAGAAACATATCTGCCTTGCGCATCAATAATTTTCTCCGCGGTTTCTTTCTCTAAGTTCCCTATTTTTTTAATTTCATCTTTTGTAATTCCGATGTCAATTTTCTGAGGACTATTGCTCTTGCCGTCAAAGACAGTTCCATTTTTAATTATTATATTATATTTTGCCATTGATTTTATATTATACAATATTTTTTTATTTTTATTTTCCTATTAATGCAAAGACCATACCTATGACAGCTAAAACAACGCTGATTACCCAGAAACGCATCGTTACTTTGTAGGAAGGCCAGCTCAATGCTTCAAAATGGTGATGAATCGGTGCCACTTTAAATAATTTTTTATGGAAAATTTTTTTTGAAAGCAATTGTAATATTACTGAACCTGAAGCCGCCAGTAGAGGGAAGGCAATGATCAAAAGTACTACCACTGACTTTGTTAAAAATGCTACAACAGTGAGAGTTGTCGTTAAACCCAAAATGCCTGTCTCTCCCATATAAAATCTTGCTGGAGGAATATTGAACCATAAAAAAGCCAATATACCGCCGACAATCACTCCGCAGAATGCTGCAAGATCAATCTGGTTTTGGAAAAAGGCAATGCCTCCATAGGCCGAAAAGATTGCTGCAAAAATTCCTCCAGCCAAACCGTCAATCCCATCTATCACTCCGCCCGAAAACATTGCCAGCATAACTATAATAAATAAAGGTATTAAAAAGATACCAAGATTTACATCACCTACAAAAGGAATGAGGATTGAACTCATTCCTAATTTAAAGTAAAACCAATAACCACCGATAAGACCCAGTATTGAAACCAAGACAATTCTCTTTGTCAGGCTTATTCCGCCGGCCATATATTTGCCTTGACCGCGAATCTGCAAGATATCATCTGTTAGGCCGATCAGAGAAGCCATCATTAGCGTAAAAAAAGGCAGCCAGGTTTGGTTTCTGCTCAAAAAATTAATCCGTTGGATTAAAGATGAAGGTAAAAAATATGCCAACAGCCAGAACAAAATAATAATGATAAAAGTGGTCAACCAGATGAGAATGCCACCCATTCTGGGCGTGCCTACTTCTTTATCTTTGTGAAGTTGAGAAAAAATCTTCGCTTCGCCGCCTGTCAGTGCTTCGGTCCGTACTTTTTTCTTCCACATTTTATTTCTGTAGAGATAATTAGTGAGAGCCGGAGTCAACAAAACAGCCAGAAAGAATGCGAAGATAGATAATCCAAAAACTTTTAATACAACTACCATAATTGTTATGATAACATATTATTCTGCATTAAAATAAGATAAAGTCTGTTTATAAAGTTTCTCCATATCCTCGAATCTGCCCTCTTCTGTAGACCCTAAAACAACAAAAATGAGAGTATGTCCAAGACTAATATCAGCGACAACAACGAGATTACCGCCAGCCAAATCACTAAAACCAGTCTTGCTTGCTATAATGCCGGGAATATTCTCAACAAGTCTATCAGTATTCCTAAAAGTATGAGAATTGATTATTAGCTCAGGGTCTGAGGTTCTCTTGAGAAGTTTGGGATGATTTTCCAGAGTATATTTTAAAAGCTGGGCGACATCTTTTGCCGATCCATAAGCGCCGGCAATATCCTTAGACATATCTAAACCAGTTGGATTCAAAAAAATGGTCTGATTTAGCCCGATTTTCTTTGATTTTTCGTTCATCAGGGAGAGAAATTTATTGTCTTTAAAAGAAAGAGCAATGGCTGCCGCAGCGTCATTGGAGGAAGAAATGAGCATAGCATCAATTAAATCTAAGGCTTTAAATTTTTCACCAACTGAAAAACCATTATCGCCTTCTTCTAGAATCGCCTTCTGTAAAATTTCTATATACTGATCCGCGGGTATATTTTCCAAAGCTATTAATGCAGTCATAATTTTTGTCAGACTGGCTAGAGGAAGCTGACTGTCAGCATTATACTCAAAAATCTCTTCGTCTTTATTAATATCAAAAACATAAACGGCTTTGGCTTTCAAATTCAAATCAGAGAAAAAAATCTTTTTTCTCTCTGTTGTTTTAATAAATTCATCTTCTTGTCTTTGATTAATCTGAATCTGGTAGGAAAATAAAAAAACCAAGCTAAAAATTAGTATTATTGCTGTTCTCGTTCTTATATTCATTCTCTTTTTTTATTTTATCTACAGATTTATTTAAGATATCTCTGTCAGGCAATTCATCGATATCTTTGACGCCAAGATAATTGAGAAGCTGAAAGGTTGGCTTATAAAGATAGCTTCTGCTATCTCTTGGGTTGAGGATTCTTTCTACTAATCCTCTGATTAGAAGATTGCGTATTATAAATGAAGAATTTACTCCTCTGATGTAATCTATCTCTGCTCTGGTGACAGAGTTGCGATATAGGACGATGGTTAATACTTCTAGGCTGGCTCTTGTCAATTCTGAATTAAATTCTTCATCCACAAGTTTCTTTGTAAATTTCGAAGATTCGGATGCTGTAACCATCATGACTGATTCGTCCTTTTTCACCAGTCTTACTCCCCTTTCTGAAAATTTTTCCTCAAGTATATCAAGTGTATCTTTTATCTCTTTCTCTTTTACATTCAATAATTTCGCCAATTCTCTCACGGTCATTGACTCACCTTTTAAAAATAACAGGGCTTCAATGTGTTTATCAAGATCATTCATATCTGCAAATATTGATTTCGCCGAATAATTCTATTTGATTCACAATGATTATTTCTCTTTTGATCATTTCCAGCATCGCCAGAAAACTTATTATCATTTCAATTTTTTTATCTTTCATATCAGCTCTCGAAGTTGCGAACTCTCTGAAAGAGAGTTCCAATTGACCTTGTATCCTGCCGGCCAATTCTTTTATTTTTTCCTCTAAACTGATAATCTTTTTTACTTTCACTTCAGGAAGGCAGTTTTCTTTAGGCAATCTATCTATTACATTCTTAAATATGACATATAAGTTATCCACAGATATGCCCTTCGGCTCTATAAAGCCTATTGTTATATTTTTAAAACCCTCTCTTGCAAAAACTGGGTTTTTGTAAAATATCTGTTTTATATGGATGGAAAGTGTCTTAATCTGTCTGTATATCCTCAATCGTTCCTCAAGTTCTTCAATATTCTCTTCTTCTTCAGGGGTTAATTCCATTGAAGGTATTAAAGAGTGTGATTTAATCAGTATTAATGTTGAGGCGATGGTGATAAAAAGCGCCACTTCTTCTATGGGAAAACCATCTAATTGCTTAAGATGCTCTAAATATTGGTCAGTGATTTGCGCCAGGGAGATATCATTGATTGACAATTTGTGTCTTTCTATAAGTTCTAAAAGCAGATCCAACGGTCCCTCAAACTGCCCTACTTTTACTGCATACATACCTAATTATTTTAACATTTTTTCTGTTTTTTTCAATTGACCTAAATTTGACCTAAACTAAGTTTGGGGCATGGGCTGAGTTTTCTAAATAATAAATAAAAAAGGTAGCTTTAGGCTACCTTATTTTAACTCCGAAATATTTTTTAATTTCTTTTGGCCATAGAGAAATGACGTCAGAATCGCAAAATTTTTTTACTTCTCTTTTTGTCACCCATTTGGCATCGCTAATATCAGAGCCTGGACGTAAAAGTGGTCTTGGCAACAAACTTGCGCATTCATACCAAATAACCAACGTGCAATTAGGGGTGGTGTTGGATGCAAGATATCCCCAAACTTCAATCTCAATTTTTGTCTTGACCTAAACAAGGTTTAGGTCATTAGGTCATTAATATTTCTTTTTTTTGATTTCAATGTCCAGTTCTTTGAGTTGTTCTTTGTCAATTTCTGTTGGCGCATTCATCATTAGGTCTCTTCCGTCGCCGGTTTTTGGAAAAGCAATAACTTCGCGGATATTGGGTTCATCTTGAAGAATAGCGATCAATCTGTCTAAACCCAAAGCGATTCCGCCGTGTGGTGGAACGCCGAATTCAAATGCCTCAAGTAAATGCCCGAATTGTGTATTATAAACCTTTGGCTTAATGCCCAAAATTTTAAAAATCTTTTCCTGCAAATCTCTTTGGTATATTCTGATTGATCCGCCGCCTATCTCAAAACCATTCAAAACCAAATCATATGCTCTTGCTCTTATTTGTTTGGGAAATTTATCCAACATTTCAATTTCATCCAAATGCGGACTGGTAAAAGGATGATGAACTGAAACTAATCTTTTTTCTTTGTCAGAATATTCAAAAAGAGGAAAATCTGTCACCCACAAAAATGCCAATTCAGCATTATTGCTTTTATTGTTTCTAATATCTGGAGCGTCAGTTTGATGATTCTTAATGACATCGCCGTATTTTTCTCTTGGGAAGGGCCTTTTTAAAATTCTATTGTTTGGAAAAAATTTCTCAATAATTTTGATCATCATTTCTTCAATTAAATTCATTACTTCATTTTCATCAATAAAACTCATCTCCAGATCCAACTGTGTAAATTCCGGCTGTCTGTCTCCTCTGGTATCTTCATCGCGCAGACACTTGGCGATTTGAAAATATTTTTCTATCCCGGCGACCATTAAAAGCTGTTTGTATTGCTGGGGCGATTGCGGAAGAGCATAAAATTTTCCTGGGTGAAGGCGTGAAGGCACTACATAATCGCGCGCTCCTTCTGGTGTAGATTTAGTTAAAAGCGGAGTTTCTATTTCTATAAAGCCCCTTTCTGAAAGTTCATCGCGGATAAATTTTATTATTTCATGGCGAATTTTTAAATTTTTCTGGAGTCTCTGCCGCCGCAGATCCAGATAACGGTATAGAAGACGGATTTCCTCATCAACTTCATAGCCACTAGTGCTTAAATCAAATGGGGGCGTTTTTGATTGATTTAGAATTATTATCTTATCAATTTCAATTTCTATATCTCCGAGCAACAGCTCTGGATTGACCATTTTCTCAGGGCGTTTTTTGACTTCCCCTATCATTTCTAAAATCCATTCGGGCCTAATTTTTTCTCCTAAATGATGGACTTCTTTTTTCTCAGGCAGGATTACTGTTTGCACTTTTTCACCCGCATCGCGCAGGTCAAGAAAAATCAATTTACCATGGTCTCTTCGTGCATCTACCCAGCCGGAAATTTTCACACTCTTTCCTATTTTATTTTTTAAATCTTTGATTGAAGATCTTTCCATTTTTAAGAATGTTCCAAAGTAATAACTAAAATTTCTTTGGCTATTTTTTCTGCAGCATCTGGCTTGGAGAAATTTTTTGCTGTCTTAGACATATCTTCCATTAATTTTTTATTAGATATTATTTTTTCTATTTCAGAAAGCAGAATATGAGGCGTAAGATTATTCTGTTCAATAATCTCTGTGGCTCCGGTCTCTGCATATGCCTGTGCATTTTCTCTTTGATGATCCTGGGCTGCATGAGGAAGTGGAATAAGAATGCTGGGCAAACCAGAAGTAGCAATCTCAAAAATTGAACCCGAACCCGCCCTAGAAATGACTAAATTGGCACTGCCATAAGCCATCCTCAATAAATCTTCTTTGAGATATTTAAAAAGATGATATCTATGGCTTAATGAAGATTTATCTAAAATAATAGATATTCTTTTTTTGACATCCTCAAAATTATTTTCTCCGCATTGATGGATAATCTGGTATTTTTGAATCAATTCAGGCAGTACATCAAGAATGAGATCATTGATCGCCCTTGCCCCTTGTGATCCGCCGAGGACGAGAATAACCGGGAGATTTTCCTCCAGTTTTAATATTTCCCTTGAACCCGTTTTTAGGGGAACAGAAAATCCTTTTCTAATTGGATTGCCTGTATAGGCGGTTTTTTCTTTGGGGAAATATTTGATTGTCTGCGGGAAAGAAATAGCTATTCCTCTGGCGAATTTTCCTGCCCATTGGTTTACTTTCCCAGGTACTGCATCTGATTCATGGATAACCAGAGGCATACCAAAAATTTTTGCTGCAAAGATAACTGGGAAGCTGACATAGCCGCCCTTGCTGAAGATGATATCAGGAAAATCTAGGTAAACAATCACAACCGCCTTTATGATTCCTGCTAAAGTTTTAAGAATGTCAGGGAAATTTCTTAAAGAAAAATAACGTCTGATCTTTCCGGCATAGATTCTCTTGAAACGTACCCCGCGTTTTACCAATTCAGCAGAATCATAAGGAGAATCAGACATAAAAACTATCTCCGGAGGCAACATTTTCTTTTGCTCCGCAAGCATATTTATTGCATCTATAACAGCGAGAATAGGATAAAAATGTCCTCCTGTGCCTCCGCCCGTAAGGATTATTTTCATAGTAGCTTATACATATCGGGAAATATTGAATAAAATTCCGACTTCTGCCATTGCCATTGCCAAGGATGAACCCCCTTGGCTAATAAAAACCAAGGGCAGACCAGTTAATGGTATAATGCCCGTCATTGATCCAATATTAATCAAGCTCTGGGCTACTATTAGTATAACAATTCCTGAGCCTAAGAGTCTAGCAAATTGATCAGGTACTTTCAAAACAATAGAAAAACCTCTGTAAAGAAAGAACATAAAAAGGCCTATTAAAAACAAACTTCCCATAAAACCAAATTCCTCTGCAAAAACAGCAAAGATAGAATCTCCTATTGGCTCGGGAAGATAATAAAATTTTTGCACACTCATGCCAAAACCTCTTCCCAGAAGACCGCCTGAACCAATGGCAATAAGCGACTGTTTCATCTGATATCCTATTCCTTGAGGATCTGCTGAAGGATTTAAAAAAACGACCAATCTGTTAGCAACGTGAGGATAAGTGAGAGTGAGAATATAAACTAAAATTACTCCCAAGAAAATTGTAAAGGCAATCTGGCTCAGCCGGCCTCCGCCAATAAAAAACATAGTCAGACTGGTTATAGCAACGACACCCAATGTGCCTATATCAGGCTGCTTGATTAAAACAAGACCCACCAATCCGACGATGATCAAAAAGGGAACAAGACCAAATTTAAAAGATTGTACATGTTCTTGTCTGGTGCTCAGCCAGGAAGCCAGATATATAATGAAGGCAAGCTTGAGCAATTCAGATGGTTGAAAGAAAAACTGTCCTATATTAAGCCACCTCCTTGCCCCTCCATGGCCAAAACCGATATGTGACTCAAAGACCAGGACAGTCAGTAAAAAAGAGATGAGAAAGATTATTAATGCAAATTTTTTCCATTTTTTATAATGGATGCGACTCGTGATTAAAAAAAGAATTATCCCTTCACCAAGTCCGAGGACAAACTGTCGAAATAAAATGTTTGATAAACTGACGTTTCCATTTCTGCTTAAAAGTCCAGTTGAAGCAGACGTCAAGATAAAAACTCCGGATATTATAAAAATACCTACAATGATCAATAAAAATTTATCGTATTCTTTTTTTATCATCTGTCTGGCGGAACCTGATAATAATTCAGTAAAAATTTCAAAATATTGATAAAAGGCTCTGTCAATGAATGAGAGGCATAGGCAACGCCTTGAGGTTTTACCAGATAGAGCAGGATTAAAAATCTTGCATCAAAGGCTGGCGCATATCCAAAGAATGAATGTATATATTCATTTTCGTAATAACCTTTTTGATCTTCTTTGTGCATCTGGGCCGTGCCTGTTTTCGCAGCAATGGTATAATGATCCATTTTGTAGGCGCCATTAACAAGCGCCTCATCTGTTACTTTAACCAGCATCCTGCTTATTTCTTCAGAAGTTTCCTGTTTTAAAACTCTTCTTTTTTCTATTGGCTCTATTTTTTTTCTAGAGACTCCATCCTCGCTTCTGATTTCATCAATAATATACGGTTTCATTAGCAATCCGCCATTGGCCAAGGCAGACAGGGCGCAGGCCATTTCAATTGGCGTGACAGCAATACCCTGACCAAAAGAGGCAGTGGCATATTCCACCTCTCTGTCACTTTTAAGATTAGAAATCAAACCAGATACTTCGTCTGGCAGATCAATGCCGGTTTTTTCTCCTAGACCATAATTAAGGATGTAATTATAAAAATTTTCTTTCCCTATCTGTTGCATCACGAATACCGCTCCCGTATTTAAAGATTTATTTAACACTGTTTGCATATCAACTAGGCCGCGCCCCTTGCTGTCATAATTTTCTATGCGCTTATTATTCAAGATCACAAAGCCTTCATCTCTATAAGTACTCTGGGGAGTAATCTTATTTAAATCTAAACCGGCAGCAAGCGTCAGCGCTTTCATTATTGATCCCATTTCAAAGGTGTTCTGTACATTAGGATTGAGAAAGAAAGAGAGATTTTTAATTTCAGCATAATTATTTGGGTCAAAATCAGGCTTTGCAGCCATTGCCAGTATTTTCCCTGTTTTTGGTTCAATAATAATACCCCCGGCTAGTTGAGCATCATATTTTTTCAGGAGTTCGTTAAGATTATTTTCCAAAAAGGTCTGGACTTCAGGATCAATAGTCAGGATAATATCGCCTTCTTGAGAATTATTCCCTACCAAATTTTTGATATCAATTATTGTCTCAGCAAATGAATTTATTTTAAGATTTCCGCCCCCCCCTCTTTTTAAAATTGATTCATAGTATTTTTCAAGACCATATCTTCCTTCCAATTTGTCTCCATTATATCCGACGAAACCCAGAACACTTGAGGCGAGATTTTGTGCAGGATAATACCTCCATGTTTCAGAATGGATGCCGACTCCATTTATTCCCAGTTTTTGGATTCTCTTTGCCTCATCTTCATTAAGACGATGTTTAATTTCTTCGTAAGGATCATCCTTTTTTGATACTGATTTTAAAAATAATTCTTTATCTATCGCGGTGATTATTGAAATCTTTTCATAGATATCTTCGGCATTTTCTATCAGCTTCGGATTAATAGCCAAAAGGTAGCCTGTTTTGATTGTTGCAGCAGAAATTAATTGCCCATCTTTTTTTTTAAAATGGATAATACCCCTATCAAAATAATGACTAGACGGTGAAATATATTGTTGATTGGCCATCTCCCTATAGGATTGTCCGTGGATCACCTGAATAAAAAAAAGACGCGCGATAAAAAAGGCGCCGATAATAAAAAGAAAAAAATACGTTATTCTAATACGACGAACAATACTGTCTCGCCTCATGTTATCTGCGAGCAACAGCGGCAGATTGATAGACTATAAATTCTCCCTTCTTTGGGTCAATGAATCCTAATAAACGGGCTTGTTCTAGGTCTAATTGAGCAAGAATTCTGAAATATTTCTCCTCATTTTGTTGATATTCTCTATTGATCAGTTTAAAATGTTCTTCATTTTTGTTTTTTTCCAGCATTTGCTTAATGGTCAATCCTGCGAAATAGACATAAAATATGGACGAGAATGCAATAATTACCAAAAATAAACGAGACAAGATTTTTCTTTTATCTTCATCTAAGATCTGATATGGAATTGTTTTGATTAAGGTTGTCATTTTATTTTTTCTATAGCTCTTAATTTTGCACTACGTGATTTTGGATTTATCTTTATTTCTTCGCTTGACGGCACTATTGGTTTTTTTGTTAGAATGATTCCCCCTCCATTATTTTTTTTATCTTTAAAAAAATTCTTAATTATTCTATCTTCAAGTGAATGAAATGATATTACTACCAATCTTGAACCGGGTTTCATAATCTTCCAAACTTTTCCGACTCCCTCTTTTAGTGCATTTAGTTCATCATTGACTGTGATCCTTAATGCCTGAAATGTTTTTGTGACAGGGCTTATACCTTTTTTATGGCGATAAGATGGCGGAACATTTTTTTCTATTATCTCTTTTAATTCTGTAGTAGTTTCTATTTTCTTTTTCTTTCTCTTTTTAATAATCGCTCTCGCTATTTTTCTGGCATATCTTTCTTCGCCATATTTGAATAGGATTTGTGTTAGATCCTCTTCGCTCCATTGATTTAATATATCTCTTGCTGTTAAATCACTGCTGGCGATCTCTGATTTGTAAGTCATTAATAGAGGTTCATCTTTCATAAATGTGAATCCTCGGCCTGAGTCTTCCAATTGGATTGAGCTCATTCCTAGATCAAATAACGCTCCGTTTATTTTTTTTATCTTTAAAAGTTCTAAAAGTTTATCTAAATCTCTAAAATTTCCATTTATTAAAACTACATTATCTTTAAATTTTAAATTTTTAATTTTTAATTTAAGTTTTTCTAATATCACCGCATCTTGATCTATACCAATTAATGTTCCATCATTGCCGATTCTTTCTACAATTTTTTCTGCATGTCCACCTCCATTTATTGTTGCATCCAAAACAGTATCGCCTAGCTTAAGATTCAGATATCCTACTACTTCTTTTAAAAGAACAGGCTTATGAAGCATAAATTAATATACTCCTAATTCTCCTAATTTTTCTGCCAGAATGTCTGTCTGTTTTTCTATGCGCTGTTTATAATTCTCCCAGTTCTCCTCGCTCCATATTTCTAATCGCTTATGCATACCTACAATAACTGCTTTTTCCTTCAGGCCGGCAAATTTTTTAAGATAATCCGGAATCAAGACTCTTCCTAAAGCATCAATTTCTACATCACTTGCACCTGACAGGAAAAGGCGGACGAAATTTCTTGTATCAGATGAGCCGGTCGGTAGCTCGCTAAGTTTTTCGGCCACCTTTCCCCATTCATTCATTGGATATATGAAAAGACACTGATCTAATCCTCGAGTGATTACTGCTTTTTTTCCTATTTCCTTTCTAAATTTTGCAGGGATGGCTACCCTTTTCTTAGGGTCAAGACTATGTTTGTATTCACCAATAAGCATAATATTTTTCCGTATAAATGAGAGTTATCCACATTATCCACACAATTATCCACAATCTACCACTTTATTAACACTATACTCCACTTTTCTTTATTTTCCAAATAAAAGATTGTGGATAACTTCCACAAAGGAATTTAGTGAATAAAAAAAGGTAACATTTGTAATGTATTTATATTTAAATGTACTTATATCTGCTATAGCAAATATAAGTTCGATTAAACATCGAAAATCGAAAATCGGATGCGGATGCTAAATAGATTATTTTGGTCTTAAGGTCGGGAAAAGAATGACTTCGCGAATGTTGTGAGTATTGGCAAGAAGCATAACCAGACGGTCTATGCCGACACCAAGACCGGCAGCTGGCGGCAGTCCGTATTCTATTGCTTCAAGATAATCCTCATCACTGGGAGAAACTTCTTTTTCTCCTTTTTCTTTGGCTTTATCCTGTTCTTTAAATCTTTCTTTTTGTTCAAGAGGGTCATTAAGTTCAGAAAAGCCATTAATAATTTCCAAGCCGCCTATTATCAATTGAAATCTGTCAATTAAGTTTTTATCTTTTTCCTTTCTTTTGGCTAAAGGCGATGATCCTGTTGGGTAGTCAATAACAAATGTCGGCTGGATTATTTTTGGCCGGCATATTTTTTTAAAAATATTGTCCATTATTTTTTCTTTAGTCTCAAAATCTTCTGTCTTGATTCCAAATTGCTTAGATTTCAGCACAAAATCTTCGCGCGACATTTTTTCTGGTTCAATTATTAAAGTATAATACTTAAGAATATCTAAATAGGAAACAATATTGAATTTTTTTCTAAAAGATATCTTCTCTGCTCTAAATTCAAATTCTTTTTTACCCAAAATCTTCTTGACTATAGTTTTTATCATTTTTTCTGAAAATTTTCTTAAATATTCCGCGTCTCTATATGCTTCGTACAATTCAAGCATGGTAAATTCAGGATTATGAGTAACATCAATCCCCTCATTTCTGAAATTTCTTCCTATTTCATAAATTTTTGTAAATTCTCCAATCAATAATTTTTTTAAATAAAGTTCAGGCGCAATGCGGAGATATAAATCTATATCCAAAGCATTATGATGGGTTTTAAAAGGCTCGGCCAATGCTCCGCCTGCCAAATGCTGCAAAACCGGCGTTTCCACTTCCAGAAAACCTTCTTTATCAAGATAGTTTCTCATCTCTGAGATAATTTTAGAACGCAGCAAAAATCTTCCTTTTATTTCTTTGTTCATCAATAAATCCAGATATCTTTTTCTGAATCTTTCTTCAACATCCTGCAAGCCGTGCCATTTGTCCGGCAAAGGTCTTAAGGATTTTGCGATAATCCTCCATTGAGAAACTTTTATTGTTTTTTCCTTTTTCTTTGTCTTAAAAAATAATCCTTTAAGCTCTACAAAATCACCGATATCAATGGTTTCTTGAAAAAGAGAAAATTGTTCCTTTCCTATTTCATCTTTTTTGATATAGGCCTGCATTATTGCGTCACCGTCACTAATGTCAAAAAAAATAGAGCCCCCGTGCTCGCGTATCGCCATTACCCTTCCGCAGACAAAAGATTGTTTTTTCTTTTTGGATAATTTGGGAAAATCTTTTAATGCCTCAATAATAGAAAAATCTCTCCGAATGGATATAGGAAAAGGGTCCACGCCTTTTTCTCTGAGAAGATTTAATTTTTCCAATCTCCCTTTCCGTAATTCCTCAAACGAACTCATATTTATAGATTATAATTTATTCAAATAACTACTTCAAATATTGAGGGGTATAGATAGTCATCCAATCAATTAACTGACGGATTACATAGGGCGAGCCTACAAGATTGGCAGAAGGTCCTTTTTCCATAACAACTGCAAAAGCATACTGTGGATGATCATAAGGGAAAAATCCTATCACCCAAGAATTAACATATTTTTTACCAGCTCCTATCTCAGCTGTACCGGTTTTAGCAGCAATCTCTGCACCAAAAACATTCAATGCACTGGCGGTCCCCTCTTTGACTGACAATCGCATACCCTCATGGATAATATTAAAATAATCTTCTGATATATTTAAACTTCGCAGTGTGTAGTCTTGAATGTTATCTTCAAGAATAAGATGAGGTTTGATAATCTTTCCTTTGTTGGCAATAGCTGATGCATAAATTGCCATCTCTACAGGTGTTACCTGGAAATATCCTTGGCCGATGCTGGCATTATAAGTATCTCCTATTCTCCAAATAGGGTCATTAGGTTCAAATTTTTCTTTTAGATCAGGATTGGGCACGATACCGATTTCTTCGCCATAGAGATCTACTCCTGTTAACGAATCAAGCCCAAATAATTTTGTGTAATCTTCAATTTTTTTAATACCAAGACCTCTTTGCTCTTCAAATCCTCCTCCAATTTCGTAAAAATATACATCTGAAGAGACAGCGATCGCCTTTCTCATATCAATCCAGCCGTGCGTCTTCCAATCTTTGAATATACTTTGCTTGTCAGGGAAAAAAGGATTAGGAATAGAGATATATCCCGCGCTAAAAATTTGTTTTTGTGAAGAAATTATATTTTCATTAAGAGCGGCAATGGCAATCAATGGCTTAATGATTGATCCTGGAGCGTAAAGACCAGCTATGACGCGATTAAGAAAAGGCTTATTGGCATCATTTAAAAATTCCATTATCTTTTCTTCGGGTTCACCTTTTGAAAGAATTTCAGAGTCATATTCCGGACAGCTCACAAGCGATAAGATCTCGCCGTTATTAACATTGATAATGATTCCGCTCCCGCCATGGAATCCTCTGTCTTTCATAACAGATTCCATGATATTAAAAAATTGCGATTGCAATTTGGCATCAATGGTTAATTTTATATTTTTTCCTTCTTCCGGATGATTCTGTATGCTTTCTGATATAATATTATTTTCTACATCTGTCTCAACTATTTTCATTCCCGGTTTTCCTCCTAGAATATCATTGTATCTTTTTTCTATTCCATCTTTGCCTAAAATCTGCTTCAGTGGAAGATTATCAATCTTTTGCAAATCTTCTTCCGAGGGCAGGCCGACATATCCCAACACATGACTGAGGCCGTTCCAATCTATATATAATCTGGCATCAGGTTCGTTCCACGCCAAAGTTTCTCCGTTTCTGTCAAAAATAATGCCTCTATTTGCCAAAATATAATCTATTCTAAGACTATTTTTCTCACTTCTTTCCCTAAGAGTTTTTCCTTCTAGAATTTGTATAGAAAAAAGCTCGCCGACAAAAAAAATACCAACCATAATAAAAAATACGGTCATAGTGATAAAAGTTCTTTTGCCAATGGGTTTTTCAATCCTCCCTTCAAACTGGTAAACGTCAAATTGCGGAATATTTTTTGAATCAAGAAAGATCTCGTCAGGATAAATTTCTATGGGTTTTTGTTTCTTTTTTCTAAAATTAAAGACCATATCTGATGTTTGTTCTCATTTTACCAATAAAAAAGAAGAAAATAAGAGAGAGAACGGTGAAAATGCCAAAGCTTTTGGAAAAAAGAATATCCATAAAAAATGTTGCGGCCACACCTTCCCAGTAGTCTTCAAAAAAAATCATAAAGATAAGAATAATCAAAACCGTCCAATACCAGGCTAGCCAAAAAATGCTAAAGAATAGAATGATATCACTGATTATCCTTTTAATCATGTTATTTCTCTATAAAGACATAGCGCAACTGTTGAATGTTAATTGGGAGGCGGAAAAAAATTTTCTGAAAAGGATCAGCTTGGTTTTTTTCTATTTTAGAGACAACGCCAATTACCAAAGGAAAAGTACCTACAGACAAAATTGGATTTCCTTCCTTGATGTCAATGGAAACAGGCAGTTTGATTTCAAGATTTCCACCTCCTCTCCCCTTGGCAATAGTAAAAATTTGATCCTGGCGGTCTGTTTGTATAAATACATCATTCTCTTTTGAAGGAGAAGAAATCAATGTTACTTTGCTGGTTTTTGAAAAGACTTCATTAATATATCCAAACAAAATATCATCGTAGGCTATCACTCTCATACCCTGTTGGATTCCGTTCAATGAACCAACATCTATAATCAAAACATCAAAGCCGGTCTGCGGCGGTCTCGCCAGTATATTGGCCAAAATATATTTTTGATTTTTCTCTTGAAAGCGCGAAAGAGCCTCTTTAAGATCTTGATTCTCTTTTTCTAAAATACTGTAATTGATAAATTTTGCTTCCAATTCCTGAATCTTGCTTTTTAATCTTTCATTCTGCTCTGCAAGCAATGCTTTTTCTTTAAATCCAGACAAATTTTTGTTAAGCCAATCTTTAGAGACAAGGCTGATTTTCCAGAACGGCTTTGCTGCTGTCAGAAAAAAATTTGAAAATTTTGATTTGAGATAATCTGATTGGGAAATGAAAAAAATAAAAATTAAGATTAAGGCTATGACAATAAGCTTCTTGATGCCCTTAATCTTAGTGCGGTGGTAAATCGTCTTCATGCTGAATAAGGATATCTTTAAATCTATTTAAATCTTCAAGGATAATCCCTGTGCCCCTAACCACTGCTGTTAGAGGATCTTCAGGGATAAATACAGGGATTTTAATTTCTGATTCAAAGGTTTTAGCCAGGCCCCGCAAAAACGACCCTCCTCCGACCATAACAATTCCTCTGTGCATTATATCTGAAATAAGTTCAGGCGGTGTTTCTTCTATTACTTCTTTGGTTGCCTTTATTAGAAGTTTTACAGATTTTATGATGGCCTCTCTGATATCTGAATCTGTAATGATAACCTCTCTTGGCAAGCCGCTCACAAGGTCTCTTCCTCTAACTATTGTCTCTATCCCCTCGCTGGATTTGGCAACAGAACCGGTGGCTATCTTGATATCTTCAGCAGTTCTTTCACCAATCAACATCTTAAATTCATCTCTCATATAATTGATTATATCTTCATTAAATCTATCTCCGGCAATCCTCATATTTTTTGAAATGACAATGCCCCCCAATGAGATAATAGCGATGTCTGTTGTTCCGCCTCCGATATCTATCACTATATTGCCGATAGGATCATAAATTGGCAATCTCACTCCGATGGCAGCTGCTATTGGTTCTTCCACAATATGAACAGTGCGGGCTCCGGCATTTGTAGCAGCATCGCGCACCGCCCTGATTTCTACATTAGTGATTCCTGAAGGAACACCGATAACTATCTGCGGCCGGGCAAAAATCTTAGAACTGCCTTGATGGATTTTTTTAATAAAATATCTCAGCATTTCTTCGGTAATTTCAAAATCAGAGATAACTCCTTCTACCAACGGCCTAATCACTTCAATATGTGCTGGTGTTCTTCCCAACATTTTTTTGGCATCATTGCCTATGGCCACCACCTGATCTGTTTTTTTATTGATGGCAACAATGGAAGGTTCATTGATTATAATTCCCCGCCCCTTGACATAAACCAAGGTATTAGCCGTACCTAAATCAATACCAATGTCGCTTGAAAAAAGTTCATAAAATTTATTTAACATATCTCAACAAATCTTTTTTTAAAATCAATTTTGGTTTTTCTGATCCTCTTTTTTTTACTTCTATTTTCCCGGCCTTTAAAGTTTTTTTACTGACTATTACTCTATATGGTATTCCCAGCAAATCCGCGTCATTGAATTTTTCTCCTGCAGTAACATCTTTTCTGTCATCATATAATACCTCTATGCCGTTTTTGTTTAAATACGCATAAAGGTCTCTAACACTCCTATCAAGCTCCAAAAGATGAATCTTAAAGGGAGAAACCGATTCCGGCCAGATGATACCTTTTGAATCATGATGCACTTCTACGATTGCTCCCAAAAGCCGACCTAAACCTATGCCATAGCATCCCATGATAACATCTTTATTATTTCCATCTTTATCTGTGAATTTTAAACCAAAAGGGGAAGAGTATTTGGTTTTTAACTTGAAAATATTGCCTATTTCTATGGCTTTTTTTTCTTTGAATTTCTTACCCTTGCAAACCGGACAAAAGTTTTGTTCGTCAAATATTTCTTTATTGATTGCAGTCTGGCAACCTTTGTTGGAATTTTGCTTCCCCGCATGGCTATCGCAAATAAAAATTTTATCTTCTCCTGCCTCTGTGACAGTCTGAAATTCATGGGAATATTTTGAAAAAGTTCCTCCTGAAGCAAATGTGATAAAAGTTTTGTCACCTACCCCGCATTTCTTGAATATATTCATATAATGTTTTTTCATTTTTTCATAATATCTATCAAGGTCTTTCTCATCAGTATGAAAAGAATAGAGATCTTTCATTATAAATTCTCTGCCGCGCAGAATGCCGGCCTTAACTCTTTTCTCATCTCTTAATTTAGTTTGAATTTGAAAAAGATAAAGTGGAAGATTTTTATAAGATAAAGAGAATTTGCCTACCAAAGGAGAAATAATTTCTTCATGGGTGGGACCGAGAGCAAATTCTGTTTTTGAATAAAAACTCGCAAACTTAAATAAGGTATCATAAGTGTCCCATCTTTTAGTTATTAGCCAATTCTCTTTTGGTTGAATAACCGGCATCAGTATCTCCTGTCCTCCTGCGGCTTCCATTTCTTCTCTTATAATATTCTCTATTTTTTTAAGGACACAAAATCCTAAGGGAAGAAAACTGTAAACTCCTCCCATTAATTTATCTATAAAGCCGCCCCTTATCAGGAGCTTGGCATTGATGGAAACTTCATCCTTTGGATCTTCTCTCAATGTTTTTGGGAATAGCTTTGATTGTCTCATTGTTTTAAATTTTACATTAAAAAAATCCAATAGTCAAAACCATTAAGATTATCGACTAATGTTCGACTTCGGAAGTCGAACAAATGCGATCGCATCGTAGTTGCACCCTTTATTACAAACTCGACAACCGTTGTCGAGTCATCGACGAGTCGTTGACTATATCAACCTCATGATATCATGGTAGGTTATGGCGAGCATAAGAATTAAAAGCAATGCCAGGCCGATGCTATGGATAATGCCGCTGATTTTCGGATTAACTGGCGATCCCTTTATTTTCTCTATTGCCAGAAACAACAGCCGGCCGCCGTCCAATGACGGAAAAGGCAGGATATTAATGATAGCTAAATTGATAGAAAGCAAAGCGACAAAATTCAAAATATAAGCAAACCCCATTTTTGCCACAGTGCCGGTTACGGTAACAATTCCCACCGGCCCCAAGACCTGCTCAAATCCCGCCAGACCTTTGATGGCATTGGCAACAAACATATAAATGGAAACAGCGATTGTAATAAGCAAATTGTAAGTTACCTTTGCCCCTTCCCACACCGCCCGATACCAAGGAATTTTCACAATCCCAATTTCATCCAAACTAATCCCCAAAGACCCTTGACCTTGAGGAGGATCTGCTCTTGGTGTAATTTTTGCCGAAAAATTCTCTTCGCCTCTTTGGTAATTTAATTTCACTTCCCTGCCCTTATTTTCTGCAACAAAACTTTGGAATTCTTCAATGGAATTAAAACCAAGAATTTTGTCGCCTGCTTTTAAATCAGCGATTTCAGCTGGCGTTCCGTTCCTGACTTCCAAAATAATAATGCTTCTCTCGCTTATTTCCGCACCTGCTGGCGCAGAACTGACGCTGGTGGGCAGGCCCACCATATATCCGCTGGAAATCAAAATCCAGCCAAGAAAAATATTGAAAATAACGCCTGCTGCTATCACCAAAGCCCTGATGCTAATTGGTTTGGAAGCAAAACTCCTTGGGTCTTGCTTCTCCGCTCCTTCTTCTCCATATATCTTTACAAATCCGCCAAAGGGAATAAGATTGATGCTGTAAATTGTCTCACCCTTTTTGAATTTTAAAAGTCTGGGCGGAAATCCAAAACCGAATTCATCTACCCGCACTCCGCTTTTCTTGGCAATAATAAAATGTCCAAATTCGTGGGACAAAATTAAAAGAGCCAAAATAAAAACAAATAAGATAATAGACATAAATTTTTAACTCATTATTTCTTCTTCTTTGCGTACAGCAATTTCTGTGAGCTCATCATTAATTTTTGCAAGTTCCTTCTGTAATTTATCCTTTAATCTGAATTTTTCATCTTCGGTAATGATGCCTTTCCTTTCTTTTTCTTGGATGTCTCTCCATAATTCATCGCGCTCCACCTTCAAAGAGATTTTTGCCTGCTCCAGCTTTTCATTGACAATTTTTACTAATGCCTTCCTCCTTTCTTCAGTCAGTTGAGGCAATGATATGCTGACAGATTGTTTATCAACGATCGGATTGCTCCCGAAATTCGCGTTCATCAGTGCATTCTCAATATTTTTTAGCAAGGAAACATCCCATGGCGTAATGCGCAGAGTCTTTGCATCTTCAACAGTAATTGAAGCGACTTGTTTGACGAGGCTTTTACTGCCATAGACATCAACAAAAATATTTTCCATTAAGGCTGGGGTGGCCCGGCCGGTGCGCAATGAGCCTATTTCCTTTTTGAACCAGTCTTTCATTTCCGCACCCTTTTTATTGATTGCTGACAAATCATACATAAACTTTTTGATGATTATTCCTATTTTACATTTGCGGTAAACTTAAGGCAAGATGTTCCATTATCATCTTGACAGAGGCGGCTCTGCTCAAAATCAATCCGCGTGTCCTCGCTATCTCTTTTAAGGCTTCGGAGATAGAGATATTCTTCTTTCTAATTAACTCTTCTGATAAAAAAATCTCTAGGCCGTTAAGAAATTTTATGGCTCTTTGTCTGTCTTTTTCAAAAGATTTTATTAAATTTATCCTTTTTGTCGGCAGATCAGAAAAAAATTTTTCATAAATTTTCCTCTCTTCTCCACCAATTTTTATGTCAGATATAAAATTATTTATGATTGTCAATCGTGAACAAAGCGTAGGAATAATATTTTCTCTGGCTGAAGCAATGATGAAAAAAAAGGTATTTTTGGTTGGTTCTTCCATTATTTTTAAAAGCGCATTGGCTGATTCTATTGTGAAAGAGTTTGTTTCAATGATAAAAACTTTTGCCCTTCCCAAAAGCGGTTTCTGCGAGGCTTTATAAATTATTTCCCTGCTGTTGTCAATGCCGAAAGAGCCAAATCTAAAATGAAAAAAATCAGGATGAATGTCTAATCTGCCAGCCGGAGGATCAAGAATAACTTTTGCAGCTTCCATAACATATGAAAGAGAAACTGAAAAATCACCCAACATTAAGTATCCATGATCAAATGTCTTTCTCTCTAGGTGCGCTTCAAAAAGAGGATGCATTTGGACCTAGGCAGAATCGAACTGCCATTTCCGCTGTGCAAAAGCGGTGTTCTGCCACTAAACTATAGGCCCATAATGTCAAAAATATAATATAACATATTTTTAACAAATTACAAAGAGTTTTGATTTTTAATTTCTGATTTTAACGTTAGCGCAGGCGCTTGAGGAATCCAAAGCTTTCCTCAAAATTGCGGACAATGACATCTAAAACAGATTCTGCAGAGCGCGGAGTCAAAAAGGTCCTCATTGGAGAATCAGCTGTATTGCCGGCCTCATCCCTGGAAGAAACTTTGATTCTATAAACTGTGGCTGGCTTCATTGAGGTAATGATGACAATGTGGTCTGTGGTATATTCATTCTCTTGACCAGTCTTATTGGTAAGCTTATCTGAAATTCCAATTCCTTCTTCAAAATAAACTCGGGAATTGGATGATTCGTCTGTTTTCCAGGAGATCACTGTCTGAAGTTTATCCCTTTTGCCGGGAACCATGGCATTATCAATCCTGATGGAAGAAATAACAGGCGGAGATATATCTTGTTTGGTCCTGATGGTAATGGAATCAGCTTCAATAATATTATTGTCTTGGTCATAGCCAAAGACCTTGATTTCATAATTTGTTCCCGGAGCAAGATTTTCTATCTTTAAGAAGTGACTTTGAACTCTTCTATCATCTCCCATCCTTCCTAATTTATTTGTCGCAAGATTTCGGTATTCGGCAAAAGAAGATGTTTCTTTAGCAGTCACCCATCTCACTTCAGCATCAGTATTGCCCACTCTTGTGATCTCCGGCTTTATCTTTGATGATAATGTATAAAATTCAGAATCTTTGGATTTGCCTATCACATCCGGAAAAACATAAGACTTTGCCTGAAGATGATATTTGGTTGCGGGAGAGAGGTCGCGCAGCTCTAGAGTATGTTCTTTAATTTTTTCTTTTGTACTCTCAACAATTTCCACCACATATGGTTTTTCCTTGTCTTGATTATATTCAGAATCACTTGCATAGGAAACAGAACCGAAAGCAGGAATATTGGTTTTCCATTTGACCGTAGCAGAAGTTTCTGTGATATTGTCAACTATGACATTGCTCACAAAAGGAGGAACCAAGGAAGGCATAACTGACTCAATTATTCCTTCTAGTTGCTCCTGGAACTGCTCTGCATTTTCCAAAGTCGTTAATTCTTCCAGAGCCTCTGCAGCAAAAAGAGTGGAAAAGGTCTGGTCTGAAGACTGGCCCACATTACCGGCTTTGTCCATAGCCGTTACTTTATAATGATATTCTGTGCCCAGGCGCAAGCCGGCTAATTTTACGCTGTGGCTGGAGGCCAAGGTGTCAGAACCGGCAATAAATCCGTAATTAGTGTCCTTGCCGTAATGAACAAATCCTGCTGCTGGCTCGCTGATGCTAAAATTCACTGTTGCTCCAAAAGCCGAGATATCGCTGACATTAATATTGGAAATAGCCGGGGCTGTGGTATCAACAACAACAGGCGTAGAAGGCCCTCCACCGCCGACATAAACAGTAATAATTTCATTCTCAGCCACAGTGGAGGTCTCCTGCTCGCTAGAGCAAGTGGTGTTGCCATTAGCGTCAGCTGAAATAACCCTGTAATAATAAGCGGTTTCTCCAATAAGGGAAGTTATTGCCGCAGCATGGGAAATAGTCAGGTTGGTGTCTAAAGTTGAACTATTAGAATATCCAGAACAATCAACATGACTTACAGTATCATAATACAGCCGTGTATTGGCGTTTTCATCAGTGTTCCAGGTAACAACCAAAGCGTTATATGCCCGGACCGGAACTGTAATGTCTGAAATCACTGGCGGCTGATTGTCATAAGTAGTGGTAAAAGTATAATAATTGCCGCCATTGGTGTCTGTGGCAGTGTCAGAATTAGCGTCAGTTGACTTAACATAATAATAGTAGGTTGTGTTCTTTGTCAGTCCAGTCAGGGTTACGCGGTGCTGGTAATAGCCGGCAGTTGAGGTGCCAACCAAAGTATTAGTGCCTTCTGTAGAAGAACTGGTAAACGAGGCGCTGGTGGAATAATAGACCCAAGAAGAAGAATCAGTGGTAGTGTTCCAGACAATAGAAGCGGTATTGTCAGTCACGCTCTCTGCTGTGACAGAAGAGATAATCGGTCCTTGAGTGGTGACAAATGACGAGCCGCTTGATGTGACCGTGTTAGAGGCAATATCTGTTGATTTAACCCGAAAATAATAAGTGGTGTTGGGAGTGAGCCCGGTTAAAGTTACAGAATGAGAAGTAACCATAGTGTTTACCGTGCTGGTTAAGCCGTAGCTAGTTGTCAAGCCGTATTCCACCACTGAATTGGAAATCTCGTCTGTTGTCCAGACAATGCTTGCCCAGGTTGATTTGGTTTCTGTCACAGTAGGGCCGGAAGTGATTAAGGGAGCGGTAGAGTCAGAACCGCCCTGGCCATTGGGCAGATCGGACACCGGGTCTGTGAAAGATGAAATATCTCCGTCAGAATCAGTGATTAAAACTTTATAATAATAAGTAGTAGTTGAAGCTACAGAAGAATCAATATAGTAATTGGTATTAACGTCACTGCTTAAAGTGCCAAGCAAAGAATAAGTCGTTCCATCTGTGGACCGATAAACTTTGTAATTAGCCCAAGAAGAAGTGGTGGTGGCAGTATACACTCCCCAAGAAAGAAATTCTCTCCAGTCATTGATAGCAGTATTGCAGATATCTTTATAGTAAAAGTTCTTGGGCTGATAAGGCGCTATATCTGTGGTAGTGGCAGTGTTTCCGTAAATATCTCTGTAGGCAATAGTAACTGATTCATAACCAGTGGAGTCCGGAGAATATGCCCAGGCGCGGGTAGTACTGGTAGAAGTTCCTCCTACTGTTTGCCAAGAGCTGGAAATAGCATTAGAGCCATCAGCCGAGCCGTCTTGGTTATTAGAAATTAGATATTGGAGATTAGAATTATCAGAAGCAGAAATCGTTAAAGTATCCGCGGACGAGTCAAGGGTAAAAGCTGATAAAGTTGGATTCGTAGTGTCAATGGTAATATTGGAAATGGTAGTGCTGGTGGAATTATTGGCGCCCTCATTATCATTTATAGTGATACGTATCTGGCCGGTCGTTGTATAAGTGCTAGGGATCTGCGTTTTGGCGTCCCAATAAGCAGTGTGCGATGTATAGCTTCCTTCCTGCACCGCTTTATTGTCTAAAGCTCCGGAATTCAAATAACCAGAGGTAATGGTTGTCCAGCCAGAGCCAGTATTATATTCAAAAGAAGGAGTGACATATCCGGGAGTAATAGAACCAGAAGTAGTATCAATGTCTTTAATAGGATAAGTTATCTGCACCTTGCCCCAGTTAGCACTGCCGGAATCAGAGATTTGGGAAGCAGTGGTATTAGGCACATCAAACTCCGGCCGAGCATTAACCACATAAGTGAGAATGACAGATGTTACAGTGGGTTTGTTAGCACCAGTAGAAGTCAGAGTAACTTTATATTGCTGCCACTGGTCGCCAGAGCCGTCTTTCATAGAAGAAGGAATGGCTGAAGAGGTGCAAGTTACTCTTGTCCCTGCTTTAGAACAATTTGCTGTGGCATTGGTAAAATCGCTCCAAGAGGCAGAATCAAGATTAACTGTGCTTGAAGCAGTGCGAAGTGACAGGGTTACACTCGTTCCAGAAGTAAGAGTCGCATCCTCATCCCAAGCCAGGCCGCCAATAACATTGCCGTCAGATGAGGAATCGTATTTAGATGAAGTTAGATTTTGAGAAGAAGGATAATAATTATATCCAATAGTCACGTCATCTAAAGAAGGTGTAAATGAGATATCTGAAGTTGAGAGCGCAGTTTGATATTGAATATATTGATGACCATTAGTTACACAATTACCAGTTGATAAAGCCGCGCCATTAGTGATATTAGAACAACTTGTGAAAGCTGCTTCACCAGAACAAGCGCTGTCATCACAAGACCGAGCTTTCATAGTTATCGTGCCTGTTCCTGTTTCAGTCCAGGAAAGATTGCCCCAATTTACATTTGTTCCAAGATTAATCACATTAGAAGTAAAAGTGCCAGAGGAGTAGTAGCCTAAAATATTATCTGTAAGGCAGCGCACCGAAAACCCAGACGCCTTATTGTTGTCGCTGCCCATGTTGCTGCTGCTGCTGTCGAAGATCAGGTAGTAGCCGAGGGTGCTAATGTACTGAGTACTGCTCCAGTAGAGGCCGGTCGCGCCTCTGCCGTACAGGCCGCCACTGCTGGCGAAGAGGCCGCCAGCAGCATGGAGTTTTAACACAGAAGCGTATGTATCGTTATAGTTAGCCCATCCTCCATCAGCATTAGCCCATTCAGTATAAGTAGGCAAGCGCCAACCGGTGCCCAGCTCTATGGTGCAGGGGTCATTAGCTGAAGTCCAGTCGCTAGATTCATCAATGGATGTAATTGTCCAGGCAGGTGTTGGCCCAACTGCATACCCCTGCTTGCGGTTAAATTGCCAATACCAGCCAGCAGAGGCATCGGTATTATCAGTAGCTGAACTTGCCTGTTGGGAAGCACCAAGGTTTTGGGTTATCCAGCATTTATTAGATCCTGTAAGATTAGTAATTACCGTTCCATAAGTAATACTTGTGGTAATTGGCGATATTGCGCCGGCAGTGTGGTTAACAGTAATGCTACTTTCACAAGAAGCTCCCGGCGTTTCTACTGCCAACACCACACTATTATTACTCACCTGCGTTGTTGAAGTTGCTCCCGAATTAAAATCAGCATTCGTGGTTTGGGTGGTGGAAGAAGCAATAGTGGAGAGAGTTAAGCTGCTCGCTCCAGCGGATAAATTAGCATCTTTTGAAGCATAATAACTCCAGCCGGTTTGATTGGTAGGATGAGAAGCAGTGTTGGCAGAAGCCCCGCCAGACCAATTACTCTGCGTCCAATTAAAAGTCGCCGCCTCAACAGTTTGGGGATTTGCAAAAAGAGCACTACTAACCAAAATAACCAAAAGGATTATTGATAAAGTTTTCTTTAAAAATTTTTCAAATTTTCTCATATTTTTTTCTTTTTACTTTTTTACTAAATTTTATTTAAGGTTACTTAATATTTCAGAAATTTGTTTTTTAAGTTTAGGAAGTCTATCTTTAATAGTTTCCCAAACTAATTCCAGATTGACACCAAAATATTCATGAATTAACTTATCTCTCATACCTGCAATATCTTTCCAGGGAATCTCAGGATTCTTTGCTCTTAACTCCCTACTAAGATTCTTTGTTGCCTCGCCAATTATCTCAAGCCCCCTCAAGGCAGCATACTGTTTTTCTTTATCTTCATAAAACTTTTCTTCTGAGATATCTTCTGTAAATTTCTTTATATCGGCTATTGCATCTAAAATATGCTTTAAATAGGCCTTATCTTTTTTCATAAATTGTTTGCATTTCTTTTTTTACATCTTGAATTATGTAAGGATTTAGGCTGCTGAAAATCCCGAGGTCTACTTTTCTTTTAAATATTTTTGTCAATTCATTTTCTATCCGAACTAAATCCAAAAGGCTTTTTCCACTATTTTTAGCAAACTCAATTGCCATATCAATGTCGCTTTTTTTTCTTTGCTGTCCCTTAACAAAAGAACCAAAGACAGACATAAGGATTATGGCCTCGCGTTCACAAATTTCTGCTAATTTTTCTTCTATTCTTTTCTTCCTCAACTCTTTTGGTAAATTTTTAATTTCAATTTTGGTACCCATGGAATAATTCATTAAAAATTTTTAATTAACATCCTGCTAAAAGTGGCCGCCTCAACTTCTTTTGCCGGCATCATTCCCAAAAGAAGAACAACGATTGTAATTATTGCCAAATATTTTTTGCAAATTTTAATTCTCATATTGTTTGGATTTTAGGATTTGATTCATTGAAATTTGTTTAGGATTTAGGATTTAGGATTTTTTATTATAATATTTTTGAAAAACTTTTTTATATTTTCTCATCTCATAATTAATAATCAATAATTTTTAATTTTCTCATCTTCTCGTTAAAAGTGATTAAAAACGGCAAGAAAAAGTTATCACGACCTAAAATATTAAAAGAAACTGTATATTCTCGTGAAAAAATGATTTTACAATTAAATTTTTTATTTTCAATTTCTACAGGAATTTTATGTAAGTAACCTAAAATTCTTCCACCAACTCCGGTTAAATACGTCGGCTTTCCTTTTTCTAAAAGAATTCCTAAATAATCAGCAACTTCTCCTCGAAATATTGAAATAGAAGCCCCAGAATCAACTAAAGCCCTAAAGGCTCGCCCTCGCACATGACCTTGAAGAATTACATCAATAGTTGGATACCATTTATTATCTTTTTGTGAATAATTAAATTCTTTTTCCATGTTTTTTCATATTGAATTATTGTGGAAAATGTATGGGAAACAAAATATAGGGCCCTTCATCTTTTCTTGGTACCAAAAAATAAACTGGTTCCTTTTTGGGTCTTATCTTTTTTATCTTTCTCTCTAAATCTTGAAGGTTATCTGCCCAGGCAATAACTTTATCATTAATAAAAGCTACCCATTTCCCCGAGAAACGTTTCAAAGAGATTTGTTTTTTATAAGATTTCAATGGGATTTTTGTTATCATATGTTTTTAATTTGAATTTGGGATTTGATTCATTGAAATTTGTTTAGGATTTCGGATTTCGGATTTTTTATTTATTATAATATTTTTGAAAAACTTTTTTATGTTTGTTAAGTTATTCTTTTAAATTTTTTAAAAGTTTTTCAGCGAAATTTGGAAATTTAATTGCTTTTTTATAAATCCTATCTGCCATCTTTTGGTTATAGGTATGCGCAATATTATTTCTTGCTTTTAAAAAATCAAACCAGGGTGTTGGACTTTTAATCAGACCATAATCAGCAGACTTTCTGAAACAATCTCGCGGACTTTTACAAACAATGCCTTGATCTTTCAAAAATGCTTGCGCCGCTTTCCAACTTAATTCAAAAGTAAATTCAAAACGTTGGATAGTTGCATCTTTGTTCATTTGAGTCGGCCGTTCTTTAATTGCTTCTTCCAATCTCTGAAAGGCTTCTTCAAACTTTTCAATTAGTGTGTCTTTTCTCTCTTTCTTCATTTGGTTTTAGCTCATAGTTTTTTAATTTTCTTTAAAGCAATTTTTTTAAAATCATCACTCACCATAGCAAAATCTATTACTTCAACACTATATGGCAAATCTGAATTTTCAAATTCTTCTTCAATCAAAATCATTTTCTCGCTAGGCACTTCTTTCTTACCTATAATTCCTACATCATAATCAGAAAATTTTCGAGCTCTGCCCTTTGCTCGCGATCCGAAAATAAAAATTTTATAATCTCTCAGATTAATATGTCTTTTGATTATATTTTTAATCTGCTCTGCTTCTTTTTTATTTATTGAAAATTTTTTGATTGGTTTTTCGATATGCCTTCCCTTAATACATTGCTAATACATTATTAATGTTAATTATATTGCATTAATTATATTGCATTATTGTTTTTTTTGATATGTTTTTTATTGTTTTTCTTGTGGATAAATAAAAATTCGTTTATCTCCTGATGATAAAAAATTTTTTCAATTTCTGAAAAAATAAAAATCTCGTGGATGCGAGATAGAGAAATTCTTCTTGCTTTCGCGAGAAACAAAGCAAAATTATATGTTGATTAGCTCTTTTATTGAATCTAAAAGCTCTTTTGGCATATGCTCTCCTTTGACTAAAAATTTATCTGCTCCTAATTTCATTGCTTTTTCCTTTAGCTCTTTATCGTCAAAACCAGAAAATACAAGTATTTTAATATCTCGTGTTCGCGAGTTTTTCTTTAATTCTTCCAAAAATTTGCAACCAGCAAGCTTATTCAACGGCTCTTCTTCTTTTTCAGGCAGCATCATATCCAAAATAATCAATGCTGGTTTCTCTCTATTTAAAATATCTCTTGCCTCGCTGATGTTGCTAGCCAGAAGAAGCTGAAGATTGTCTTTGACACCATGAATCCAGAAAATATCCATTAACAAGATTCTTATAAATTCATCATCCTCAATCGCCAGAATTTTTATTGGACCATTCATATTTTGGTTTTAAATAAGTATTTATTTTCTTTTGTATTAGTCATATTCGCACAAATTCGTTAATCCGCGATTACTTCTGTATGAAGGCTTGTTTTGGCGACAGTTTTGATGCCTTGCGCGCAGGCCAGAATCCAGAGCTGATGCCAACTAATGCTGAGATTATAAAAATAAAAATCAAAAATTGCCAAGGATAAATAAACAACTGAACAGACTTTCCGCCCAAGTTCTTGGCAATGAGATTCAAAACAAGATTGAATATTTCTCCGCTCAAGATCCCTATCAAAATTCCGCCAATGCCGCCTAAGATTCCCATTATGAAAGATTCCATCAGAAAAAGATTTCTGATATCCTGTATTGAAGCGCCGATTGATTTCATAATTCCGACTTCAAAAATTCTTTCCATAAATCCGATAATCATAGTATTGAACATTCCGATAGCAGAAACAACTAGGGCGGTTACGCCGAATACACCTAAGATAATAGTGATGATGGTCATGATTTTTTTTGCCTGATTTACCAAATCAATTCTCGCGGAAATTAAAAATCCTTGGGCAATCAATTTATCTCTTAATGGCTCTACTTCATCTATGCTCTTTGCTTTGACCAAAATCCTCTGATAAGAAGGGGGTGCCTCTGGAACTGAATCAAAAGGAATCATAATAAAAGGCTGTTGGGTGTCGTCATTGATAATGCCTTTGATGTTGAATTCCGAAGTAATATCCACAGTCTTAACTTCTGATTCTTGATTGAGCAGGAAAAAAACCTTTACAGAAACCTTTTTGCCAAGAGCATTATCAGGATCCAAATCAAAAAGCTGCAGGGCATTATTGGAAATTATTGCTGATTTCTCGCCTTCAGTAAATACAGAACCCTTGTCTGCGGCCGTTCCAGACAAGCGGAAATAATTCGGACGCACTATCTTCACCATTACAAATCCTGAAAGAGTGTCTAGCTTTGTTTCTCCGGTGAATTCTGCCACCGGACTTATTTCCTGGGCTCCCTCCATAACAAGAATCTCATCAATGTCTTTTTGCATAATGTTAAGATTGCTTTCCGTAGGATAATAAGCATCCAATGTTACCAAAGAATCCTCTGTGGCTGCCAGTTTTCCTATTAAAATATACTGCAGGCCATAGCCCAAAGAAACCAAAAACAAAACCGTGCCAATGCCTATGGAAATTCCCAAAATCGTCAGCAGAGTTCTTGCCGGTCTCACCCTGAAAACTCGCAAAGACAATTTAAAAAGATCTCCAAACCGAAGATGGTGGGAATCAGCTTTTAACACCATGTTCTGTTCTCTTTGTATCTTAAATTCTTTTTCTTGAAATTTTTGAGTATCCATAAAAATATTCGCTACACGATTACTTCTTTATTTATTTCTTCTGTCTTTTGTTTGCCCAAAAAGGTTTCCAATTTTTCAGCCATTTTTAAACTGGTCTGGATTTTCAGCCCCACCCCTCCTTTATCTTTGGAAAGGTCAAGAATTTTCTTAAAATCTTCAGCAGAGATTATATTTCTGATTCTCTCGCCAATAATTTCATTGAGGCGGCCCATTTGAAGCGGTGTTAACCGCAAATCATATCCTTCAATCAGCCACTTTCTCAAATTGCTGATTTCTTCATATAATGGAGCATCAGGGAATTTCTCCAATTTTTTATAAAGCACAGAAAGATCTGACTGTGCTTGGATGATCTCTTCAACATAATCAGCGATCTTATTAGCCTTCTGTCTCCAAAGACCGACCCCGCCATTTTTAAATGGCCTATCCAGACACCTTTTGAATAAATCTTTTTCAATATTTTTCCTCATCAGCTGCACGAGAAAAAATTCCAATCTTTTCACTTCTTCTTTTGAATGGCCTCTAAGCATCAAAGATGCCACTGCCTTGGCCCTGCTCTCAACATCTGCCAATTCGGGAAAGAGCTTTTTGTAATAAAATGATGTGCCGACTTTTTTCAATTCAGATTCTTTCTTTTTCCTCTCTTCTATTCTAATAATGGCTCCGTCGCGCATATAAAAGACTCGATCCACATCGCGCAAGCTCCAGGCCTCGTGAGTAACCATAACAATAGTTTTACCGTCTCTTTCCTTGAATTTTCTTAAAAGGTCAAGAACATTGGTGGCATTGGCAGTGTCAAGATTGCCAAGAGGTTCGTCAGCTAAAATAATCGGTGGGTCATTGGCCATTGCTCGAGCAATGGCCACTCTCTGCTGCTGGCCTCCGGACAATTCATGCGGAAAACGATCTGCTAAATCATCTATGTCCAGACGGCCAAGAATCTCCATTGCTCTGCGCCTTCTTCTTTCAGGAGAAATTCCCAAAAAGGCCATCGGTAAGGTAACATTATCTATATTTCTGACAGATGGTATAAGATTAAAATTCTGAAAAATTATTCCAATGGCAACCTGCCTGTAAATTGCCAATTCTCTGGGAGAAAAAGTCATCAGATCCTGATTATTGACCAATACCCTTCCTGATTCCGGCTTTTCCACGCCAGCAATAACGTAAAGTATGGTAGATTTGCCGCAACCGGACGGACCGAAAAAACTAACATAATCACCAGTCTTAATGTCAAGATCAATTTCTTTAAGCGCCCTCACCTCAGTGGGTTTGCCTTTATCGTAGTAAAAATCTACATTCTCTAGTTTTATTACGACATTTCTTTCTTCCATAATTATTTTTTATTATTTTTTCTGTTTAATGCCAATCCAATGATGTGATCTAAAAATTCTGTATAGGTTGAACCAACAGCACTCAATGCCTTTGGCAAAAGAGAGGCTGGTGTCAAGCCGGGCAAAGTATTAATCTCAAGAATATATATTTCCGGTTTCCTCTTTTTATACGCAACCATAAAATCAGATCTTGAGTAATCTCTACAGCCCAATGATCTATGCGCTGTCTTTGCCATCTCTTCTATTGATTTTTTGATATTCAAATCAATATTAGCAGGACAGATTTCCTGCGTCTCATATTTATATTTTGCATTATAATCAAAAAATTTACAAAATGGCGGAAGGATAATTTCTGTCACCGGCAGAGCGTAATATCTTTCTCCTCTGAAACTGTCAATAACCCCGCAGGTCATTTCCCTTCCTTTGATATATTCCTCAATAATTATTCTATTGCTGTATAAAAAGGCATCTTTTATACCCCTTACAAGATCGTCAAAAGTATCTGCCACGCAAACCCCGACTGACGAGCCGCAGGAAATTGGCTTTACCACCCAAGGAGGAGATTTCAGTTTGAAAATATCTTTTGCTGTTTCCAGGAGTGATTTTTCTTTATCAATGATAATACCTTCAGGTATCTTCAGCCCGACCTTTGCGAAGATAGCGCTGGAAAAAATTTTATTCATTCCCAATGCCGAGGAGAGGATGCCAGAACCTGTATAGGGAACGCCAAAGGTTTCCAGAATTTGCTGAACCTTTCCATCTTCGCCGAATTCTCCGTGTAAAGCATTGAAAACAACATCTATAGACCGGAGAATTTTATCAGGAAGAGAAATTTTTTTATTGAAAAACCAATTTCCGCTTTTTCCTAGAATAATATCGTAGACAGAATATTTTTGGGGCAGATATTTAATTACGTTTTCCCCTGTTTTTAGGGAAACTTCATGTTCATTAGATGGACCGCCCCTAAGAATGCCTACCTTGATTGCCATTATTGATATAATACCACATAGTCTTTATTTTCAAAATGTTCAAAATGTTCGATATCGGAAGTTGAACATTTTGTAGTAAAATAAAATAAATAAAAAGGGGGATTAAAACCTCCCCCTTGTTTAGAATTCATTACTCGTGCCATTGAGGTTCGCCATAATGATGGCCACTAGAATTGTAAAAATAAGAGTAAAAACTAATGAATCTGCACCTATTACCTAAGGGATTTAGAAAGAATGTTCCCCGATTGGTCTTGATTCTGGTTTTGGACTTAAGATTGGGATTGTTATTAGTTTGACCAAAACATAACTTACCTGCTCTGACATGAACGTAATGGGTGCCTTCCGGGACTGGATATAATTTGTCCGGTTGCCATGGATCAAGCTTAAATTTTTTCACTCCATTAATACTGATGATTCTAAAATCCATTCATACCTCCTCTGTTTAAAAGATTTCTTTTCTACATTAAAATTTACACTAAAGAAAAAACAGAGTCAAGTATTTTCACTATCTGCCAAATCTCCTTTGACGCTTTTGAAATTCTTGAATTGCCTCTTTCAAGTCTCTTTCATTAAAATCCGGCCAGAGCTTGTCAGAAAAATAAAGCTCTGAATATACAGATTGCCATGTTAAAAATCCGGAAAGTCTCTTTTCGCCACCTGTTCTTATTATCAAATCAGGATTCTTTTGGCCAGCAGTGTAGAGATATTCCTCAAAAATCTTTTCATCAATTTTATCAGAAGGAACCTTTCTCTCTAAAATCTTTTTTATGACGTTGATTATCTCTGCCCTTCCCCCATAACTGATCGCCACATTAATAATTCTTTTTTTGTTTTCCTTTGTCTTTTCCATCACCTCACAAACTATTTTTCTGAGTTTTTCCGGCAACTTCTCTATCTGACCAATGACATTAAAACGGATATTGTTTTTGTTAAAAAATTTCCTTTCTTTTTTTATGTTCTCTTCAAATAACTTCATCAAATAAGAAACTTCGGTTTTGCTTCTCTGCCAATTCTCTGTGGAAAAAGCATAAACTGTCAGGATTTTTATCCCCAGTTTATCGCAAGCCTCTGCGATTTTTTTAAAATTCAAATATCCTTTTTTATGGCCGACAATTGATGGCAATCCTCTTTTTTCCGCCCATCTTCGATTACCGTCCATTATTATGGCAATATGTTTAGGCATTATTTGTATCGTATTTTTTATTTTTGCTTGAATAAAAATGATATTAAAAAGACCATGGCGGCAATAAGAATGATAATTGGACCGGCAGAAAAGCCGGTTGCCCTATATAATAAAACTCCTGAAAGAGCACTGAAGATTCCAATAAATACTGCTCCAAAGACATATTGGGACAGGTTTTTGCTTAAATTTCTTGAGGCTGCCGCAGGAATGATAACAAGCCCTCCTATTAAAAGCGAGCCGACTATTTTTATTCCTAGGGCAATGATAATTCCAACGCTCAACAAATAAATGAGATTGTTCAGATTAACATTTATCTTTTTGGATTTGGCTAAATCTTCTGATAAAGTCATTAAAACAATTTTGGAATAAATATATCTGACAATGAGAAAAATGATTGAAGAAAGAAAAACAGTGATGATAAATTCAAGAGTATTGATTTTGGCAATATCTCCAATCAATGCCGTCTCTAAATCCTCCGATGGAAGGATGAGAAATGCAAAAGCAAGACTGACAGCGAAAATTATTCCTGTCAATACCTCGGTATGCAATTCTGTTTTGAAATGTAAAAACCAGATAAGTAAAATTCCAAAAAAAAGAGAGGCGAGCGCACCCAAGATAACATTAAAATTATATAAAAGAGCCATAGCTATACCTGGCAAGGCCACATGACCCAAGGCATCTCCCACTAAAGCCATCCGCCTTGTTACCATCAAAGAACCAAGATACCCTGTTGAACCTCCCACAAAGATTGCGGCGATCAGGCTGTAAAAAATTTGTTCTTCAATCATGTTGATGCTGATAAAATTTTATCTTCCCTCCGTATAATTGACCAATGCTTTCTGGCGTAAGAGCTTCTTCAGGGGTGCCATAGCAAACTGCTTTTTTATTCAGGCAGAGAACACTATTGGCAAATTTATAAATGATATTAAGCTCATGAGTAACAATAACCATGGTCAGATTCAATTCTTTTTCTATTTGCATCAAAAGATTATAAATAGTTTCCTCGCCGCCAATATCAATACCCGCAGTCGGCTCATCAAAAAGCAGAACATCAGGATTGTCTGCCAGACTCCAGGCGATCATCGCTCTTTGAAACTCTCCTGTTGAGATAACGCCGATCTTTTTCTTCATAATCTCCAAATCAGTCAATCCCACTGATCTTAAAGATTTTTCAATTTCGTTTTTTTCTATTTTCTTTAATTTAAAAAATTCCTCAACGCTGAGAGGAATCTCGCCGGAAGGGAAAAATTTCTGGGGCACATAGCTGATTCTTACCTCCTTTTTCCATTTAATCTCTCCCTCAAACGGCAAAAGCCCCAGAAGAGTTTTTAAGAGGACACTTTTACCCGCACCATTGGGACCAAGGATCACAAGATTATCTTTTTCCTTTAAATTAAAAGAAAGATTGTCAATTATCTTTTCATTCCTGAATTTAACAGAAAGATTGTTTACTTCTAAAATATTATTCATACTGCTGTTCACGGCGTATTATATGGTATATAATATTATACAATTGAAAAAATGAAAAATAAAGGATTTTTTGATAGAGAGATTATTTTTTGTTTTTGTTCACATTCATCTCAGATCTTCTCTCTTCTATAAAAACTTGTCCTTCTAAAGTTGAACATTCCCTATTTGGTGAAGAATTTAAAACCGGATAGCCCTTCTGCACACATTCATCAAAATTTTTAACCTCTTCTTCTGTCATCCGATTGAAAATTGAAATCAAAAAAACACTATCTATCAAGATAAAACCGAAAAACACTATAAAACCAAATTTTGAATCTAATCTTTTTCCTAAAGACATTATGAGTTATATTATTATCTCATATTTCTATTTTTTGTTAAGTGTGGAAAAATGGCGATACCGCCTCTTTAGCGGTATCGCCTATTTGAAGAAAAATGTTCAATTTTTTCAATTCTTACCGGTATTAAACCGGGTTCTATGGCGCCTAAAATTTTTGCCGCTCCATACGAGAGATCTATCTCCCGACCATAAATATAAGGGCCTCTATCAAGAACTTTCGCCACGATGGTTTTTCCATTATTCAGGTTTGTTATTTTTAATCTTGTTCCAAGAGGATAATCTTTATGAGCAACAAAAATTTTGTTGTCATCTAAATGATAGATTTTTCCGTCAGCGCGGCACTTGCCCCAGAACCCCGGACCATACCAAGAAGCAATCGCTTCATAGTATTCATTTTTCTTCTTAAAGAAAAAATCCCAGATTTTACCTTGCATCTTTTCAAGAAACAGACAGTTGCTGGTGAAAAAAAATGCAAAGACAAAAACCAAAATTAAGATTTTTTTCATTCAACCTCCTTTAATATAAGGAATTTTATCTTTGATTAAATGATACCGGATTGAAAATATTTTTACAAGACCTCTTCAAATTTAATCTTTGACTTTTTTCTGGGCATATTCTGCCACCATGATGGCTTGAAAGATATTTCCGCCCTTTCAACCGCAGGATAATTTTTAAACACAGCAGCATAGTTCTTGTCTTTGATATTCAAAAGATCATTACTTAAAGAATCTTCATCAACTTTCCAAACAGCGCGCACATTTCCTTTTACTTTAAAGACAATCTCTGTATTATCCTGATTGCTGCTGATAAGAGTAAAATCAAGTTTCTCAGCATCTAAAAGGCGAACCTCTGCCACTTCATTTTCGCTCAAATAATTTTTCAATATCTGACTTGTAAAAGATTCTTCAGGCAAGAGAAATCCTGTTGCCACCCCCTTCTTTTTAAAAATAAATTTATCTCCGACATCTCCGACCTTAGGATTTTCAACCGCATCTTCAAGATTAATCATCAGAGCTTTATTGAAAAGAATAAAGCCATTTGGTTTTTTGCTTGTTATTTCTTCTTCCAGATGTTTTTTGATTTTATCGCTGAGGACCAAATTGATTTTATCAATATCTGTCTGGCTTAAAACAGCTGCCTTACCAATGAATCCTCCTGACATATTTGTTTTGGATCGGCCGTAAATTTTTTCATAACGCGGGTCGCCCTTAAAGCCGGGTATTGTAAAATCAGTCAAGCCGATATTATATTTATCGCCTGGCTTATCTGCGTAGACTTTCACTTCCAGTGATCCGGGGATATTACCGCTATCTCTCTTTTGTATCCCGGGAACAGTGATAGTTTCATTTATTCTATAAATCTTCCCGTCAGGCGTCTCAAAACGAGTGTTTTTAATTAAAACTTGGGAATTGGAACTGAAATTATTATAAATGATAATAATGCCATTTGCCCTTGACTCAACATTTTTGACTTCGGTTGCGGCTAAAGACTGAGAAGCTTCATAGCTCATTTGGATAATTTCAAATAACAGAGAATTATTTTTAACATTCCCCCTAAATGCCTTCATATTTAAATCTGCTGAAAACAGCTCTTGTTTGGGGGTATATTTAACTGTGGCTGAAACAAAAAAACTTATTAGGATAATCAAAAAGAAAATAACGGCAAGAGAAATAAAAACCCAAAAAAGAATCTTCAAAGAGAATTTTCTTTTAGTTTTTCCACGGCACGTCTTTGTAATCGCTGGCGCCTGCGGAATAATCTCAATCTTCTTTTTTCTTATAACGTCTTCTAGGATTTTAGGGGACATAATAAAAAATTTATTTTATATTGTAATTTAAAAATCTGTCTGCAAAAAAACTTTCAATCATCAAAAACAAATCTTTATCTTTATCGAAACTTCCTCTAAATTTGAAATAATGACTTAAGTCCTCCGCTGATATCTCCTTGACTTCTAGGGGCTTTCCCAGGGTGGTAAATTTTGAAAAAGAATCATCTTTCAAAAAATCTATTATCTCTGGAGTAATCGTTTTATCACCAAGAACAAATATGTCTCGAGGCAAGGGGCAATCTTGAGAAAGATCACTGAATATTCTGTAAAAATATTCATACCAATTTTTTTTATTATCATCAATTATTTTTTCAATCCCTGCACTGAGATGATTGGAGATATGTTTTTCTCTGAAACTTTTTAAATTCGATTCTGCATCATCTATAAAAGTTTTTAATTCAGTAGCTATTTTCCTTATCAAGAAATTTCTCCCTTTGGGAAAGGAAATGGTTTCTTCCAGAATGCCATCTTTTATTGTGGATAATTCTGATGTCTCACCGCCTATTTCCAAAAACATAAACCTGTCAGAGATATTTAATTCATCCCTTAAAAAAATAAAAATGACATAGGGAAGAGTGTGAAAATAAACCGTAGTTTCGCCAAGGTATCTTGATAATAATTCTCTTGTTTTGTCTCTCACTTCTTTTAAAATCAAGCTCATATAAACGTACATATCTATTGTCTTCGCGTGTTTATCATCGGGATCCTGCAAAAAATATCCGTTCAAGGCAACTTTCATCGCTTCGCTTTCTATAAGTTCAGAACTTTCCTTGAGAGATGGCGTCTTATTTTGCCATTGGCTTTTGAAAATTTTAACTTCATCATTTATCAATTTGTCCAAGAAATTTTTCTTTACTTTAAATGATTGCTCTTTCCTCACTTTAATTATCCTCGTCTGGCTCACACCCCATAAAAGAGAAAAGACGCAGAGAATCTTATCGGGTCTTTTTTGATAATTCTTTGTTAACTCACTTAAAACCCTATTAATAGAAGTTGTTGTAGATCTCCAATGTGCCTGAAAATCTATATCAAATAGGAAATTTATCGGATATCTCGCCGAAGAGATAATCTCTCTTGATCCCTGGCTTTTCTCCAACAACATTCCCCCCACCGAGGCACTGGAGATATCAATAATTGCGATAAGCTCCTTTTTACTTTTGTTTTTCCTAAAAAGACCCATTAATTATATTATAATAAATTTATTTCTTTATTCCAAAACCGCCCTTATCCGGCGGACACCAGCTGAACTGGCATCTTCTTTAATGATTTTAAAATGGCCTAATTCGCTGGTTGATTTTACATGAGGACCGCCGCAAAGTTCAATACTAAAATCTCCTATTTGATAAACTTTCACTATTTCGCCATATTTTGACGGATCAAAAGAAATCTTTGTTGTTTTTAAAGCTTCGTCTTTATGCATTTCAGTCATTTGCACAGGAATTTTTTCTTCAATTTTCTTATTCACTAAATCTTCTATTGTCTGAATCTGCTCGTGTGTAAGTTTTTGAGGATGATTAAAATCAAACCTAAGTCTTTTTTCTGTAATATTGCTTCCTTTTTGTATCACATGCTCACCCAATATTTTTCTCAATGCGGCCAAAAGTAAATGTGTGGCAGTATGATATTTTGTTGTTTGTTCGCTGTCATCTGCTAATCCGCCCTTAAACATTCCTGCAGAAGCAGTCCGCGAAAGTTCCTGATGTGCTTTTAATTGCTCATTAAATTTTTTTATATCTATTTCAATTCCTTTTTCTTTTGCTAATTCCTGCGTTAACTCTATAGGGAAACCGTAAGTAGTAAAAAGAATAAATGGCTCAGTTCCTTTTTCAAACTCTTTCAATCCTTTTTCTAGTGTTTTTTTAAATCTTTGTTCTTCATTTTTTAGTTCATTCATAATTTTTAATTTATTGTTTAATAATTCTGGATATTGTTCTTTATAAATATCCATGACAACTTCTGCAATTTCTTTTGTAAAATTTTTTTCTATACCTAACAACCGGCCATGCCTTATTGCTCTGCGAATCAATCTTCTTAACACATATCCTCTGCCTAAATTTGATGGCTCCACTCCATCAGCAATAATAAAAGTGGCGGCCTTGATATGGTCAGCGATAATTCTGTAACTTGTAACTTGTAACTTGTAACTTGTAAGAGATATTGCTTTAATTTTTTCTATTACGGGCGCAAACAAATCTGTTTCATAAACATTATCTTTCCCTTGCATTATCATGGCAATTCTTTCCAATCCCATTCCAGTATCAACATTTTTTTGTTTTAATATCTCATATTTCCCGTCCGCTCTCTTGTTGTATTCCATAAAAACATCATTCCAGATTTCCGTGCCACCCGCCTTGCCGTCAGGCAGGTTAATAAACATTTCTGTATCTGGCCCACACGGCCCAGTAGCTCCTGCTGGTTCCCACCAATTATCCTCTTTGCCTTTGTAAAAAATTCTTTTTTGAGGAATACCGAGTGATTGCCAGATTTTGGCTGATTCCTCGTCTCGCGGCGCATCTTTATCACCGGCAAAAACTGTCACACTAATTCTATTTTTATTAATTCCTAGCCATTTTTTATCAGTTAAAAATTCCAAACTCCATTCAATCGCCTCGCGCTTAAAATAATCACCAAAAGACCAGTTGCCCAGCATTTCAAAAAAAGTCAAATGACTGTTGTCTCCCACTTTATCTATATCAACAGTCCGGATGCATTTCTGGATATTTGCCACTCGCTTTCCACCGGGATGGTCTGCTCCTAAAAGATAAGGCACTAAAGGATGCATGCCAGCAGTAGTAAAAAGAACAGTAGGATCTGTTTCATTCGGAATCAATGAAGCTGATGGAATAATCGTATGTCCTTTCTCTTTAAAAAATTCCAAAAATTTTTTTCTGATTTCTCTGGATGTCATTATTATTTTATGATACCACCCCCAAGAAGTTTCTGTCCATCATATAAAACCAAGGATTGGCCGGGAGTCACTGCTCTTTGAGGTTTTGCAAATTTCGCTAAAATGTTACCAGATAAATGCGATCGCTTCCAAGTGGCAACTTTTTTGTTTTTGGTTTTTAGCAATATAATTCTGCAAGTTTGCAACGGCTGCCTATATCTTATTCGTGCTTTATAAACTTTTTTCAAATCCGGAGATTTACCGCTTATCCAATTAATATTTTTAATAACTACTTCTTTTTTATAAAACTTTTTTTCCTCTGCCTTGCTTGCAATGATTAAAATATTCCTTTTTGCGTCTTTTTCTACAACATAATAAGGCACTATCTTCCCTCCGCCCAAGCCGATTCTCTGGCCGATTGTATAAAATGGCAAACCATCATGAAACCCTATCAGATTTCCGTTTATATCCATAACTTCACCTCTTTTTATTTTTTTTAAATGCCGGCGCAAAAATTTTCCATGCTCACCTGCCAAAAAACAAATGTCGTGGCTTTCTCTCTTTAAAGTTTTCAGCCTCCATTTTTTCGCCATTTTTTTTACTTCATCTTTTGTGTAATTCCCCAGCGGAAATAATAATTTAGCCAATTGTTTTTGGGTTAAATTATACAAAAAATAAGACTGGTCTTTATTTTTGTCGCGCGCAACTCGAAGCTCGAAACCTGAAATACCTTTTATTTTTTTTACATAATGCCCGGTAGATAAATAATCATATTTCCATTTTTTCATTAAATCAAAAACCACTCTAAATTTGATTTTTTTATTGCAAATGATGCAGGGATTCGGTGTAATGCCGCAACTATATCCTTTTAAAAAATAATCAATGACTTCTTTTTTAAATTTCTTTCTTAAATCAATAGTTTTTTGAGGTATGCCGATTTTTTTTGCCACTTTTTTTGCAGCATTAAGGGCATTTTTATAGTTGATCTGCCCTAAATTTAAAAATATGCCGGATGTTTCATACCCCCTATTTTTCAAAATTGCAGCCACTACTGAACTATCCACCCCCCCGCTCATTGCCACGAAGACTTTAGGTTTAAGAGTGGTATTCATAAAAATAAAAAAGTTTAACCCTCGAAACAACTGGTCAAACTCAACACTTTAATTATATCAAGCCAGCAAATGATGTCAAATTTAAAATCTGTGGATCATTGCAACCGACAATTTTCATCAAAAGATTGTCATTTCCAATTATAAGTGCTATTTTAGAAGTACGGATTATATTTTAGGACACAAGATAATCTTTTTGATAGTTATATAAAAAAACAGAGATACCAGAGATTATTAAAAAATATCGTTTTGATTTGGAGTATATTTTGGATGATAAAAACTTCCCCTTTAGAAGAGCCGGTATTTACATTTGTCGCTATTAAATTAGCAATTGCCGGATTATTGATTTATTTTTTTTATCACGAAGGAAATTTAAATAAGTTAAATCAATTGAGCATTTATCTGCGATAGCAAGTATAGGTACATTGAAAGAAAAGCTGGCGCAAAAACTGCAAAACCGCCTTTCAGTAGGATTGCATGTTCGCAATTCGTAATAAGTATAATTTATCTTTTTAAATATTTTGCTTTATTGCGTTTGTGTATTTCAAAATCTTTGGCAAAATGAGTGATGCCTTTTTTGTCAGATAGATAATACCAATACGGAGAATCTTCAGGCTCAAGGGCGGCAATGATTGCATCTAAGCCCGGATTGCATATTGGCTGAGGCGGCAGACCCTTCTGATGGTAAGTGTTATATTCAGCATCCACCTGAAGCGGCATACCTTTATCTAATCTTTTCCACAAAATTCCTGAAACTATTTTTCTATCTGTCTGATCTGCGACTTCTTTTTCTATAAGCGAGGCCATAATCATCACATCAAAAAAATTTCTTGAGTTGTTTGAAATTTTTTCTCCGATCTCTTCTATTCTTTTGTAAAAATTATTATTCAAAATTTTCTTCACTTTTTCTGCATTAACATTTTCTGTCAGAAAATATGTGTCAGGAAATAAATAACCCTCAATTCTCTCTGCGGTCTTAAGAAAATTTTCTTTATTAAAATTATCAAAATCCTTAAAAAGCTCGGCTATGTCTTGATTCGTCGACCCCTCAGGAATCATAACTTTTACAATTTTAAAACCGTAATCGCCCCATGATATTCTGCTAATAATTTTGATTAGCGGCTCAGGCTCGCTAAAAAAATATTCTCCCGATTTCAGTTTTCTCTCAAGCCCCATCAATGTCGCGAAAATCGTAAAGGCAAAATTGGATCTGATATAGCCTTTTTCTTCCAGAGAATTCCCTATTTGCTTTAAAGAAGACCCTTCTGCAATCTCCATTGAGCTAGTGCTGGGAAAATTTTTAGGTATACCAGAGGCATAGCTAATCAAAAAGAACAAAATAAAAAATAAAATAAAAAAAGAGACTGCTATATTTTTTTTGTTCAGTTCCATAAATTATTAAAATGGTAAATTTGACGGCGGCCCTGCCTTCTTGGCTTCTATTCTGGTGAAGGTAGGGGTCTCTGCAACACCACCGGGAAAATGAAAGATGGTGGCTAATTCTTCAGTGTTAAGGATAAATGACTCTCTGACATAAGGAAGATAAAAATAAGATCTCTGTCTATAGGCGGACAACATACTTCTTTTTAATCTGGCCTCTCTTCTTTTTTTGAAAAAATAATCAACTGACGTTGCCCTTATTGGTTTAAAGCCGTTAAGATGAAGAGAATTATACTGCTTCATTGTTCCTATCATAGAGGGGATATTAATAATATTGAAATTTTCATTAAATGCCAGGTACATCATTCTCATACCAACATCAAAACCCAATTTTGAAACATCTCTTTCTATGGCTTCGATAACCAACCTTTCCCCTGGCGTAAGTCCAGTGGCGCTGATTGGTTGTTCGGGTGTAGACTTTTCTTTTAAGATTTTTTCAACGAGTTTTTTACCTTCGGCTTTCCAATCTTTTTTTGTAGCTCTGACTAAAATCTGCAACCAGATCTGCTCTCCCGGTTTCAAGGATCCCAAAAGTTCAATGAATGCTGTCATCGGATCTACTTTTTGTTCCTCTTTAGTTAATATTTCATGCAAGCCGTAATCTACATAAGTTTTGATGGGATAGGCATCATCATCTGTCAAAACAAATTCGGTTCCGAAACAGTTCCATTTCTCCAAAAAGCCTTCAGTAAAAAACTCTTTGGAATAATCTTCTACTTCTGTAATCTCAACATCAGGATATTGCGCATAGAGTTGTGCTTCAACTAAATTTCTGTAAAATTTCTGGGTATAGATAAAAAAATGAATCTCACTATTGATGCCGGCTATCTCTAAACTAAAAAATGGCCTCAAAAAACCCTGAATATATCTTTCCCAGGCATTGCCATCTTTGGTGATGTGCAAAGAATTTAAAAAAACCTCCATTGCCCTTGGGCTTTTATGAATTTCGCGAGGAAGTTTTACCTCTAAAATGGTCCATTCCAGACTGGATAAAAATCTTGCCTTTTTGTGGTAATTCCAAAGATACCATGCGAGATAACCCAAAAACACAGGAAGCCATAGAAACCAGAGCTGGAAAAATAATTTTAAACCTTTTAAATAAAAATCTTGAATGGGAAAGGGCATATATTAAACAATTTTATAGGTGCCGTCGGGATTCCTTTTAAAATTCTTAGTGTTTTGAAGATTGACTAAGATTGTATTTTCTTTCACTTGGCGGGCTTTCAAGACTCTCTTGATGATTTCTTCTTTAGCCAAAGGACTGAACTTTTTCAGTATATCTTTAATCACATCGCTGACAGTGCCCGGCGTATATCCCCATTCGCTTAAGGCGTAAACTCCCCGCCCCACAAGCACGAATCTGTCATCTTTTATCAATTCATTGTGCACTGTTGCTCGGTGCGCATTCCTATTGAAAGTATCTGCGATTGCCTTAGCAGCATCGTTAAAATGCATTGGTTCGCCATATTTTCTGAAAACAAGAAAAGCCAAGTCTCTAATGCCGCGCGGCCGTATATATTCTGAAGTTATTTTGCCCCAATCACCCAAAGCATTCCTATCGATCAATTTTGATATTCTTAACCAAGATAGAATGATTTCTTCTTTTATTTTTTCTTCTAAAAGATTTCTTGCATAATTCTGCGCAAGATAAATAATTTCTTTCTCGGGCATAATAACTCCTTCCTTAAAATAGGAATGGACTTGGTGTAAAAGCTGATGGATCTTTTCTGCTTTTTCATCATCAATAGTCCATCTGTGATAAAAAAAATTATCTTCCTTCATTTTTATAAAAGAATCTCCCAGAATCAGAAGGAAATGAATATGGTTTCTGGTCTGATTGTCTCTACTGAGACGATTTAAAATTTCTCTTTCTGCAAGAATGCTCCCCATTTTTGAAATCGTATCTTTTAATTCACCAAGGGCGCTCTCGGAAAGAGAATAATATTTGCTTTTTCTTACTGATCCCAAAGCATAATTGACCAGTTGTCTGACTCTCTCGCGGGTAATGCCATATTTTTTTCCTATTTCCTCAAGAGTTTTTCTATCCGCCTCTTCACCTAAACCATATCTTTGAGTAATTATATTCTTTGCCCTATCATTAAGTCCGGAAATGAGAACTTTTGTAATGTTTTTCGGATTAAATGAAAGTGTTTCCATATATTTTAATTTGTAACAATATTTATCAGTTTATTTGGAACAAATATTATCTTGATGATTTTTTTGTCTCGTATCCACTTTTTAACATTTTCCCGTTTTAATGTCAATATCTTTGCCTCTTCTTCAGAAATATCTGATTTCGCCGCAAATGAATCGCGCAGTTTGCCGTTAATCTGCACCACAAGTTGAAAAGTTTTTTCCTTAATTTTTTTAGGGTCGTATTTGGGCCATGGCTCTAAAAAAATTGATTTTTTATTGCCTAACTGGCTCCATAATTCTTCAGTCATATGCGGAGCAAAAGGGGCAAGAAGCGTAAGGAGTAACGTGTAATCCTTAACGCGTAATTTTTTTTCTTTCTCAAATTCATTCGCTAAAATCATTAAGGCACTGATGGCAGTGTTAAATTTCGTTGCCTCAATATCTTCGCCGACTTTCTTGACGATCTGATGAATTAGAGTCTCAAGGGAAGAAAAATTTTTCTTTAGAGAAATTTTTCTTCCCAAATTCCAAATTTTATTTAGGAACCGTCTGGCTCCTTCTATTCCTCTTGGGTCCCAGGGAATTGCCTGGTCAAACGGCCCCATAAACATTTGATAAATTCTATAAGCATCAGCGCCGTAATTTTTTACAATTTCATCGGGATTAATGACATTTCCCCGCGACTTGCTCATTTTTTCTCCATCTTCGCCTAAAATCATTCCATGAGAAGTGCGTTTTTGGTACGGCTCGCTGGCTGGTGCAAAACCAATATCATATAAAAATTTATTCCAGAACCGCGAATATAAAAGATGAAGAGTGGTATGTTCCATTCCGCCATTATACCAATTGACAGGCATCCAGTATTTTAATTTTTTAAAATCAGCTAATGATTTTTTGTTTTTAGAATCGCAGTAGCGCAAAAAGTACCAATTAGAGCCAGCCCAGTTCGGCATAGTATCAGTTTCTCTTTTGGCCGGACCGCCGCACTTAGGACATTTGGTATTAACCCATTTTTTAATATTCGCCAAGGGCGACTCTCCAGTATCAGTAGGTTGGTATTTTTTCACATCCGGCAGTTTCACAGGCAAATCTTTTTCATTAATTGGCTGCCAGCCGCATTTATTGCAAAAAATCATGGGAATCGGCTCTCCCCAATAATGCTGTCTTGAAAAAACCCAATCGCGGAGATGATATTGCGTGGTTTTCTTGGCGTTGATTTTTTTAATAATTTCATCAGCGTCAACCAGGGGCGCGTTGCTGAAAGGTAAATTAAATTTTTTGGCAAATTCTGCATCGCGCTCGTCATGTTGGGGCACGGCCATAATTGCGCCGGTGCCGTAAGTGGAAAGAACGTAGTCGGCCACAAAAACAGGAATTTCTTTTTTGTTAGCCGGATTAATTGCCTTAATTCCTTTTAGTTCCACTCCTGTTTTTTCTTTGGACAAGTCCGTCCTCTGCAATTCAGATTTTTGTTTAACTTTATTTATATAATTTTGAATTTCGGATTTGTTTGTGATTTGTGATTTGTGATTTGTGATTTGTTCTTGCACAAATGGATGTTCAGGTGCAATAACTAAGTAGGTTGCGCCAAAAATCGTATCCGCCCGAGTAGTAAAAACTTTTATTAGAAATTTGGAATTAGAAATTGGAAATTCTATTTCTGCTCCCTCGCTTTTCCCTATCCAATTTTCCTGTTGGGTTTTTATTTTTTCAAGATAATCAACTTTTTCCAAATCCTTAAGCAATCTGTTGGCATATTTTGTAATTTTAAGCATCCATTGTTCTTTTTCTCTTTTTTCTGTCAAGCTTCCGCAACGTTCGCATCTGCCGTCAATAACTTCTTCATTGGCTAAACCAATTTTGCAGGATAAACACCAATTAATCGGCATTTTCTTTTTGTATGCCAAGCCGTGTTTGTATAATTGAAGAAAAATCCATTGGGTCCATTTGTAATAATTCGGATCAGTGGTGTTTATTTCCCTTGACCAATCAAAAGAAAACCCAAGAGATTTTAGCTGGCGCCGGAAATTGTCGGTATTTTTTTTGGTGGCGATTTTAGGATGAATGCCTGTTCTGATGGCGTAATTCTCCGTGGGCAAACCAAAAGCATCCCAGCCAATAGGAAAAAGAACATTATAACCTTCCATTCTGCGTTTTCTGGAAATAACATCCATGGCCGCATAGCTCCGAGTATGGCCAACATGCAATCCCTCTCCTGAAGGATATGGAAATTCCACTAAAGAATAATATTTAGTTTTTTTAGAAAAATCCTTCGCCTGCCAATCTTTCTTTTTCTCCCAAATCTTCTGCCATTTTTTTTCTATCTTTTTGTGATTGTACATTTCCATTTAATAATTATATTAAATAATTATATTGTACAACACATTTTAAAAAATAAAAAGGCCGATGCATTATATTGAATCTTTTTTAATGCAAGGGCCATAAAGGTTTTTTCAGAGATTGATATTCAATTTTTACTTTTCCGCCGCAATGACATCTGTCATGGGCAGGGTGAATCAAACACCATCCTACATATTCTCTGCCGCATTTGTCACATTTTCCTCTTGGCTGTCTTAACAGCTCTCTTTCTATTCTTAGCTTTCTCTTTATTTCGGCTAGGCCTCGCATAATTAATCTCCTCCTTTTCTTGTTTTTCTGCTCTCATTCTACGGCAATCAAATCTTAAATTCAATTACATCTCCGGCCTGTACAATATAATCTTTTCCTTCGGTACGAATCAAACCTTTTTCTCGCGCTCTTTGCCAAGAACCAGCGCCGATAAGGTCATCACAGCTTATCACTTCTGCCTTAATAAATTTTTCCTTAAAGTCAGAGTGAATTTTCTCAGCGGCATCTAAAATATTAGTGTTTCTTTTAATTTTTGTGGCTCTTGCTTCTTTTCCGCCTTTAATTGTATAAAAAGTAATCAGATCAAGTGTGCGGTAACAAAGACTGATAATCTCATCAAGGGAAACAGGTTTTTTTTCAATCATAAAAATTCTGTTGTCAGAATTAAATAAATAAACTATCGGTTTATTTATATTTGCTTCTTTTAATTCATCTTCGATTATTTTGATATCTCTTTGAGGATCAACTGAACCCTCAATATGAGCGATAGTTTCATCTCTGAAATTTCTCACAACTTCAACTAAAAGATCTACCTCTCTGATCTTGGCTAGAAATTGATTGCCCAATCCCTTTCCGAGATGCGCCTCTTTGACCAAACCAGCGATATCAATATATTCAATAGTTGATGGAGTAATTTTTTCTGGTTTAAGAATACTGACTAATTTTTCTAGATTTTCATCAGGTACAGGAACAATTGCCACATTGGGCTCAATAGTGGTGAAGGGATAATCGGCAATATGCACCTGTTTTTTGGTTAGCGCTTTGAATAAGGTAGATTTCCCAACATTCGGGAGACCCACGATACCGATAGACAATGACATAAAATTTATCTTTTAGCGATAATACTTTTCTTATATACGTCTAGATGCTCAAGCGCCACACCAGTGCCCTTGGCTACACACAAGAGTGCATCTTCCGCAACATGCGCCTTGACGCCTGTTGATCTATAAACAAGCTCGTCAATATTTCTTAGCAAAGAAGTTCCGCCGGTCATGGTGATACCATTATCAATGATGTCTGATGCTAATTCTGGCGGCGTTTCTTGCAAAATAATTTTAATAGCTCTCATAATATCTTTTAATTCACTCTCAATAGCCTTAACAATTTCATTAGTTGTGATATCTGCTGTTCTTGGTAAACCAGTGATAAAATCTCTGCCTTTTACTTTGTATACTAATTCTTCCTCTATGGGCACTGCTGAACCTATCTGTATCTTTATATCCTCTGCCGTCCTCTCGCCAATAATTAGATTAAAATTTTTCTTAATATAATCAGCAATGGCCTGATCAATTTTATTGCCAGCAACCTTAACTGAATTGGATGCCACTATGCCACCAAGAGAGATAACAGCGGCGTCTGTTGTTCCGCCTCCAATATCAGCGATCATATGACCAGCTGGTTCATAAATGGGTATACCAGCACCAATGGCAGCCAAAATTGGTTCTTTGACTACATAGGCTGATTTGGCTCCGGCCTTAATGGCCGCCTCTACCACAGCTCTTCTTTCGGTTGATGTCACGCTCGCTGGAACAGAAACCATCACCTCTGGCTTAAAAATGTTCCATTTTCTTAAAGATTTAGAAATAAAATATTTCAACATTGCCTCAGTAACCTTATAATCTGCAATCACGCCATCTTTCATAGGACGGTAAGCAGTAATAGTATCAGGTGTTTTTCCAATCATTACCTTCGCATCATCGCCTACTGCTAAAACTTTATTTTCAGGCATAGAGACAGCAACTACTGAAGGCTCATTCAGAAGGACTCCATAACCAGGAACAAAAACCAGGGTGTTGGCTGTTCCTAAATCAATTCCTAATTTTTTGATAAATAAAACCACTTTAATTTTGCATTTTGAACTTTTAATTTTGAACTTGGATGTGTGCACCAAGTTTTTTTAATCTTCCAACAAGATCTTCATATCCTCTCTCAATGGCATATGTATTTTTTAATACAGATTTTCCTTTTGCAGCCAACATCGCCACCAATAGACTTGCTGAAGGTCTTAATGCTGATGGACTGATCATTTCGGCCGCAATTAATTTTGTGGGGCCTTCAATAAAAACTCTGTGGGGATCGGCTAAGGTGATCTTGGCGCCCAAGCGTCTAAATTCTGTATAATAGATTGCCCGATTTTCGTAAACCCAATCATGAATCAATGTCTTCCCTTTTGCCTGTGTGGCAATGGGCACAAAAAAGGGTAAATTATCCATATTCAGGCCGGGGAATGGTCGAGCGTATATCTTCTCAACAGCTGCAACCAGAATTGACGGGAATGTCGCAATATCAACTAGTTTCCCAAAATGATTCTTTGATTTGTATTTTTTAATTATCTTAAAACGAAATCCCATTTTTTTCAATTTCAGAAGCTCTAATTCCAAAAAGTCAATCGGGCATCTCTTAATCATTATGGAAGAATTTGTGGTAGCAGCCAAAGACAAAAATAGCATGGCCTCAATAGGATCTTCGGTCAAATAAAATTCAATTTCTTTTGACAATTTTTCTTTACCGGAAATAGTAAGAGTAGTCGTACCAATCCCTTCTATTTTTACTCCAAGCTTTGACAAAAATTTGCAGAGGTCTTGAACTTGATAATTGGCTGAGGCAAACTTGATGATTGTTTTTGCGGGAATCATTGCTGCAACCATTATTGCATTTTCTGTGGCTGTATCTCCAGATTCATACATAATCACCTTGTCTGCGGAATGAATTTTTGAGGAATCAATCAACAATTTATCATCTGTACTTTTTATTTTAATGCCGAATTCCTCAAGGGCGTAAAGATGAGGTATTATTGTTCTCCTACCCAGTTTGCATCCTCCGCAATTCGGAAGAGAAAATTTTTTCAATTTATGAATTAAGGGACCCAAAAAAAGAATGATACTTCTTGTCTTTTCAGCTGCCTCAATATTGATCTTGTTCAAATTCAATTTTTCAGAAGGAATTATTTCTAATTCATGCGGCTTGCACCATTTGACAAAAACGCCGATGCTCTGCAAAACTTCAATTATCCTGTAAACTTCTTCTATCTTGGGGATATTTTTTATAATCGTCCTCTTCTCATTCAGGAGCGAGGCAATCAAAATTGCCACAGCCGAATTCTTGGAAGCATTTATCGTCACTTCCCCTTTTAACTTTTCCCCTCCCTGAATGACATACGAGTTCATTGTCTAAATTCTCGCATATTTTTTCTGATTTTTAAAGTGTGTAAGGAAATGAGCCCTGTTATGAACAAAGAGAGTTGTGTAGCTTTAAGGAATAAATAATTTTTTAAACTTGAGAGGAGTTGTAAATACAACTCCTTTTTCATCCGTCCCTTCCCTATGTCAACGTGGCACGTCAACGTGGCAGGTTGACGTGGCCTATCCATTCTTGAAAATCTTTTCTATATTGTTTCTGGTTAGTATCAAAAATCTCGTAGAATAGCTTTGTATTTATTATCTGGGTACGATTTGAAATACCTATATGATCTTGATAACTTGACCATTGATATTTTTCTAAAAAATTCAGTACTTTCTTTTTGTCTTTTACGCCTTTCTCTTCCCACCCTAGTTCAATAAGATCAATTGGATTTGCGTCTATATAAAATGGCAAATATAAAAAATGTCTATTTTTCTTAACATTAATTATTTTTGCGGAATTTTGAAATAAATAACCAGAACGATTATTTTTAATATTAAAATATTTAGTAAAACCATTGCCGATTCTCTTAATAAAATCAATCGCACCACCTTCAATTTTTTCTCGCAACAATAAGTGATAATGATTGGGCATCAAACTCCATCCCAAAATTTCAACAATTTTATCTTGTTTAGGAAGATTATTAAATAAAATATTATTATTCAGCCGAAGAGCATGTCCTTTATTATTAAATTTATAGAGACTTAAAATAAATCTTTTGTAATCATTGGGTTCAAAAAAGATCGTGCTTTTTTCTATACCTCTATTAAGTACGTGATAAATATCTCCTTCCATATATCTATTTTAATATCTATTTTACCAAGTCATTTTCTTTTGTCAACGTGGCAGGTCGACGTGGCAGGTTGACATTGGTCGACATTGGATTTTTTAGCGGATTTTTGTCATAATCAATAAATAAATATGACTTTAAAAAAAAGGAGGATAATTTTAATTGTTTGCTTTTTAATATTCGTGGCATTGGCACCAATAGCCCTGCTTTATTCCAATGGCTACCGTCTTGATGAAAGATTGCATATTATAAAAACCGGCGGGCTCTATATCTCTTCGCCATTATCTGACTCTCAGATTTTTATCAACAGCAAATTGGAAAAAGAAACAAATATCCTTCAAAAGGGCTTTTTTATCCAAAACTTAAGACCGGGAAAATATTATATCATCGTCGGTAAGGAAACATATTGGCCCTGGGCAAAAGAACTTAATGTTGAAGAACAGAAAGTTGCAGAAGCAAGGGCGCTTTTAATTCCTAAAGAACCAAAAGGAGAGATATTGAAGATTGAAAATTCTACGCCTTTGGAAACCTCGAAACACGATGAGATTATTAACGAGATTGAAAAGATAAAAAAACAATTGGCTACATCAACTATAATGTACAAATTGAGCACCAATGAAAAAGAAAAAGTCTGGTGGAGCCCTAATCAAAACAAACTATGGGTGGAATGGCTGAGTGATCTAGATTCACTACCTTATTATTTTAAGGGAGAACAAAAAGTTCTGGTTTTAGATTCGCGCTTTCCCATAAGAAGTGCTGATTTTTATCCCGGAAGAAGGGATGTATTAATAATCTCGGTCCAAAATGGAGTCTTCGCCATTGAGATTGATGGCAGAGGCGGAAGAATTATCCAGCCTATCTACAAAGGCAAAGAGCCAGTTGCTGAAACATATAAGAACGAATCTGCTGTCTATCTTTTAGATGAAAATACTCTTATAAGGATTAAATTGGATTAAGATGAAAATCGTCACCGTCATTCCCATTGCTAAGGGGGTTTTTAAAGAAAACCTTTCTTATTTTACTTCCCAAGATGTGGATGTCGGATCATTGGTTTCTGTGCCTGTCAAAAAAAAATTAGTGCCGGCCCTAATCATATCCAGCCAAGAGATTATGAAAATGAAAACAGTTCTGCGGCGCAGTGATTTCGCCTTAAAATCATTAAAAGAGATTATTTCAAAAAACTTTCTTTTGCCGCCATTCATAGGGGCCTCCAAAAAAATTGCTGACTATTTTCTCTCCAATTTGGGAACGACAATCAAAGATTTTATACCCCAGATCATTCTGAAAAATAAAGATTGGTCAAGCTCTAGCCAGATAAGCAGGGAAACAGAAAAAACTTATCAGGAAAACATTATTGTTCAAGGACCAAGAGAAGAGAGAATCCAGCAATACCGCCGGATCGTCAGAGAAGAATTTGTGAAAAATCATTCTATCTTTCTATGCCTGCCTTCAACTTCTGAAATTGAAAATTTCGCGCCTGAACTCCAAAAAGGTATAGAAAATTATACGGTGATTTTAAATACTAATTTTTCCGCTAAAAAAATAAAAGAATCATGGAACTTGACTAAAACAGAGAAACATCCTTTATTGATTATTGCCACCAAATCTTTTCTTTCATTGCCGCGTCCTGATTTAAAAGTCTTCATCATTGAAGGAGAGAATTCATCTCTTTATAAGCTTCAAACTAGGTCATATATAGATATACGGAAGGCTGTGGAGCTATTGAGTTCAGAACTAAAGACCAAGGCTATTTTTGGCGACATTGCCTTGAGAACGGAAACTTATTATAAAAATAAATCATTCCCGGCACATAGAATAATTTCTCAGACAGAGGGCGAACTAATTGAGACTGAACCCCACGAGATCATAAGTCAAGAAGTCAGAGAGATGATCAGGGAATCAATAGGAAAAAAAGAGAAAATTATCCTGTTCATAAACAGGCGCGGATATTCTCCTGCGACGCTTTGTAAAGATTGTCGAAAAGTCATTCTCTGCCAAAGATGCGAAACACCTCTTGTGATTCACAAAGACAAAAAAGTAAAATTTATTTGCCATAAATGTCTTTCAGAAGCTGAGGTTCCGGAACGATGCCCTTATTGCCAAAGCTGGAGACTGGAAACCTTTGGTCTAGGTATTCAAAAAGTAATTGAGGAGATCAAAAAAATCTCGCCGGAAATCAATGTTTTCAGGATGGATAGCGATATTGTCAAGATAAAAAAACAAGGCGATGAAATCGCAAAAAAATTTAAGGAATCAAATGACGCTATCTTGATCGCTACCGAAATATTATTTTCGTACATCAAACAAAAAGTTGATAGAATAGCGGTGGTGTCAATTGACGCTATGTTCACGCTTCCTGATTTTAGAATCAATGAGAAAATATTTCACCTTCTTTTAAAATTAAGAGCCCTTGCTAAGAAATCTTTTTTTATACAAACTAAACTTTCCATCTCCCGGCAGACCTTAATGGAACAAAATCTTTTTGAAAATGCCATAAAAGGAAACACCCTCAGTTTTTATAACGAAGAAATTGAATTAAGACAAAGACTTCAATATCCCCCCTTCAAGATGCTTATCAAAATAACCAAAGAAGATAAAGACAGAACGAGATTAAGAAAAGATATAAAAAATATGGAAAAAACATTGGAGAGATGGAATCCGATAAGCTATGCTTCTTTTATACCTAAGATCAAAAACATTTACAGCTGGAACCTCTTGCTCAAACTTGAGCCAGATACCTGGCCCGCAAAGCAACAGGCACTGCGCCAGCTTCTTTTTTCGCTTCCTCCGGCATGGAAAATTAATATTGACCCAGAATCATTATTGTAATCATAAGAAAGTATAAAGTATTAAGTAAATTATATGCTATGCTAACAAAAATCATTCAAAGAGGAAATAAAATTTTAAGACAGATAGCCCAAGAAGTCGCTAGAGAAGATATAGCAACAAGAAAAATAAAAAATATTATCAAAAATATGACACATCTTTTGGCTAAAGAAAAAAATGGCGTTGCCTTGGCTGCTCCGCAAATTGGAGAACCATTAAGAATATTTATCGTCAATGGAAGAATAAGAAAGAAACTGCCTGAAGATACAAAAAAAAATATTCCTCCAATGGTCTTCATCAATCCCGTCATTAAAAAAACATCTAAAAAGAAACTCGCAATGGAGGAAGGGTGTCTGAGCATTCCCAATCTTTATGGCATAGTGAAGCGGTCGGAAAAAATTACCATTGAGGCTTATAATGAAAAAGGAAGAAAATTCATTTTAGGAGCTTCAGGAATATTATCGCAGATCATCCAACATGAAATGGATCATCTGAATGGCGTATTATTTATTGATAAAGCGACAAGATTAGAACGAGTAGAAAATCTTAAGCGCAAGGAATAAATTGTGCAGCACTGAGTGCTGCACAGTGCTGCACAATTTAGAAAGTCAGAAAGTCGCAAAAGATAATTGAGAGTCTGGGAACCAATCGCGAAACATTATTTCCCATTCATCTGGATTCTTGTAAAGGTTGTCAATAATTTCACGAGAGACAAAAGGATAATATTGTCCAGATTGCCCAGCTAGATATTCTCTTAAACTGGACCAGGGATAAGTTTCTAGAAAATCTATAGCTTTTGTTTTATTTTTAATTCCCACTTCTTTCCAATTTTTTTCTGATTTCAACATGTCAAGAGGATTAAGGTGTATGTAAAGAGGGAGGTATAATAAATAAGCATTATTATCTATATGTCTAATTTTATATGCACCCTGAAAAAGATTGCCGCTCCGAGAATACAATTTATTGAAATATAATGAATAACTCATCTCTATTCTATGTAAAAATCTAGAAATACCATTTTGGGTCACTTCCTCAAGCATTAAATGAAAATGATTGCGAAGCAATGAAAAAGCATGAATTCTCACTAATGGATCATCAGGAATTTTTTTGCAGGCAGAATCTATATTATAACGAGATATATTTCTAATAGGATTTTGATTTTTAGTATTAAAAAGAATTAAATTAACAATAAATCTTTCAAAATCCTTCTTGCAAGTAAAAATATCTCTTTTTTCTGTTCCGCGATTAAAGATATGATAAAAATTTCCAATTATTGGTTTAAATATTCTCATCAATTTAATTTAATAAATTTAATTTTAACAAAAAAAATTTATCTGTGCAACACCGAGTGCTGCACATTGTTAAGGAGTGTATAATACTTTATACTTAAAATATGATACATAAGATACATAATATTAAATACAAATTTGTTTTTTGGGGGACAGGAGAATTTGCAGTAAAAATTTTGGATTTTCTCCGTAAGAATCATTTTGATCCGTCTTTGATCGTCACCACTTCGGACAAACCAAAAGGGAGAACCATGAAAATAATGCCCACGCCAGTAAAACTTTGGGCAAAAGAAAACAACAAAATCATTCTTCAGCCGGAAAAAATCACAGATGTGCATAACCTAATTGTCAGCCATTATGATATCTTTCTTGTCGCTGATTATGGCAAAATTATTCCTATTGAGATTTTAAATATCCCGAAGTTTGGCTGTCTGAATATACATCCATCATTACTCCCCGAGTTCCGCGGGCCATCTCCCATCCAATCCTTTATCTTGAGCGGGGGGGGAAAGACAGGCGTATCCATAATCTTAATGGACGAACAAATGGATCACGGTCCTATCATTGCATCTAAAGAATTAGAAATTGATACCAGTAAATTAAAATTATATAATAAAGAGCTTGAGGAGAAATTGGCAGAATTAGGAGCTAGACTTTTTATGGAAACGATTGAAGATTGGATCGAAGGTAAGATAAAACCCCGAGATCAAAATCATTCTCAGGCAACTTATACAAAAAAAATAACTAAAAAAGACGGGCTTATAGATCTAAATGAATCAGCAGAAATAATTGAGAGAAAAATTCGCGCTTTTACGCCTTGGCCGGCTGCTTATTTTTTTATTGAAAAAATAGGCAAAAAAAAACGTATCATTATCACAAGCGCAGAGATAAAAAACAGCAGACTTTTCATTAAAAAAATCAAGCCAGAAGGAAAAAAAGAGATGAATTTGGAAGATTTCCTGAAAGGAAATAAGATCAACGAACTAGAAAAATATTTAATAGCGGATTAAGTATGATACCAATTGCGCCAGGTAAATTCTCTGTTGAAGGCGGAGGCGGTAG